>JBAXPF010000262.1:0-6103 GCA_037132955.1 Verrucomicrobiota bacterium | reverse complement strand
AATCTGCGGTGAAACCCCGGCGGCCGCCGCACCTGCAGCGCGTGCCGACCGGTAGCCCGCGCAGCCGAGTTTGTCGCCGCGCAAGGAATCCGAGGCAAGGATCAGAATGTTAGGCCGTTTGCCCTTGGTCATCGCGCCGGCGGATCCACCCGATTGGCGCAGCGCCATTCCGCAGCCCACGCCCGCCACCACCAGCACGCCCGCCACCAGCCACCCTTTGCGGCCGCGCCGCCGGACTTGCCAGAGGAGAGCGGCGGCAAGCACCAGCACCGGCAGCAGAGTGAACAGACCTTGAAACACCACAGGCTTGGCCGCCGCAGGCAGCATCTCCAGGGCGCGGAAATACCAGTTCGAAAAACTCTCATCATTGAGAAAATACGGACGGGTATCCACCAGGCGCAGCGTGCAGTAGCCTTGCACGAGGGCGCTCAGCAGCAAGCTGCGCAAGGCGATCACTCCAAAACTCCGGTAGGTCGAGCGGGCACTCCACCACGCCACCCAGGGCTGCAACAAATACGCGCCGACGAGCGCTACAATGGCATACGCCAGCAGCATTTGCAGGTTCTGTCCGATGAGAAACCCAAGATATTCGTTACGCGCCAGCGCGCTGAACTTGTTCTCCATGCCCCCCGCCTGATGGGCCAGGCGCCACAGCGCCGCCGCATATTGATACGCAAGAAACACTCCAACCCCGGCCACCACCGGTAGATAGCGGGCACTTGGCCCGGCGCTGCGGACCCCTTCATCGGGTTGGGTTTGTTGGCTCAACGCGCCGACTCTGGCACCGTCAGACATGGAAATCAAGAGTCAGAATCCGGAGGGTTCACATAGACCCAGCGTGAACTGAGCACCTTGTCAATGACCACGCCGCGCCGCGATTGCATGTCGGGTGGCAATTTCAGCCGCAAAATCGCGGGTCGATGGGGAGCCGCATTTTGCCCTAAGATCGCCAGCAAGGCCGTCGCCACCGGCCCCCCCTTGGCCGCATACCCGAAGAGCGTTTCCTCTTGCCCAGGCGCCGTCAAACGGAACGATATCCAGCGGTTGGAATTGCTGAACTCATGGCTGAAAAAATGGTCCTCATCCACCAGCACCCGAAAATCCAGCGTCGTGTCCGCAGGCCGTTGCAGCGCGTAGTCGTCCCACTTCATCGGTTGGTAGGTCACAGCCGTTTCCCAATCCACCCGGATGCTTCCATCCTCCGTCTCCTGAAGCAGGAATTTCTTGCTCTCGCCGTCGCCCAGCACCACGGACAACTCCCAAAAATTGTCTGTGCTATCCAACACGGCACCGCGGAGAGTCTTGACCTTGGCGAAGCCCGGCGCTTGCAGCGGGTGTTGGCCATAGTATTGCTCCATCAGGGGGCGGACGCGCTCGGGATGGCGCGCCACGGGGAGCATCGCCTCAATCGAGGTTGCTTCACAAAATCGTTTCACCGTGTCTTCGATGCGTTGGAGTAACTGTTCCATGGCTAAATCACTCGCCGCAGATTCATTGACCACTTCCACCGCTTGCTGATGGGCCTCCGCCACCAGCGGCTCCGCTTGCCTGACGTAGCTGACCGACCAAATGACGGCACCGGTCAGCAGCAGACCCAGCAACGCAAACCACCCCCACGGCAAGGGCTCGCTCTGGGCCGGGGTCTTCCCCCATGTCTCTTCTCCCGTGACTGAATCCAACAGCTCCGAGTCCAGCAAATCTTCCGGCCCTGGTTCGTGGGTCCGGCGGCTGTCCACTGCCACCACCGCAGGGATTTCCAAGCGCGCCACCCGGCCTGGCCGGGCAACCGGATCTTCGGGCACCAGACGCACCGGCTGTGGTTCGTCCCCCAAGCGGATTACCTCCAACTTTGGCTCCGGATCGTCATCCACCGGCCTCAATTCCATCGGTTTTTTCCCTCGCACCATGCTCGGCGGTAGCAATAACCCAAAATGACCATCGACGCAATGTCGCAATCATCCTAAAGTCCCCCCGAGAACCCCGCCATGTCCAATCCCGCGCGTCTGCTCATCGTCACCGCCGCCTTCGGCGAAGGCCACAACAGCGCCGCGAGAAATCTCGCCCTCGCCCTCACCGCCGCCGGCGCCCAGACCCAAGTCTGCGACCCCTGCCTGCTCGCCACCCCCTGGGTCACCCGGATCCTCAGCCGCCTCTACCGCTTTGCCACCGATTATCTCCCGCATGTCTGGGAGAAAATCTACGATTCGATCGACCGCATCGACTTAAACCACACCGGCTCTTTCATGTCGCTCAAACCCCAGCGCCTGCTGGTCAAGCTCATCGCCGACTTCCAACCCACCACCATTGTCAGCACCTATCCGCTATATCCCTATCTGCTAGATAAGATTTTCCGCAACACCGGGCAGCGAGTGCCCGTCTTCACCGTGGTGACCGACTCCATGGAGATCAACTCCGCGTGGTTGCGGGCGCCCAGTGATTACTGGTTGGTGACCGATCCGGCCACGCGGCAAGCCATGATTGGCAGCCGGATTCCCGCCGAACGCATCATCGACACCGGCTTTCCCGTCAACCCTGAATTTGCCCGGATCGCCCCGCTCGATCCCGCGGATGCCTGTGAGCCGTTCCGTGTCCTGTTTTTCCCCACGGCGCGCCGGCACGCCGTGCTTAGCTGTGGCAGCGCCATTCTCGACGCCTCACCCGCCGTGCGCATGACTCTGGTGCTCGGGAAAAATGTCGGCTTGCTGCATGCCGCCGCCCGCAAGCTCCAGCAGGCCTATCCGCGCCGCGTCCGGATCATGGGCTGGACCCGCCGCATTCCCTATCTGCTCACTCATCACCACCTCGTCGTTGGCAAGGCTGGCGGTGCGACCGTTCACGAAGCCATTGCCGCCCATTGCCCGATGCTTATCCACCACCTTGTGCCTGGCCAGGAGGAAGGCAACCTGCGCTTGCTGGAGACGATCGGCTGCGGCGGTCTCGCCGAGGTTCCCCGTGATCTCACTGCCAAAATCAGCGCCATCCTCGCCGCCCGCGCGGCCTCCTGGCGCTCGATGAAATACGCTCTGGCCAGCCACAACCGCAATGCCGGCGCCATCGTCGCCGCCCGCTGCATCCTGCAAAAGACGGAAGACTTGAAGACAGAAGACACAAGATAAGAGTTATCAGTTATCAGTTATTCGTCCCATAGGCCGCATTCGTCTCATTCTTCCTCTTGTCTTCAGTCTTCTGTCTCTAACTCTTCTGTCTCTCCCATGACCTTCCTCATCGATATCGGCCGCGTCTTGCTGGACTTTGATTTTGAGTCCATGCTGGACCGCTTGGTGCCACCTGAAACCGCAACGCCACTGGAGCGCCTGGCTCTAATGTTAGATCGCAAGGATGACTTTGAAACCGGTGCCATCGATCCGGAATCCTTCATCGAGTGGGCCTTGGTGGTTCTCGGCAGCACTGCCAGCCCCGACGAGTTCCGCCACGTCTGGCGGCACATCTTCACCCCCAACCTGCCGATGTGGCAAAGTGTGCGCGAGTTCGCCGCCGCCGGCCACCGGCTCATTCTCTTTTCCAACACCAACGCCATTCACTGCCCGTGGGCGTTTGAGTATTTCCCTCAATTCTCCCTGTTCCATGCCGCCGTCCTGTCGTATGAGGTCGGGGCCGTCAAGCCCGACCCCGCGATCTATCAGTACGCCATCGACACCTATCAACTCGATCCCGCCACCACCCTCTACATCGACGATCTGGCGGACAACATTGCCACGGGCCGTGCCCACGGCTTCCATTGCTTCCAATACGATCTGGCCGATCATCCCGCCTTCCTGCAATGGCTGCGCGAGGAAAACGTTGTTATAGCTCCACCAGCCGACCGGTCCTGACCGACTCGTCTTCAGCTTCGCAGATCTCCACGGCGCTGGCACCGTCGTGCGCGGTGACGATGGCGGGCGCCTGGTGCCCGGCGATGCACTTGAGCATGTAGCCGAGTTCCCCCAGATATCCATCGCCGGGTGCGACGGTGAGGGTGCGTGGCACCTGGTCTTTCTCAAACAGCCGCAAGCCATCGCTCGCTTGCCTGCTGTTGAAGTCCAGCGTGGCGTTCTCGAAGATAACGGTGAAAGCCATTTCGAATCCCTGGCCGTCGCCCATCAACCAACTTCCTTCCGCGGATACCGCCGCACCACAGGCCACTTGATATTGCGCCATCACGTGGTCAATCGCCCCGCTGTAATGCGACACCCCTTGCGCAAACACCGCCTGCGGACGCCCAAAGCAGAACTGCACAAAATCCGCGTCGTGAATGTGCAGATCGAGGATGGCTCCGCCGGATTTTGCGCCGTCAAAGAAATGCTCGCGGCCCCAGGCCGGTGGCTCGGACACGCGGCGGAAGCGCGCGGCCAGCACCCTGCCGTAAGTCATCTCATCGATGGCTTGTTTGAGCCGCACATACTCGGGCCAGAAGCGGATGCACATGGCCGGCATGAAATACCCTTTGGCGGTCGCCGCCACCTCGGCGATTTCGCGCGCGGCTGTGGCGGTGCGGGCCAGCGGTTTCTCACAGATGACGTGCTTGCCGGCCTTGAGCGCCGCGATCGCCAGTTGCGGATGCGCCAGCGTCGGCACACAGATATCTATCAAGTCGATGGCCGGGTCGGCCAACAGTTCGTCCAGATGGTGGGTCGCCTTCACCTGGGTCATGTCGAACGTCAGGCGGTCGTCGCTGCCGATGTTGCCGCCTGTGGCGTCTAACACGCCATCGACCGGCAGGCGCGCGGCATCACAGAGCGCCGCGATGCGGGCGTTGGGGAGATTGCGGTAGGCCTTGAGGTGGGTGATGCCCATGCAGCCCAGGCCGACGACGGCGACGTTGATCATGATTTTGGTTGGGGTTCTAACAGATGTTGGACGAACTTCCAACCGGCGGCAATGTCGGCACCACGCGGGCTGCCGGCTTCGCGCTCGAAGCAGAAGTAGCCGGCAAAGCCAATGTCGGCCATGGTGGCGAAGAACGCGGGCCAATCCACCTGGCCGGTGCCGACGGGCACCTCCTCACCCCAGGCGCCAGGCACTTGGGTGACCTTGGCGTCCTTGAGGTGGCAGGACTTCACGCGGTGGCCGATGGTGCGGAGTGCGGCGATGGGATCGCCGTTGTTGTAGAGCAGCATGTTGGCCGGGTCGAAGTTGACCGCCACGTTCGGTTCGGCGAGCTGATCGAGGAAGGATACGAGCGACTCCGCGGATTCCTGCCCGGTCTCACAGCACAGCGTGAGACCGTGGTCGGCGAACAACCGCGCCACCTGGCGCATCCGCCCGAGCATTTTGTCGAATGCCGGATCGCTCGTCTCGTGTGGCAGGAATCCGGCGTGCGTCATCACGATGTCCAGACCCAGTTGTTGGGCATTCCTGGCGGTCTGTTGGAGGTTTTGCCAATTTTGGGCCCAGGTGCCATCGGGCACCAACCCGCCGGTGCGGCGGATGGTTTCCAGTGACGTGTAGTCCTCGCCCACCGTGCGAAACATCCCTGAAATCGCACGGATGCCCGCATCCGCCAACACCGCGCGCAGATCGCCCCAGACCGCCGGATTCTCACGCAACGGATCAAGGTCGAGCTGCGTGAGCCTGAGACCAATGTCTGACAATTGGCGCGCGAGTCCGGCCGGATCGACGGGTCGCAACGACCAACTGCACACCGCCAGGCGGGACAGAACGGAGGAATTGGATTCTGGCTGAGTCATGGGGAAAGGTGTGTTTGTCAGATTTCTCTGCCGCAGGCTGTTTGTTAGATTCAGGGTGGAACCCGCGCCCCATGGGTAGGTGCCCCGGCCCCGGTTGGCAAGCCCTTTGATGCCCGCGGGCTCGATGCAGGGCAATAAGGTCAGAACCATCCGGCGCTGCCAAAAACTGCCGTGCGGGCGTATTCAAGGAGCGGCGATCTCCGAATCACCGTTGCCCATGGGGTGCCAATGAGTGGAGGCAAGGCGCTTGCCTGCTTCATCGTCGAGGGCGATTCGGAGATCGCCCCTCCTTGGATCGAGGGCGATTCGGAGATCGCCCCTCCTTGGATCGAGGGCGATTCGGAGATCGCCCCTCCTTGGATCGAGGGCGATTCGGAGATCGCCCCTCCTTGGATCGAGGGCGATTCGGAGATCGC
>JBAXPF010000261.1:0-6138 GCA_037132955.1 Verrucomicrobiota bacterium | reverse complement strand
ACCACGCCCTCGGCATGCTGATGCGCCTTGCCGCCGACGGCGAGTGGCGAAACCCGCCGCTCGGTTCCCTCGAATACGAACGGGTTAGCAGGGCCTTCCGCCGCCTTCGCCAGTTGCTTCAGGCGCTCGTCCCGCTCCCGGGTGACCCGTTCAAGAAACTGCGCGGGGCGTTCATCCCGGTGTTTCAAGTCAGCCTTCATCCCGGCCTTGAGGCAGAAATCACCCGCCGAGAGCCCCGGTGAATTTTCGGAGAGCGATTGATACAGATGAATAAAAACCGCATGACGAGACCTTAGGCGATGTGTCCCAGCGCCCTGAGCGTGTCGAGGATGGCGGTGATTTGGGCGGTGCGCTTCTGTGACTTGCGACCGAAGCAGGCTGCGAGGCGTTCGGCGTCATGGCCGACGGAAGTGAGCAACTTGCGCACGGCCACCACTTGTTCGGCCATGGTTTCGGGCCATGCGAGGGCCACGGCGATACTCGGGGTGGCTTCCTCGTCGTCGGGGAGGGTGATTTCGGTTTGCTCGGCGGCCGGAGCGGTGGCGGCACCGGGGGATTGATAGTCGGGACGCAACCAGCGAATGAGCCCGCGCTTTTCTTCCGCCGCCCGTTCGTGGTTGAGCGCGACGAGGCGGGTGAGGAGTTGCTGTTCCAGTCCTGCGGCATCAGGACCACCACGGGCAAGGATGTCAGCGGGTGGGATGGCGGTTGCGAGGTCGGCCCATCCGTAGGCTTCCAACACGGCCGCGTCTAACTCGTCGTGAATCTGCTTGAGGATGGAGACGAGGCCCTTGTCGTGTATCGCCTTGTCCTTGGCATCAAGGGCGTCACCAGAGCGGAGTTTTTCAAGGACGTTGTATATGCCGGTGAGAGTGAGGTCAGGATAGAATTCTTGCTGGCGCTTGCGGTGTGCGTCAAGCCGCTCGCCAAGGTCGCGGATGCGCTTTTTGAGTTCGCTTTCTTCGAGGGCTGGGAACGGAAAGGGTTCAAAACAACGAGATTTATTATAGCGGATATTTCCTATATACATGCCTAGTGAACCGCCTTGTGATAGACACCAGACGGGATGTATCGAACTTGAAAGAATTCCCAAGTGCCATGCATCATCGCTGGCAATCGCTACCAGCATGTTATCCGGCAGAATTTCCCTATCAAGAAACGTGAAGAAGCGGTGCTTGCTAGTTTCGACGGTGGCGATGTAGCGCGGAAGGCCCGCCAATTGGCCTCTAAGCTTCTTGTTGGGTTCTCCGAAAGCCCACCAAAGAGTTTTCCTTCCTTCACGTGAGTTATGATCTCGCTCGGGCTTCACATGGACAAGAAGATGCTGATAAACGCCTGGATGTTGAGATTGGAGTTGATCCAGCGAAAATGGAAACGCATCGATCACCATTACCCCACGAGGCCGGTTAGTGAGATCCTTGCCATTGCGATAGTTCCAAATGATTGGCAAGGCGTCGGTAACTGAAGGTCGTTGTATAATCTGAGCAACTTCGGCGGATACAATGAACCCTGCCCCAAACAAGCAAAATCCCCGATTTGATAGGTTATCGTTTGATGCAAGGCCGCAGCATGAACTCACGTCCGGACCGATTTGAAGATTAGCGGCAAGAGTGCCGCCAATCCTTTGGAGCGTGACCTCGTTCTCGCCGTCTTCGCGTGCATGTTCCGCGATAACCTTTTCAAGGATGCCCTCGGCTTTGCCAGGGGCGGCGACAGTCATGGCAATGCGCACGGCTGCACCATCGGCAGAATCAATCCATGGGTGATCAGGGATGGCGTAGGCGATATGTAGCGGTTTCTTGGCATCGGCCAAAAACGGCTCAAGCACACGACGGTTGAAAGTTTGGTGAATGGAATTGGTGGTTATGAAGCCGAAGCGTTTGGTTTTGCCGTCGCTGAGGAGTTCGGCAGCTTTGCGCCACCAGAACATGACGAAATCAGCAGATTCAGGCACATCGCCTTTCCAAACCTTGCGCAAGGCTTCCACATAGCCATCTCCAAGCGCTTCACGCATGCGGGAGGCTCCTATGAACGGCGGATTGCCAACAATATAATCCGCCTGCGGCCATTCGGCACGGCGCGGGTTGGTGTAATCGAACAGGGCGCGGCGGGCGGAATCGTCAGGCACTTCATTTCCGGTGACGGGATGCGTCTTGGTGGTGTAGCCGTTCCAAACCGTTAGGATTTCGCCGGATTGTGGTTCGCGCCGAGGAATGCGGGCATCATAGGCAAGCACGGCATCCTGTTCATAAATGCTCTTGTCTTTTGGCAACAGCGGGCGCTCGCCGGTATCGGCCTTGCCGGTGGTCTTGCGCTGCCACTGGAAATAACCGATCCACAGGACAAGTTGGGCGATGGCAACCGCTTGCTTGTTGAGTTCGAGGCCGATGAATTGTGTGGGTCGGACGCGGAATTCGTCCATTTCCATGTTCAAGGTGGTATGGCCACCCAGGGCGGCGATGAGTTCTAGCACCTCGGATTCCAACCGCTTCATGTGCTCCATGGTGACATAGAGGAAATTCGCGGTGCCGCAGGCGGGGTCAAGGATGCGCAGCTTGCACAGATGGCGATGGAAGGTGATGACCTGTTGGAGGGCTTCGGCATGCCGCTTGTCGGATTCCTTGCGCAGGCGCACGGCTTCGGCCCCGAGTTGTTTCGCCTCGGCGGGAGCACTGGCGGTTAATTTTGCCGTGGCGCCGGCTTGCAGTTGATCGGCTAGGTTTTCGGCTAGGTGGGCTTCATCGTGAAGCGTGACGGCGGCCACGCGCACGGCGTCCCATTCGTCGCGGAGCGGGCCGATGATGGTGGGGCGGATCAGGCGTTCGACATATGCACGCGGCGTGTATTCGGCCCCAAGTTTGTGGCGTTCACGGGAATCAAGCGCGCGTGTTAGGAGCGTGCCGAAGATGGACGGTTCGACTGCACTCCAATCTTTATCGGCGGCGTCTGTGAGCATCGCCAGTTGCGCGGCAGAGAGTGGCAGGGCGGTGGTGTTCTCAAACAGCCCGCCATTGAAGCAGGCGATTTCCTTCAAAAGCAACGCAGAGAAGCGGGTGCCGGTGGCCATGTCCCGCCACAGGCCGGAGACCATCACCGGGAAACCCTGCGGCGTGTCCTTGATCCGATCCAGCAAGGTTCTAAAACCACCCTCGGGCAACAGCCCCACGTCCTCGGCAAACATGGTGAACAGGCAGCGCTGAAGGAATCCGGCGATGACCTGCGGATCATGGCCATCGGCTTCTAACGACTTGGCCAGCACGGCGAGGCGGCCGGCGATGTCGCGGGTGACGGCTGCGGCGAATTTCGAGGGGTCGAGCGCATGCGGATCAAGCCAGATTTTGCGCAAGCGCTCGCGGATTTCCGGGCGGTGAAGGTCGGGCAGGGTGATGCGATGCGAGACCGGATCGGGGAAGCGTTCGTATTGGCCACCGGTGCCAGTGAATTCGGCATAGATGTCGAGCGAGTGGCCGATGTCGCAAACAATGAGAAACGGCGGGCGGCCCTCCTCGGCAGAAAGCGCTGTGATGTAGCCGCGTGCCTGGTGGTAGGCACGCTCAAGGGCCTTGTCGAAGGCAGCGGTGCCGCGCTTGCCGTGGCCGGTCTTGCCGGTGGCTGCGGTGGGGGCGACGAGGGCGGCGAGCGCGTTCTCCTCGCCTGGTGCATTGGTGCCCTGCTTGCTTTCCAGCACGAATGAGCCGCGCCGGTAAAGGTCGATGAAGCCGGTAGTGGTGGTGCCGTCGAGACTCTTGCGGGTGATGGCACGCTCGAAGACGTAGCTGTTTTGGGCGTTGTCGGGCGAGGAGGGATCGGGGCGCGGCAGGTCGAGCAGGGCACAGAGTTCACTCAGGAAGAGCACGTAATTGGAACGCTCGGCAGCCCCGGAATGTTCCCAGCGTTCGATGAAAGCGGTGATCTGCTCTGGCGTGGCGTCGGGCATGGGGGGGCGGTTGCGGTTCCTGTAAGGGCTTCCTGCCGTCGGAAGCGTGGATAGATTCCAACAGATTCCTTACCCGGCGGCAAGCCCCATCCGATCCCATTCGTTCCAACGCCGCCACCACTCCCCGCCCCGCCATGCTGAGTTTGAAATGCGGGATCAATCCGCTCATGCGCCACAAGCAGAGTTGGCGGCGGCAAATTTGGCTAGCCCGCCAGTTTCCCGCCGAGCCTGCGGAATTCTCGATAAAGCGAAAATGACCTTGATCGGTGGCGGCGATATGGCAGATGTGTGACGGATGAAGCCATTTCAGACAAGCGGCCCTATGACAGACGCCAATCAGCGCGGTTCTGCCCATGGGATGCCGGTGTCTGGCAGGGTTCAAATTCCGACCGGATTCCGCGACAGAATTCCTAGGGGATTCCACACGGATTTCACACAAAGAGCCGTATCACCAGTCATATTCATGCATCACGAACAAAAAACAGAGACGCACCAATGCCCATGAAATCAACGATTGCCGCACAAATGCCCCCAAAACTAACAGATGGTCGGGGCGGCGGGATTCGAACCCACGACCTCTTCGTCCCGAACGCTTAGCGCTGGTTGCCTAACATGTGTTGTAAGTCGTTGCGTTTCCAATGTTTTCCCAGCGCGGGATTCCAAAATGAGGAGGGGGTCCCCCCGGATTTGCCCCCCCGGCTTTTGGCGATTACCGCTCTTGCCAGTGATTCAGGTTGGTGGTTGGTATTCAATGAGGTGCCATGAAATTATTTCGGAATAATGAGGGATAATGTTGACCGCTTCCGGGAATCCATGATAGGAACCGATTGTTATCAGTTGGGAGGCCTGCTGCTTCAACCAATACCCTCACGCCAATGCTCCCGCGAATCCTCTGCGCCCTCCTCATCAGTCACGGCCTGCTTGCGGCACAGCAGGCACCAGCGGCTTCCTCACAGGTTCAACCCGCTGACCCAAGTGTGACGGAGGCAACCCTGCCCCAGCCCGCCGCCGAGTCTGCCGACTTGCCCGCCACCGCCTGCATTCTGGGCGATCTACCGGACGGCACCCCACCCCCACCGCAACCACCGCAGCCCGTGTTCAGAGTTCCCGCAAAGGACATCCTCGCCACCACCACGCATCAACAAGGCGGGCGCAGCATCACCATTCGCAGGATCAAACCCATCGCATTGCCACCGCCGCCCCAACCCGCGCCGGTTCTTGCCGAATCCACCCTACAGGAGGAGCCAGCCGAAATAGGCGAGCCACGCCCCAAATGGGATTTCCTGTTTTTGGGGGCCACGGTCTATCGGTCCAAGGATTCCCCGCCCCGCACTTTGGTCAGAGTTTGGCCCAACGGCCATGGCGAACCCGTCAGCTTATGGTCGTCCGCCGACTTCGGCCTACTATCCGGCTTCGCCAACTTCGCCGCCGCCGACGGCCATAGGTTCAGCCTGCTCATGATGTGGGGCTATGAGGACATCGACCGCATGGCTTATCTTCGCGCCTCCCACGACCACCCATACAAAGCCCCCGTGATGCCCGATTTCCCTAACGGGAAAGCCACCTTCTCGATCATTGGCGACCCGCCCGCGGATCCGGATATTCTTGTTCCCATCCAGGCACTCCACGACATCTATAACAATGAGTTTGCCCGACTGAAGGCCGCCTACGAAGGCCGCGAGCGTGCCCAACTTCAACGCGAGGCGGAACTCAAGGCCAACCCGCCCCGACCAAAGAACATCACCCTCAACTACTGGCGCACCGAGAGGCCAGCCCCTGCGAAAGGAGGTGCCAAGTGAAACGAGTTTTTGCCATAGGCTCACTGCTCGGCCTCAGCACATTTTGCGCCCACGCCATACTCGACACCAACGAGAATGATCTGAGCGACGTCTGGGAAAAAGCCTATAACAACGGCGAACTTTTCGATACATCCTTTAACCCGCAGGCCGATTCTGACTCGGACGGCTGGACCAACGCGCTGGAGGCCATCGCTGGCACCGATCCGTTCGATGCGAAATCGCCCACCGGCTTCGTGCGCCCGGTAATTTCCCACATTCCCGCCGTTCTGGGCGACATCGACGAGAGCGGGGTTCCCGAGATCATTACCCCCGATGCATTCACCCTCACTTGGCAGACGATTGCCGGCAAACAATACGGCCTGCTCTACTCCCCCGATCTAATCGAATGGCTCGCCGTCGAAC
>JBAXPF010000260.1:0-6194 GCA_037132955.1 Verrucomicrobiota bacterium | reverse complement strand
TCACCAAGCTCGAAGCCCGGGTGACCATTCTCGGCTACCTGCAACGCGGCGGCACACCGTCCGCCAACGACCGCTTGTTAGCCACACGACTCGGCTCGCTGTGCGTCGAGCTGATAGAACAGGAGTGCTTCGGGGTACTCGTCGCCGATCGCGGCGGCGTGGCAACACCGGTCCCGATCACGGACGTGGCCGGCAATCTCAAGTTGATTCCCCCCGACCACGCATGGGTGCAAAGCGCGCGTCAGGTTGGAACGTGTCTGGGCGATTAGGACAGGAAAAGATCTCCAAAAGAAGATTCGACATGGTGGGGCGGGTCACTAGAATTCATGCGGCGCATCCCTAATCCGACACGACTGCGCCTTCTTTCTTTCTCCCGCCCTCCAATCCCCATTTTTTCCAACACCCCCGCCCGAATGGCAATTCCACTCGCAATCAACTGTAACTTGGCCGACATTGGCCCGGAGTAGGCTTGTTAATCACATGTCAACGCACCTAGAAGAATCCCTGCAGCGTGAAGTTGACCGCATCCGTGGCAAGCTCACCGAGATGTCCGTGCTTGGCGAAAAGGCCTTGCAGGCCTGCGTCAAGGCACTGGCTGAGCGCGACCGGCAGACCGCCTACGCGGTCATCCTGCGCGATCAATACATCGACGAACTGGAACGGGAGGTGGACCGCCTGTGCCTGGAGTTTATTGTCCGGCAGCAACCGGTGGCGAGCCTGCTGCGCTTCGCCTACGCCACTATCAAGATCAACCTCGAACTGGAGCGTGTGGGGGATTACGCCGAGAGCATCGCACGCCAGACGCTCAAACTGCTGGATCTGGATGTGGAGTTTCCCATGGATCGCATTCAGGAAATTGCCGATCTCTCCATTCCGATGCTGCGTGACGCCACCCGGGCATTCGTCAATCAGGACGCGGAGTTGGCCCGCCAAACCATCGAAACCGAGTCGGTGGTGGATCTCCTCAAGAGCAAATTGAACCGCTATCTCATCGCGCTGTTCCGCGAGAACAAGCTGCCCTTTGAGGCACTCAATCCGCTTATCATGATCAGTCGGCGCTTTGAGCGGGTCTCCGATCAGGCCCGCAACATCTGCATGGAGACGCTCTACATGTGTACCGGCGAATATGTGAAACATTCCGGCGCGGAGGCGTTCCGGGTGTTGTTCGTCGATGAGCACAACGCCTGCCAGAGCCAGATGGCTGAGGCCATCGCCCATGCGCTCAACCAGCCCAAGTTCATCTTCACCAGCGCCGGCCTGGAGCCGCAACCCATGCATCCGACGACCGTCAGTTTCATGAAGGAAAAGGGTTTCGATGTGGCGCACATGGTGCCCAAGGCCATCAATCAAGTGCCCAATCTGGACCATTATCACGTCCTCATCGTGCTGACGCCGGAAGCCCGGAAAGCCTTTCCCCGCAAGCCGCGCAAGGAGGTACTGCTCGACTGGAGTGTGGCGGACCCGTCCAAGGCCCAGGGGACGCCCGCCGAAGTGCACGCCGCTTACGAAAGCGCCTATCAATTCATCCACGAGCACATCCGTAGCCTCGTCGCCGCCATCCTCGGAGAATCCAACAACAAGCCACAAGACTGACACCCACCCCCATGACCAAGACATTCCTTTTGAACCAGGCCAACCGCGCAGGCGCCCTCCTCACCGCAGGCGCCCTGCTGCTGCTCACTGGCTGCGGCAAGAATGACGGCGCCGGTGGCAAAAAGCAAGCCATCGCCAACATCGGCTCAGACACGATGGTCAACCTCGCCATCGCCTGGGCCGACGCCTACGCGAAGGTGGATCCGAGCGTGTCCGTGGAAGTCAATGGCGGGGGGTCCGGCCAGGGGGTGGCCGCGCTTATCAACAACTCCTGCGAGATCGCCAACTGCTCCCGCAAGTTCGAGGAAAAGGAAATCGCCGACTTCGATGCCAAGCACCCCGGCAAGGAGCCCAAGGAATACATGGTCGGCTACGACGCCCTATCCGTTTTTGTGCACAAGGACAATCCAATGACTGAAATCTCCATTGAAGAGTTGCAGCAGATGTATGCCAAAGACGGCAAGCTTGCCAAATGGTCGGATCTGGGCGTGAGCAATATCCCGGGCGCCAAAGGCGATGAAATCATCCTGGTCAGCCGCCAGAACAACTCCGGCACCTATCACTACTTCCGTGAGGCCATCGTCGGAAAAAAGAACGAAATGCGCCTCGGCACCGTGGACATGAACGGCTCCAAGGACGTCGTTGATCTCATCTCAAAAACTCCCAATGCCATTGGCTACTCGGGTATGGGTTACGCCACGCCGGCGGTCAAGCACCTCAGGATTTCCAAGAAGAAAGGCGAGAAAGCGGTCGAGCCGACCATTGCCACCACGCTGGACAAGACCTATCCGATTGCCCGTCCGATGTTCATGTATACCGCGGGCGACCCCTCTCCTCAAATCAAGAAATACCTCGATTGGATCATCTCTGACGCGGGTCAGAAGATCGTCGAGGAAACCGGCTACGTGCCACTGCCGAAGTAACAAGCGTTTCCCCGCCGAAACACGCGCCATTGTTACCGGATGCAAGCCTACGTGACTGACAAGCAGCCCGCGCCACCAGGTTCGGCGACTGCCACCCGCTTGAAGCAGCAGCGCGGGCGGGTGGAGATGTTAGGCGAGCGTGTCATCGAGGTGCTGATTCACCTGTGCGGGTTCAGCGCAATCATCTTCGTGTTTGGCATCTTTTTCTTCGTCTTCCGCGAAGGCGCGCCGTTTCTGGCCAAGCTCAACCTCGGCGAGTTCCTGTTTTCCACCGAGTGGTTTCCCACCTCCCAGACGCACGCCAAATACGGCGTGGCGGCGCTCATCGTGGGCACGTTGAGCGTGACCAGTCTGGCGATGGTCATTGCCGTGCCGTTTGGACTGGGCGCGGCGGTGTTTGTCTCGGAGTTTTGCACTGGCAAGGCCAAGGAAACGCTCAAGGTGGTCATCGAACTGCTGGCGGCCATTCCCAGCGTGGTCTGGGGCTTCATCGGCTTGACCGTCATGGCACCCATCATCATCAAGACCTTCCAGGTTCCCATCGGGGTCAACATGTTCAATGGCGCGCTGTTGCTCGCCTTGATGAGCGTGCCCATCATGGTCAGCATCGGCGAGGATGCCTTGAAGGCCGTGCCTGACTCCTATCGTGAAGCCGCCATCGCGATGGGTGCCACCAAGTGGCAACTCATCTGGCGGGTGTTGTTGCCCGCCGCCAAAAACGGGTTGCTCGCGGCCGTTCTGTTAGGCGTGGGCCGCGCCATCGGCGAAACCATGGCCGTGCTCATGGCCACCGGCCACAGCGTGCGCATTCCCCATAGCATTTTCGACCCGGTGCGCACGCTCACCGCCACCATCGCCGCCGAACTGGGTGAAACCAGCAAAGGATCCGACCATTACCAGTCGCTGTTCCTGATAGGCATTCTGCTCTTCAGCATCACCTTCGTCGTGAACCTCGCAGCGGACCTCATCGTCAAGGGGGTCAGAAAAAGATAGCTTGTACTTCTGATTTTTAAATTTCAACCCGTGTTCACTGAAACTCCATTTGTCCGCAAAAAGCGGCGCGCCGAACTCATCGCCAAGTGCTTCTTTGGCGGCATGGCGGCGGCAATGGTCATTCCACTCATTCTCATCGTCGGCTACGTCGTCATCCAAGGCGCGCCCTCCCTGAGTTGGGACTTTCTAACAACAAACCCGCGGCTGGGCGGCATCCGCGGCGGCATTTGGTCGGCGTTGGTGGGCACCATTTACATCGTCGCCATTTCGCTCTGCGTGAGCGCGCCCATTGGTGTGTTCTCGGCGGTTTACCTCAACGAATATGCCAAGGACAACTGGTTCACGCGCATCGTCAACCTCGCGGTGGTCAACCTGGCCGGCGTGCCCAGCATCGTGCACGGGTTGTTTGGTCTGGGCGCGTTCGTCTATGCGGCGGGCATGGGCAAGAGCATCCTCTCGGCCTCGCTCACGCTTTCGATCATGACACTGCCGGTCATCATCGCCTCCACCAAGGAAGCCCTGTCAGCCGTGCCGATCAGTTTTCGCGAAGCCTGCTGGAATGTGGGGGCCACCCGCTGGCAAACCATCCGGCGCATCGTGCTGCCCAATTCGATCAGCGGCATTCTAACCGGGGTTATCCTGCAAGTCAGCCGCACGGCCGGCGAAACCGCGCCGGTGATGCTGACGGGTGTGGCCACGTTCAAGGCGATCGAGAGCAACGGACTCTTTCTTTACAACCCGCTCACGGACCAATGCATGGCCCTCTCCATGCATCTTTACTACATCGCCACCCAGGCGAACAACGCGGCACCCTCGCTGCCTTATGCCATCGCCACGGTGTTGCTCGGCGTCGTGCTGGTGGTCAATGCCACCGCGATTGGCGTGCGCGCCTACCTTCGCTCCCGCAAGAAATGGTGAACCTAACGATGACCGCGCAACCCAAAATCGAAGTCCGGGATCTCCGCCTCAGTTACGGCACGCGGGAGGTTATTCACGGCATTTCCTTCGACATCGGGCACAACGAGATCTTTGGCATCATCGGGCCCGCCCAGTCGGGCAAGACCTCGCTGTTGCGCTGCATCAACCGCACCATCGAGTTCAGCGCCGCGACCACAGTATCCGGCACGGTGAAGGTGGACGGGCAATCCGTGCAAAAAGTCAGAAACGTGTATGAACTCCGCCGCAAGATCGGTATGGTCGCCCCGCTGCCCGTGGGACTGCCTCTCTCGATCTACGACAACGTCGCGTTCGCGCCGCGCTGCGCCGGCATGACGGCCAAAAGCGATCTGGACGGTTTGGTCGAGAAATGCCTCCAGCAAGCCGCACTGTGGGATGAGGTCAAAGACCGCTTGGACTCGCTCGGCACCAAACTCTCCGGCGGCCAGCAGCAACGCCTGACCATCGCCCGCGCCCTCTCGCACCAACCGGAAATCCTCTGCCTCGACGAATTCTCCATCGCCATCGATCCGGTAACCACGATGCGCATTGAGGATGTGCTGAAGGAATTGCGCAAGGAGATGACCATTATTCTCGTCACCAACCTGACCCAGCAGGCCCGGCGTTTGGCCGACCGCACGATGTTTCTGTGGAACGGCGAGATCATCGAATTGGACATCAACGACGTCATTTTTGGCGACACGCCGAAAGACCAACGGACGTATGACTACGTGATGGGGGTTTTTGGTTAGATAGGAACATACGACTTGCAACCCTCAACTTCCAATTTCTTGTCAGCCATGAGTGACGCCCCGGCATGCAGCATCACCACCCGCGGCCTCAACCTCTGGTATGGCCAGTTTCAGGCGCTGCGCGACATCAATGTGGATATCAAGCACGGGATCATCACCTCGCTGATCGGTCCGTCCGGTTGCGGCAAGACCACGCTCCTGCGCTGCTTCAATCGCGTCAACGAGCGCTACGGCTATGTCACCACCGAGGGGGAGATCAAGCTGCTAGGCAAGAACATCTACGACCCGGACGTTTCGCTTGTGGAGCTGCGCAAGTCAGTGGGCATGGTGTTTCAGCGGCCGAATCCGCTGCCCATCTCGATATACGAAAACGTGGTCTTCGGTCTGAGGGTTCACCACGAGCGCCGCCAACTCACCCGTGCCACACTGGATGCCGCCGTTGAAAAGGCGCTCACCGAAGTGGGTCTGTGGAAGGACCTCAAGGACCGCTTGGACCAGCGTGCCACGGGCTTGCAGTTGGAGCAGCAACAAAAACTCTGCATCGCCCGCTTGCTGCCGCTCAAGCCGGAGATCATCCTGATGGACGAACCCTGCTCCGCGCTGGACGTCGAGGGCACCCGCGCCATTGAGGAGTTGATGTTCGAGCTCAAGGGCCGCTTCACCATCGTCATCGTCACCCACAACATGGCCCAGGCCCGCCGCACCAGCGACGAGTGCATCTTCATGCTGATGGGGGAATTCATCGAGCACTCACGCACAGCGGATTTGTTTGTTAGCCCCCAAAACCCGAAGACCGCCGAATACATCGAAGGACGATACGGGTGAGTTACTCGATTCCTTGAACACGCTTGCAGAAGATGAAGCGTCCTGAATTTCAGCCCTCGGCGGGGAGGCGGCCCTGGGAGAGTCGGGAAGACCTCCCGCAAGGATGCGGGAGGATGCACGCTGGAAGCGTGCGCCACCCATCTGGAAGCGTGCGCCACCCATCTGGAAGCGT
>JBAXPF010000259.1:0-6208 GCA_037132955.1 Verrucomicrobiota bacterium | reverse complement strand
CCGCAACGGCAATCCCATCGGGCGGGCACCGGTCGAGATCCTCGGCTACGGTTCTCTCGGCGATCAGGTTTTCACGCTGCTGGACGGCACGACCGGTCAGCAAAGCATCCTGGCACCGGGCCGCGCCGCGCGGCGGTGGATGAGCGTGACGAGCAGTGGCGGCAGCGTCAGTTCCGAGAAGATTGCCTCGCGTTTGCGCATCAACCCGGAGTTTACGGGCAAACTCTATGACACCATCACGGCCGGCACTACGGTTATCGTCACTGACAAACCGATCGTCCGGAAGGATATCAAAGCCTCCGTTCTTGAGCACTGAAGGTCGACGGCACGCGCTGAAGCAGCGATACTTCACGTCGGATCGAATCATCCTTTCGTAGGCTTCGTTGATCTGTTGGTTCGGTCGGATTGCGGCGCGGGATCGAGGCGGAGGCCAGCAACGAGGCGGCGCTGGCAACGGAGCAGGCTTTGGTCTTACGGGGTTGCACTCCGAGGCATTGCCATTAGCCTCATGCATAGGGCTTCATCCTCCGCTTGCCACGACTCGTGTCCGCGACCCTCACACCCGTGAATCCTCCCTCCTCGGCACAAAATGGTTCCTTAACAAGAAAATCCGCCGTATCTCTGTGCGCTCACCGCAGCCTGTTGCCCATTCATCCCTTATGAAACGTCCGCTCCTACTTCTGGCCTGCTTTTTGGTGGGTTCCTTCCGTGGCGATGCCCAGGTTTTGATCAATGAAATCATGGCTTCGAACGCACGTTCCGTCCCGGACATTGTGGACTTTGAGGATTATCCGGATTGGTTTGAGTTGAAGAATACCTCCAACGCAACTGTCAGCCTCGACGGATATTTTATCAGCGACAATCCGTCGACTCCTTTCAAATGGGCCATTCCTTCCAGCGCTTCGATTCCCGCCAATGGCTATTTGATGATCATTGCCGATGGACACGATGCCGCACCGGGGCAGATTTATCCGCGCGGCTACTGGCCCTGGCTCAATTTCACCACCGAGAAATATCACACCAATTTCAGTCTCGCGGCCACCGGACAAACTCTCACGCTCACCAAGGCGACTGGCCTCAGCGGCGCCTCGCTGGTAAGCGCTGGATCGGTATGGAGATACAAGGACAACGGCAGCGACCAGAGCACCCAGTGGCGCGCGGGCAATTTTGATGATTCCAGCTGGGCTTCCGGGCCTGCACAATTGGGTTATGGGGATGGCGACGAGAGTACGACCGTTTCTTACGGCCCGGACGCTAACAATAAATATCACACCACGTATTTCCGGCATCATTTCACGGTCGCCGATCCAGCGGTTTACTCGGGTCTCACGATGAGTCTTGTGGTGGATGATGGCTGCGTTGTGTATCTGAATGGCGTCGAAGTCGTGCGACGCAACATGGCCGCGGGTGAGGTGGATTATACGACACTCGCAAACGTGACCGTGGGAGGAGCGGACGAGTCCGCCGTCTTCACCTACATTCTTCCTGCATCCGGTCTTGTCGCAGGCGATAATGTGCTGGCGGTCGAAGTTCACCAGGCGGCTGGCACCAGTTCAGACATCAGTTTCGATCTCGGGCTAGCTGCCACGCTGCATACCAGTGCCACCACGCTTGACAGTGTCACCTTCGGCCAGCAGGTCACTGACATTTCCTACGGCAGGGACAATGCCAATCCCAACATTTGGAGGCAGTTTGCCGAGCCTACGCCCGGGGCTGCAAATACGACGGCCGTGGTGGATGATATCCGAATTACCGGCAATGACGTCACGGTCTCACTGCCTGCCGGTCTCTATTCGGGCAACCAAACGGTGACGCTGAGTGTCCCGTCCGGGGGGATTCGCTACACCCTCAATGGCAGTGACCCGAAGAGCACCTCGCCGCTTTATGCCGTCCCCCTCAGCGTTACCGGCACCACCGTGCTTCGTGCGCGTTGTTTTGAATCGGGCAAAGCTCCCGGCGCGATTGTCACGCGCACCTATTTGTTTGGCGAAACCCTCACCAATGTTCCCTACATATCGGTTGTCGCCGACCCACAGACGCTTTTTGGCAATACGATTGGAATCTACAAAAATCAGCATGAACCATTTGTCGGGAGCGACCACGCTGTCTTCAAAGGCAAGGATGCACCGGCAAATCTCGAGTTCTTTGCTCCCGGAGGCGCCGCCGGATTCGCCACAAGCTGCGGCATCCGCATCGGAAGTGAAAACAATTGGCCACATGCGCAGAAGGCCCTCAATATCTACATTGATAGCAAATACGGGAATGATGTGGTCACCTATGATCTTTTCCCCGGCAATCAGACTTCGAACCACACCAGCTTCACCCTCCGCGATGGGGGTGATAACTGGGGAAGGGAGATGATGCGCGACGGCCTGATGCCGAAACTCGGGAAAGGAATACTCAAGGCGGATACCTATGACTACCGGCCCAGTGTGGTTTTCATCAATGGGGTCTACTACGGCATTCATAACATCCGCGAGCGCTGGGATCCAACCTGGTTCTCCGAATATTATCATCTGGCGGCGGACAAAATTGACCACCTCATCTACGGGCATGTCACCGGCCCTGAGATCACGCTTGGGGCACAACTCGGCGACACCAACGACTGGGTCAGCCTGATGGCTTTCATGAGCACAGCCGACCTGACCATTCAGGCGAACTGGGACTATGTCGAAGCGAAAATCGACATGGACAGCTTCATGGACTTCATCGTCGCAGAGTCCTACGGCAACAATACGAGTTGGCCTTGGAATCGTGAGTTTTGGAGGGACAGGAATCCGGGCGGCAAATGGCACTGGTTTCTCCCGGATATGGATCGCACATGGGACACGGGCACACTTTCCGGCATCCTCGGTCAATTGATGGGCAGCGAGGACGCTCTCGTGCGATTGAAGGTGAACCCCGGCTTTAGACAACGCCTCGCCCAGCGTTTTGCCGCCCACGCGGCAGGGACTTTTGCGCCGGCGCGGGTCATTGCCATCCTCTCTGCCATGGACGCAGAGAATACCGCACTCGTGGCGCGTCATGCCGCCCTTTGGGCGCCTCAAGGCGGAATGAGCGTGGGGGGCCGCGCGAGCAATATCCAAAACATAAAGGACTACGCGAATGCGCGCGCCGCAAACATTCATGACGAGGTTGCTTCGCAACTGGGTGTCGGCACTGCGGTGAATCTCACGCTCGGCGTCAACACTCCCGGCGGCGGCACCTTCCTGGTGCAGGGTGTTCCTGTATCATCTTCCGCTTTGAAAATATTCCCTAACATTCCGTTCACGCTAACTGCGGTGGCGGCACCCGGCTATGTTTTCAGTTCATGGACGGGTGTTGTTGCTACAGAAAGAAACATCAGCGTGACCCTCAACGGCGCTTCAGCCATCACCGCCAACTTCGTCGCTTCAGGTGAAACCACTCTTGGCGGCACATTGGCTTCCAACACCACCCTCACCACCGCAAATTCACCCTACAGCCTGAGCAGCGATCTGATCATCCCCCCCGGAGTCACCCTCACGGTTCAGCCCGGCGTGACCCTTTACATGCCGGCACTGCGCAACATCCGCGTTCAGGGAACCCTCAACGTCGCGGGCACTGCGGCGCTGCCGGTGACCCTCACCGGGCGCAATGGCGACCGCTGGGGCGGCATCAGTCTCGAAGATGGCAGCGGCCCATCGCATCTCGCCCATCTCATCATCCGTGGCGCGACACGGGGATTTGACCCGGTGCTCTATGATCACGCCATCACGGGCCACAACGCCTCGGTCATCGCCGATTTCATCGACATCAACGAATCCGCACTCACCTTCTATATGTATGGCGGCTCATGCGTCGTTAGGGACAGCGTCTTTTACTCGCCGTACACAGGGGATGCCATCCATGTAAAGAAAGGTTCCGCCCTGATCCAGCGCTGCACGCTGCTGGGAAACAACGCGCCGGACACCGACGCCATTGACTTCGACGGCGTGATTGACGGCGTGATCGAAGATTGCCGCGTATATCGTTTTCAAGGGTTCAACAGCGACGCATTCGACATGGGTGAGGGATGCCGCAACATCCTCATTCAAGGCAACGCAATCTACTACTGCAACGACAAGGGGATCTCGGTTGGCCAGGGTTCCACTGTCACGCTGCGGAAAAACCTGATCGTGGGATGCAATCTCGGCGTCGGCATCAAGGACTACGGATCCCACGCCATCATTGATCAAAACACCTTTGTCGCCTGCGCAACGTCCGGCGTGGCAATCTACGAGAAGAATTTCGGCAAAGGGGGGGGATCCGCCGTGATGACCAATACCCTCATCTCGAAAGCCGCCATCGCCCCGGTGACGGTGGACAGCTTTTCCACCGTCAACACCTCCTACTGCCTCAGCGACACTGTCGCCCTTGCCGGAGCCAACAATCTGCTGATCGACCCGCAATTTGTGGATGCCGCAGTCTTGAATTACCAACTCCAGCCCACATCTCCGGCCATTGATGCCGGAGACCCCGCACACAGTCTGGATGCAAATGGCACCCGCGTGGACATTGGCGCGCAATACGCATACAGCCAAGCCGATTATCCATACACGATTGGAGAAAGAGTCGTGATCAACGAAGTCCTCGCAAACTCCGGCACGGCCAGCGATTGGATCGAGCTCTACAACCGCACCACCGCCTCCATTGACATTGGCGGCTGGTTTCTCAGCGACGACGGGGCGGATCTTTTAAAATATCGCATTCCCGTAGGCACCATCATCCCCGCGCACGGCTACCTGGTATTCTACGAGGACACCAACTTTGGCGCTGCCAGCGTGGATGTGAACAAAATCACTCCATTTGCCCTCAGCGATGTGGGAGAAACGGTTTACCTGAGTTCTGCGCACAACGACCAGCTTACCGACTATCAGAGCAAGGAGGACGCCGGCCCCAGCATCGAGGGGGAAACCGTTGGCTTCTATCACAAGCCCAGCACCGACTCGTATAATTTCATCCCCTTGAAAACGCCCACCCCCGGCGCTGCAAACAGCGGTCCCCGAGTCGGCCCCATCGTGATTTCCGAAATCATGTATAACCCCGCAGGCTCCGGCACAGGCGACGCGGAATACCTTGAGTTGCTCAACGTCACGGATGTCCCCGTCACTCTCTACGACTCCCTCAAAGCCAAGGCGTGGAAATTCAGCGATGGAATAGCTTATGAATTCCCGTCCGCCATTCCGCTCACCATGGCCCCCGGTGAACGCCTCGTCCTGACAAAGAACCTCGCCGTTTTCAACAGTCTCTACGGCCCTTTGGTGCCGGGTGCCACCAGGGTGATTCAGTGGACCTCCGGCAGTCTCAGCAATGCCGGCGAGACGCTGCAACTCGTCCGCCCCGGCGCAGTGGATGGGCTCAACGTCCAGCAATATGTGAGAGTGGACAAGGTGGTTTTTAGTGACAGTCTCCCGTGGCCTGCCGCCCCCGACGGTCATGGCCCCTCCTTGACCAAAATTTCCGAGAAAGACTACGGCAACGACCCCATCAATTGGATGGCAGCGGATCCTTCGCCCGGGTCCATCACCTCCGGAAATCGCTTCGCCACATGGGCCGACAGCTTCGGAGTCTCTGGCGCTGGAACCGATCCCGACGGCGACGGCGTGCCCAACCTCCTCGAATACGTTCGAGGCACAAATCCGACGGTGGCAGGTGCGCCGGGCGCGCCTATGCTCACGCTTGATTTCGGCCAGAATACCGTTTCTTATGACGTCAACGCATCGCCCCCCGATATTGATTACATCCTCGAGGCATCGCCTGACCTCCAGCAATGGACGGCGGTGGATGCCGCTCCATTCTACCTGAATTCCAACATCCAGACCCGCAGCTATCAGGCCCCTCCGACGCAAAAGTCTAACATGTTCTACCGCCTGCGAATGGAGTTGAAACCGTGAAACCGTAAAACAACACACGCTTGCAAGAAACTGTTGGCCGGTATTGTTAGGAGGCAACTACCTAAGGCACATGCTCATGCACGGAAGAGTGTTCGGCAGGATGCCGAACAGGACACGCAGGATGCGTGTGCCCCCCAAGAGTGTGCCACCCAAGAGTGTGCCCCCAAGAGTGTCCCCCCCAAGCCACAGCCCCCAACCGGGCCACCCCCAACAGCGGCCCCCACACCAACATCCACCAAGCGAGTGACCACCCCAAACACGCAAGCAACACACCCAACACCAGCCACCCCCCAAAACACAACAATCCATCTCGC
>JBAXPF010000258.1:0-6244 GCA_037132955.1 Verrucomicrobiota bacterium | reverse complement strand
AAGTCCCGGTTGAATCTTGAATCGACACCAACATCAAAGGCACTGTCTCCATGGGGGCCTTGATTCGGGAACGGGGCGCGCACTCAAGAGGGGCACGGGCGGCCCGCCCGTGATCTTCATCGGCCAACGGACGGGCCGCCGGTTTCCAGATCTGATTGAGCCAAGAGCCAGCGGCTGCGCGGGAGGCCCGCCCAGCTGCTGGCTCCAACAGGTCGGCCTACTTGCAGCAGCAGGCGGTGCAAGCATCCTTGATTGCCTTTTCGACCGCTTCCCGGCTTTCGCCGGTGCGCTTCTGAATGCGGCCTAACAATTCATCGTGTTTGCCATCGACGTATTGAAGATCGTCGTCAGTGAGCCTGGCCCATTTTTGTTTGAGCTTGCCCTTGGTGATGTGTTGCTTTGGTGAATGGCCGCCGGCGCGACGCCGAATGCGCACACGCCGGAGACTAACAAGCAAAGGCTACCCTCAACGCGGGGTTTTGTCCTATGGGGAATAACCCTACCGGCGAGGGGTCCAATGAAGCGCACCCAGGCAGGGACGCACCTCCGGGGCGTCCGGTGGGGGCATGGCCGCAGTTATGCGCGTATCCATCACTCGCCGTTGCACCCAGTTCACTGGCGATTCGGCCTAACATGATAATCGACGCCATGCAGCCAATCCGGCTGAAGCCGGCGCTCCGTGTGGGGTTCACACGCTCTAGCCATTGTCTGCAAACTCCATCACCTCGTTGAGGGTGTCCATGAATTGATCGACCTTAATGGGTTTGGTTAGATAACGGAAGAAGCCGGCCTCGAGGCCCTTTTCAATGTCGTGCGGGATGGCGTTGGCACTGAGGGCGACGATGGGGATGTGTGCCGTGAGCGGATCGAGCCGCAGGATTTTCATCGCCTCGATGCC
This sequence comes from Verrucomicrobiota bacterium, assembly GCA_037132955.1. GTDB lineage: Bacteria > Verrucomicrobiota > Verrucomicrobiia > Verrucomicrobiales > Akkermansiaceae > Luteolibacter. Next base: position 5,346 of record JBAXPF010000258.1, on the reverse strand, counting down.
GTTGATGCCGGGCAGGTTGATGTCCATCAAAATCACATCCGGCATGCTGACGCGGGCGAGGTTGATGCCATCGTTGCCATTTTGCGCGGTGAGCAGGCGCAGATCAGGGCGCCGTGCGATGAGCTGCTCGATGAGTTTGAGGTTGGCGGGGTTGTCCTCGACGTAAAGCAGCAGACGTGAGCGCAGGTCGGAGGCAGCCGGGGATTCGGCCATCATGGCGGAGGCGGCTTGGATATAGCCGGCATGCGGGTCGTTTTCAGCGAGCAGTTCGATCCAAAACTCGCTGCCTGTTCCCACCGTGCTTGCCACGCCTATTTGACCCCGCATGAGTTCCACCAACCGCTTGCTGACCACGAGACCGATGCCGGTGCCCTCCTCGCCACCGGCTTCCTGGCCGAGACGATTGAACGGCTGGAATAGTTGCGTTAGATTCTCGGGCGACAGCCCCGCGCCGGTGTCCTTGACACTGATGCGCACCCGGTCGGGGGAGGTCAGCACACAGTCCACTGCGACCGTGCCGCCGACTTGATTGTATTTGATCGCATTGGACAACAGGTTGATGAGCACCTGCTTCACACGGGTATGGTCGGCCTTGATATAACAGGGGTGTGTGAAAGACGGAAATGTCATGCGGATGCCGCGTTTCTGTGCCTGCGGCTCGATCATGGCCTGGCATTCGATCATGACGTCGGGCAGCGACACCGGTTCCAATGACAGCGCCAAGCGTCCGGACTCGACCACCGCCAGGTCGAGGATCTCATTGATGAGTTCCAGCAGATACCAGCCCGCATGCAGGATCTGGTCGATGCTGTCTTTCTGGGAGGGAGTGGGCGCCGGCATGTCGGAATCCATCAATTGGGCGAAGCCGAGGATGGCATTGAGAGGCGAGCGCAGTTCATGGCTCATGCTGGAAAGGAAGTCCGACTTGGCCAGGTTGGCTTTTTCCGCAATGGCCTTGGCCTTCTCCAGCTCGAGGGTGTTTTCCTGCAGCACCTTGTCCACGCGCTTGCGCTCCTCTTCAATCTGCTGGCGGACCGTGTTATCAGTTCCGATGAGTAAGTAGCCGATGATGGTGTTTTGTTCGTCGCGCAAGGCGGTGACGGACACCACTGCGGGGAAGCGGCTGCCGTCCTTGCGGATATAAGTCAATTCGTAAATGTCCTCGATGCCGCGCGAGGCTTTGAATACCAAAGCCTCAAAGCCCGGTGTGATCGGCGTGCCGAGTTCGGTGCTGAGGGCGGTGGCGCGCGCGATGAGTTCCTGCGGATCGGAGATGTCGGCCGGAGTGATCTTGTTCATCACGTCTTCGGCCGCGTAGCCGAGCATGCGTTCGGCGCCGACGTTGAAGATCTGGATGACCCCCTTGGCGTCGGTGGCGATACTGGAGAAGTTGGCGCTGTCGAAAATCGCTTTCTGCAAGGCCCCCGCCTCCTCGCGCTCGGTGATGTCGGTGTTCGTGCCGAACCAGCGGACCACCATGCCGTGCTCGTTGCGGATCGGCAGAGCCCGCGAGAGAAACGAGCGGTATTGCCCGTCCGCGCCGCGCAAGGGGAAGGTGTCTTCCCAGACCTCACCCATCTCTAAGCAGTGTTTGAACTTCTCCACCACGCGTTGCTCATGGTCTGGATGGTGGACTTTCTGCCAGCCCCAGCCTTGCATCTCATCCAACGTCGTGCCGGTGTAATCGAACCACCGCTGGTTATACCAGAAGAGCGAACCTTGTGCATCGCCCATCCACGCCAGTTGCGAGATATTGTCGGCGAGGGTGCGGAAGCGTTCCTCATTCTCGCGCAACTCCTGCTGCACGGCATACTCCTTGCTGACATCGCGAAACACCAGCACGGCGCCAACCACCTGGTCGTCACGGTCCCGAATTGGCGCGCAACTGTCGGCGATATCGCATTCGCCACCATCCTGCGCAATCAGCACGGTGTGATTGGCCAGGCCTTGAATCGTGCCATGCGCCAGCGCGGCCATGACCGGGATGGTGGCAGGTTGACGGGTTTCCTTGTTGACGATGTGAAACACCTCGCTGACCGGGTGGCCCAGCGCTTGCTCGTGAGTCCAACCGGTGAGTTGTTCCGCCACGGGATTGAGGCTGGTCACGCAGGCGTTGGCGTCGGTGGCTAACACGGCATCGCCGATCGAGTTGAGAGTCACCGCGATTTTCTCCTCGCTGAGCCTCAAGGTGAGGTTGGCCTGCGCGAGCCGAGCACTGGTTTCCTCCTGCGCCTCAAGCAAATCGCGGGTCTTGAGATGGACCAGATTCTCGAGCTGGCGGCGGGAGTTTTGGTAGAGCGAATAGGCGAAGGCCAGGGCACACAGCAACGTGAAGAGGCTAACACCCACGGTGATGGCGAACAGGCGGCGCATGTTGGATTGAAACGCTGCTTCGCGTTGCGCCAGTGCGCCTTCCTCGAGTTGGATGATACTGCGCAGTTCGGCGCGGATCGAATCCATCAACTGCTTGCCTTGGGGGCTTTTCACATTAACAAGTGCGGCGGGAAGGTCGTTGTTGCGGCGCAATTCAATATTCTGTGTTAGATTCGACAATTTGGCATCGATCAGGTGAGGCAAGGCGTTCAGGTGAGGAGTGGCCGCGCTGAGCTGGGTTATTTGCTGCAATTTCCGCAATTGTCCGTTGATACCTTCGCGCACCACCCCATACGGTTCCAGGAATGTCTCGTCACCCGTGAGAAGAAAGCCGCGTTGCCCGGTCTCGGCATCGATCAAGTCAGCCAGCAATTCCTTCACGCTGTCAATCACCATGGCAGTGTGCTTGCGGGCCTCGGCCGCCTCAGTGGTTTGGTGCAGCGCCCAGAACGAGGGCGCAGCCACCAGCGCCACCAGCAGAGAGACTCCCGCAAGGGAAACCACAAGGTTACGAAAGGTGCGTGGCGCTGGAATCATGCCGGTGGGATTTTCATGGGAAGGGTGTCAGCAGACGGGTCATCCGACGGCGTGCCCTGACCCTAGTGGCGGTGGGGTGCAAAGACCATGGGGTGTTCACCCCATAGACAGGGCGGGGGGATGTCTGGCTGAAGGTACTGTCGGCGGACAATGGACCGCGGACAATGGACTTGCGTCCCCGCCCAACTTCATTAAGTTCGTGTGCATGGGAGCATTTCACGTCGGAGCACGTATCGAGAATATCATTGATCGCTCAAGGGGGGCGTCTTTGTCGCGAATGCTCGTGGACACCGGAAGCGAGTACACTTGGGTCCCCGGGCGCACCCTAGAAAACCTTGGAGTGGAACGGGAGAAGAAGGATCTCGAATTCGTGATGGCAAATGGCCAAAAGGTCACCAGAAGCGTTGGATTTGCGATCATTCGGGTTGAGGGGAACTTTACCGTGGACGAAGTCGTTTTCGCTGAGAAGGGAAACCTGGTGCTGCTGGGTGCACGCAGTCTTGAGGGGTTGTCGCTAGTTGTGGATTCGCGGAAGAAAAAGCTCGTTGCGGCTGGTCCGTTACCCGCGGCCCGGGCAGGTGTTTCCGGCGAGTGCTAGAGGATGGTCACCTGCACGCTGCTCTCGATGATGCCGGCGGAAATGGCATAGCGGGTGAGGCTGGCGGTGTCGTGGATATTGAGTTTCTCCATGACTTTTTGGCGGTGTTTTTCCACGGTCTTGATGCTGATGTGCAACTCGTCGGCGGTTTCCTTGTTGGCCTTGCCCTCGGCGATGAGTTGGAGCACCTCCATCTCGCGCGAGGTGAGATGGGCGGCGTTTTGCTTCGGTTTCTCGCCCATGGCCTTGGACTTGCGCTGATGATGGTAGCGGCGGCTCGATACGCTGGGGCTAAAAAACCGCTTGCCTTTGTGAATTTCCCGGATCGCCACCGCCAGCACATGCGAACCGGTTTGTTTGATCAGATAGCCCGCCGCACCCAAGGCCATCGCCTGCTCGACGTAGGCGTCGTCACCATGCGCGGACAGGATGAGCACCCGGATGGTGGGACTGGCGAGGAGAATCTGGCGTGTCGATTCCAAGCCATTGAGCAAGGGCATGGCGATATCCATGACGACCACATCCGGTGCAAGCGTGGCGGCCAGTGCCACGGCTTGGCGCCCGTTCTCCGCCTCGCCGACGACTCGGATGTCAGTCTCGAGTTTCAACAAGGCCAAGAGTCCTTCGCGGACAATCAGGTGGTCTTCAGCTAGCAGGACGGTGATCGGGTTCATGGGGTGTCGGGGTTGGGGGGACGTCGGATTCTATCAAAAATTTCCGCGGCCGGGTTTTTGGCGGGGGGATCTCGACGCGGACGGTGGTGGCATGACCAGGGGCGGAGACCACCGCAAACGTGCCGCCGTGCATCTCGACGCGTTCCCGCATGCCCAGTAGGCCGAGCCGGTTGTGTTTTTTGGCGCTGGATTTGCCGTTCACTTCAAAGCCTTCCGTTATCGGTGATTTCCATGCGGATGCTGCCGTCGAGCGATTCGATGCTCACCTCCACCTGGCTGGCCTTGGCATGGCGGGCGACATTGGTGAGCGCCTCCTGGGCGACGCGATAGAGCATGGTGCGCAGCGCGCCGCTGGTGTCCTCGATCCTAGCGAACACCTTGAGACTGGCACGGATGCCGGTGTCTTCCATGTAGCCTTTGAGAAACGCCTGGAGCGCGGGAATCAAGCCGAGGTCATCGAGCAGGGTGGGGCGCAGTTCGCGCGCAAAGCGATGCACAATGTCCACGGATTTCTCGACCAGGCGTTGGGTGCTGGCGATCTGTTTGCGAAGCTGCGAGGTGTTGGTGGTTGACTCCGCCGTCAGGCCGGCTAGCCGCACGTTGATGCTGGTGAGGGTCTGGGCAATGACATCATGCAGTTCGCGGCTGATCTTGCGGCGCTCCTCCTCCTGCACGGACAACAGTTGGCGGGACAGATGGCGCAACTCCTCTTGCATCTGTTGCGACTTTTCCAACAAACTGATAGATGTCAGTTCACTGGCCCGCAGCGACTCCTCCACCGCCTTGCGCTGGAGGATTTCCTGTTTCAATTCCGCGACCGAGTTGGCCAGTTCGAGGGTGCGTTGGCTGAGGGCCTTGACGACTTGATTGAGGTGGATGTTGGCTTCACGCGCCCCGCGATGCGTCTGCTCGATCGGGGTGATGGCTTCGGCAAAAAACAAGCCCGCCCGGCCCATCAGGCTGTTGTTGTTGCTGGCGGAGTAAGTCGGCAGCACCAATGACACCAAGGCGATCTCGTGAATCCTGGCCATGTCCAGCGTCTCCAGCCCGAGGCTCATGGCGTGACGCCCGAGTTCCCGCGCCGGCTCGAGGTCCGTGGCGGTTCCTTGCTTGAGTTGCTGTTGCAGCGCCAATTGATAGAGCCGTGACAGCTCCGTCCTCTTA
>JBAXPF010000257.1:0-6329 GCA_037132955.1 Verrucomicrobiota bacterium | reverse complement strand
TGTTCGGGCAAAGAGAACCACTGAATGACATGAACCCGAACTCCGGAGTCTGATTTGTGATATTGGTTAGATCAACCACAGATTACACAGATTGCACGGACTAAAATAGGTTCCATTTGGTGAAAAATCCAAAACTAAAAAAATTCGTGAAATCCGTGTAATCTGTGGTTTCCATCTCCCTTGAAGGAATTCAACTTCGGATTTCGGGCTATATTCTTGAAGATCATTGCAAATTTCACCCCAATAACCTCATGACCACCCACTCCGCCACCACCATTCAGCATGCCTTGGACCAGGGTCAGGGCATCCTTCGTCTCACACCCACCTGGGTGCCCCGCTCGTTCTGCGTGCCGGGCCGCCGGATCAAACTCCATCCCGACGATTATTACGCCTTGGGCGGCGCGCGTGGCGGGATTGACGAGCGCTGGTTCTCATCGACGACCCCTGCCGAAAACGGCCCGCTGACCGGCGTCAATGAAGGCATGAGTGCAGTGGTGTTCCAGGACGGGGCGACGCAATGCACGTTCTTGCTGCGGGATGCGGTGGCGGAACTGCAAGGTTCCCTGATCGGCAGACGACTCTGGCAGGAATACGGCGCATGGCCGATGTATTCCAAGTTCTTCGACAACCAAGGGGCGCTGCCACACCATATCCACCACCGCGATGAACACGCCAGCCTGACCGGCCAGCGTGGCAAGCCGGAGGCCCACTTCTTTCCACCCCAAGTCAACAACCACGGCGGGGATTTCCCGTACACTTTCTTCGGCTTCGCGCCGGGCACCACCCGCGATCAGGTCCGCGAGTGCCTGGTGAATTTCTCCAAGGGTGACAACAAGATCACCAATCTGTCGCAGGCCTATCGGCTGGAGCCGGGCACCGGTTGGGATATTCCACCGGGCATCCTCCATGCGCCGGGCAGCTTCTGCACCTATGAACCGCAACGCGCATCCGATGTCTATGCGATGTATCAATCGCTGGTCGGCACCTCGATCGTGCCCAGTGAGCTGCTGTGGAAGGACACGCCGCCGGACCGCATGGGTGATATCGATTACCTCATGGAGGTCATCGATTGGGAACAAAATGTGGACGCCAATTTCCGGGACAACCACTTCATGCGCCCCAAACCCGTTAGGCCCGTGGCGGACATGCAGGCCGATGGCTATATCGAGAACTGGATCTGCTACAATTCCGAAGCCTACAGCGCCAAGGAACTGACGGTCATGCCCGGTGCCACGGTAACCATCCGGGACGCCGCCGCCTATGGCATGATCCTGATGCAGGGCCACGGCCGGATGGGCGTGTGGGAAATCGACACACCCGCGCTGATCCGCTTCGGACAGTTGACCTATGATGAATTTTTTGTCAGTGAGCAAGCAGCCGGTGCCGGCGTCAAGATCACCAATCCGTCCCTCAGCGACCCGCTCGTCATGCTCAAACACTTCGGCCCCGAAAACCCCGACATGATTCGCAAGGCGTGAACCCGGCCCTTGGGTGCGGGTTAAAGGGTTCTTGCCCGTGGCGGTGCGGGTATGGGGTGGTGCTGTTGGTGCTGATTGCCGCCTGCGCGCTTGGGTTTCGTTTGCACAAGTTGGAGGCGCGCCCGTTTCATACGGATGAGGCGGTGCAGGCGGTCAAGGCCGGCGAGTTATACGACAGCGGTCAATATATATATAATCCGTTTGAATTTCACGGACCCAGCCTCTACTACTGCACTGTGCCGCTGCTCAAACTCAGCGGCGCAAAAAACTTCGCGGAGGCCGGTGATACGGCATTCCGGCTGGTGCCGGTGTTGTTTGGGGCGGGACTGATTTTGCTGTTAGCACCCCTGCGCCGCGACCTCGGCAACGTGGCCATGCTCACTGCCGCGGGCTTGCTGGCGGTGTCGCCGGCGATGGTCTTTTTTAGCCGCTATTATATCCAGGAGATGTTGTTGGTCTTTTTCGCGGCGCTTGCGCTGTGCGCGTTGTGGCGGTATTTCCGCGCACCGGGCCTGGGTTGGGCTGTTTTGTTAGGATTGGCCGTCGGGCTGATGTATGCCACCAAGGAGACCAGTGTCATCTTTTGCGGCGCGATGGGTGTTGCCCATGGCGTGCTGCTTCTGCGGCGACGGTGGCGGGAGGACCGGCGCCCGTGGTATCTGTGCCGCCGGGATCTCCAACTGCTAACGCTGGCATTGGGCGTGGCCGCAGTGGTTGCCGGTTTGTTCTACTCATCCATGCTGGCGCATCCGCGCGGTCCGCTCGATTCCCTGTTGGCCTTCCGTCATTATTTCGACCGCAGCGGCGGCGGCGGCAGTGCCGCCATGCACCAGCAGCCATGGTATTATTATTTGAGAATGTTGGGTTACACCAAGGACGCGCCCGGGCCGTGGTGGAGCGAGGGACTTATCCTGGGGCTGGCCGCGCTCGGACTTGGCGCCAGTTTTCGCGGGCGGGTGCCCGCCGCCATTCACCCGGATCTGGCGTTGTTGCTGGCCGTCTACACCCTATGCATGATCGTGGTGTATGCGATGATTCCGTATAAAACCCCGTGGAACATGCTCGGGTTTCTGCACGGGCTGATCTTGATGGCCGGGATAGGCACGGCTTGCGTTTATCACGGCATCCCCTGGCGGAGCGGTCGCGTGGTGTGGGTGTTGCTCATCATGTTAGGTTCCGGTCAGTTGGCGGCGCAGGCGTCGCGGGCGATTGGCCGCTTCTGCGCCGATCCCCGCAACCCCTATGTTTATGCCCATTCCGTGCCGGATGTGGTCCGCCTGGCACGCCGCATCAACGAGTTGGCCGCGCTGCACGCCGACGGGCCGGCGATGCGCGTTCATTGCATCACACCGGACTACTGGCCCCTGCCCTATTATCTGCGCAAGTTGCGGCGGGTTGGTTACTGGAACGGGCCACCGGCCAACCCCGACGCGCCGGTCATCGTCGCCAACGCCGGTCTGCAAGATCACTTGGAACCCCTGCTCCAGGACCGCTATCACACGGAATTCTACGGCCTCCGCCCCGGTGTCCTGCTCGTCCTCAATATCCAGCAGGACCTGTGGGAGCGCTATCTGTTGGAGAAAAAATGAGCAGCTGCTGATAGGGAATCGGCGGCGGGATTTGTGGCCCCCGTCCAGCAGCGCACAGCGGAGTCAAGGGTTTGTGGCGGCAGCAGAATGAAAGCCATCAGCGACGGGCGTGGCTTCGGAGTAGTTGCAAATCGGCCAGTTAGATTCCGCCGAACTTGAGGAAATGGGCGGTGGTTTCGGCGAACCAGAGTTCGTTGTCCCAGGGCACGCGGTGGCCGCTGGCGGGAGCAATGGCCAGGCATGCCTGCGGCGAGAGGCAGGCGGCGCGCTCGGCCAAGGCGCGGAACTTGGCATCCTTCTCGCCAGCCACCCACAGCACCGGAATGGTGATTTCGGCGAGACGGTCCCATAGCGGTTGTTGCTCGCCAAGCGACCAATCCATGAAGCTGCGGGCCACTTCGCCACGGCGGGTGATCAGGCTGCGAGCCGCTGCCGCGTCGCGCATGACGGTGGCACCCAGCAGCGGTTGGGCGTTCCAGGCGTGCAAAAATTGCTGCCAATCCCCGGCAAACGCCTGGGTGGCCCAAGCCGCATCCGCCGTCACCCGGGCCATGCGTTCGGCCGCGGTTTCCAGCCCCGGATGCGCCGATACCAGCACCGCCGCCTGCCACGGGTGTCCCTTTTCTAACAACGCATGCAGCGCCATCCGGCCCCCCATCGAATATCCTAACAATGCCCGCCCGCTACCGCGGAACACCTCGCCGCCCGCCTCCGCATTGAGCGCCTTGCCGAAATCCGGCAAGGGCAGTGGCGGGTTTTCGAGAAAACGCCACAGATCCACCGCACGGCTGCTGATCGCCGCCGCAGCCAAGCGCTTGGCGATACCACGCCAGTCGGCCGCCATGCCCACGGCCCCATGCAAACACCAACATTCCAGCGGCCCGGCCTCGCGCCGCTCGTCAGCTTGTTTGGAGTATTGCAACATACGCTTGAGGCGCGCAGCGTGAACCCGTCGGTCAGTGAAGTCCAGATCTATCAATCCGCAGAGCCGCTCCCTTCAAATCGCTTTTCAGGCGCATCAGGGGGTTGAACTTGGCAGGCAAGATCCCGCCGGTGGCCCCTGGGGTGACTCCAGTGCGCCGCGCGGGGCGGCCCATCCGGTGTAAAAATCCACAATTCGCGCATGGTGTCGCTTGCCCTCGGGCGGACCATCGCTAGCATCGGGCCAGCCGATGTCCGATTCCTTTGTCCACCTTCACTTGCACACGGAGTTTTCGCTGCTGGATGGCATGATCCGCACCAAGGATTTGGCCAAGCGGGCGGCCGCCCTGGGCATGCCGGCCGTGGCCATGACCGATCACGGCAATCTTTATGGTGCCGTCCAGTTCTACAAAGCCTGCAAGGACGCGAAGGTCAAGCCGATCCTCGGCTGCGAGATTTACCTGGCACCAACCACCTTTGAGGACAGGCGCGAGATCCCCGGCCGCAAGCGTGCCACCCACCTGACCTTGCTGGCCGAAACCAACGAGGGCTGGGCCAACCTCAGCAAGCTCATCACCAAGGGCCACCTCGAAGGGATGTATTACGGCAAACCGCGGGTCGATCGCGACGCGTTGCGGCAATACGCGGCGGGCCTCATTTGCCTGAGCGGCTGCATCTCCGGACCGGTCAATGAATGGTTGCTCGCCGGCGACGAGGACAAGGCCCGCGAGACGCTCGTCGAACTGTGCGAAATCTTCGGCAAGGCGAACACTTATGTCGAAATCCACAATCACGACCTGGAGCCCGAACGCCGCGTCACGCCGGGTCTGCTTCAGCTCGCCGCCGAGTTGGGCCTCAAGCCGGTGGCGGCCAATGACGTGCATTTTCTCAAGCCCGCGGATCACGAGGCGCACGATGTGATGCTGTGCATTGGCACCGGCCACTTGCTCATTGATGAAAACCGCATGCGCTATTCACCCGAGCTGTATTTCAAGACAGCGGAGGAAATGCGCGCGTTGTTTGCGGACGTGCCGGGCGCCTGTGATGCCACCCTCGAAATCGCCGGGCGCTGCAATGTCACCCTCAAACTCGATTCCACCTCGTCGGATAAATACCCGCAATTCGGCACGCCCGATGGCAGCCCGCGCGAAGAGTATTTCATGAAAGTCTGCCGCGAGGGACTCGTCAGACGCTACGGCGAGGACCGCGCCAATGACCCCGAGCTGGCCGCCCGCCTCCAATACGAGGTGGACACCATCAACCAGTTGGGCTTTGCCTCCTACTTCCTCATCACCGCGGATTTCATCCAATGGGCACGCGACCAGGGCATCCCGGTCGGCCCCGGCCGCGGCTCGGCCGCCGGCTCGCTCGCCTCGTATGCCATGGGCATCACCGACATTTGCCCGCTGCGCTTCGGTTTGTTGTTCGAGCGCTTCCTCAACCCCGAACGCGTCAGCCCGCCCGACGTCGATATCGACTTCTGCCAGAGCCGCCGCGGCGAGGTCATCGACTACGTGCGGCGCAAATACGGCGAACGCTGTGTCTCCCATATCATCACCTACGGCACCATGGGTGCCAAGAGCGTGGTGCGCGACGTCGCCCGCGTCATGGGCATGTCCTACAACGACGGTGACCGCATCTCCAAGCTGATCGACCCCAAGCCTAACGAAAAGGAGGACAAGGAGCTCTACAAGGACTCGATTCTGGCGCGCGAATGGGTCAAGAACACCGAACTGCACGACCTCATCGAAAGCAGCACCTCCTATCAGGAGCTGTGGAGTTATGCCCTCAAGCTCGAGGGTCTCAACCGCAACGTCGGCGTGCATGCCGCGGGCATCGTCATCGGCGACCGCCCGCTCGATGAGCACGTCCCGCTGACCCTCGACAACGAGGGCGGCGTGGTCACCCAGTATGCGATGAAGGCCATCACCGATGTGGGCTTGCTCAAGATGGATTTCCTCGGCTTGAAAAACCTCACCGTCATTCATGAGGCGGTGCAACACATCCGGCTCCACACGCCGGACTTTGTTATCGAAGCCGTCACCCTCGATGACCCCAAGACCTTCGACCTGCTCAACCGCGGCGAAACCATGGGCGTGTTCCAGTTGGAAAGCGGCGGCATGGTGGAAACCTGCCGCAAATATGCCATCGATAAGATTGATGACATCATCGACCTGCTGGCGGTCTATCGGCCGGGCGCCATGCAGTTCATCGACCAGATGCTCGACGTCAAGAAAGGCCGCAAGAAGGCGATGTATGAGCATCCGCTGCTGGAAAAAGTCTGCAGCGACACCTACGGGGTGATGATCTATCAGGAACAGGTGCAGAATGCCGCCAAGGT
>JBAXPF010000256.1:0-6418 GCA_037132955.1 Verrucomicrobiota bacterium | reverse complement strand
GGGTACCGGCAGTCATGTCCCGCCGCGTGACCTTGCCATCCTGCGCGTCAACGCGCCCGACAGCGTGTTCCACGAGGACGTGGTGCGCGGCGATGTCATGCTCAAGGAAGAAGTCGCCGCCGGCCTGCCCTTCACTCTAACCATCAAGGACGCGGACAAGGTCGTGTTCGAGAAACAACTCACCACCGAGGCCAAGACCCACCGCAGCGTGCCCTTTGAATTCCCCGTCAAGGATCTGGCCGATGCCCGCATCAAGACCCTGCCCGCCGGCGTCGATGCCCTCAGCGTGCCCATCGATCTCAAAGTCACCCTCACCCCGCTCGATGGCGAACAGGAACTTTCTAACAATGATGCCGGCCTCCGCTTCCGCGCCGTCACCCACAAGCGGAAAATCCTGCTGGTGGACGGCCGCTCGCGCTGGGAAATGCGCTATTTGAAAAACCTCTATCAGCGTGATGAAAAATGGGAGGTCAATGCCGCCCTCGCCGGCCTGCGCACCGAGGCGGGCTTTGTCCGCGGCGACAAGGACGGCAATTTCCCCGCCGACAAGGCGATGCTGGACGCCTACGACCTGATCATTTTCGGGGAGGTTCCCAAGGCCCTGCTCAAGCCCGAGGAGATTCGCTGGCTGGCCGACTTCGTGGGCAAACGCGGCGGCGCGATTGTATTCATCGATGGCGCCCGCGGCCATCTGCGGGAATACGCCGACACCCCGCTCGGGCCCCTGCTGCCCGTGGAATACGCCAACGCCAAGGCGCCCACCGGTCTCAAAGCACTGCGTCTGGCCGGTCGTGCCGGCGAATTGGCACCCTTTGCCTTGAGCCCGGAAATGGCTGCCAATGCCGAAGTCTGGGCGAAGCTGCCGGTCCCGCGCTCGGTGGTCGGGGTTCAACCCTTGCCCGGTGCCGAAGTTCTCATTGAGGCCGACGCGGCCGGCGGTTTGGTGCCGTTGGCGATTTTGCGGCCCTTCGGGGCGGGCAAGGTTTATTACCATGCCTTTGATGATTCATGGCGCTGGCGCTATGAGGTGGCCGACAAACATCACGTCAAGTTCTGGAACCAGATCGCCAACTTCATCGCCGAGGAACCGTTTGCCGCACGCGACAAGCATGTCTCGTTAGATTCCGGCAAGCTCACCTACGAACCCGGCGAAGAGGCACCCATCCGCGTCCGCTTGCGCAGCGGCGAAGGCAAGCCGGTCACCGACGCCACCGTCACCGCCGTGCTCTCGCGCGATGGCAAGCGCGTGGCCAGCATCGGCCTCACGCCCGCCGAGGGCGGACTCTACCGTGGCAAGACCGCCGCCCTCGAACTCGGCGATTACGAGGTCACCATCGAAAGCGCAGCCGTGCCGGAAGGCCAGATCAAGGTGCGTACCGGATTCAAGGTGGAGGCCCAACAGAAAATCGAGCGCACCTTGCTCAGCGTCAATGAGGAATTGCTGCGCCAAATCTCGCTGACCAGCGGCGGCCAGTATTTCCGCGAGGAACAGGCCGACCAGTTGGTAAAATTGTTAGAGCCGATGGCCGCGGGCAACGTCCAGGAGAGCGAGACGCCGCTGCTGGAGAGCAAGGGCTGGTTCGGGCTTGTCGTGTTGTTGCTCACCCTGGAATGGCTCATCCGCAAACGCGTCGGCATGCTTTGACAGTTCGTGATTGCTGCGCCACATACTCTCACACCATGAATTCCACGCTTGATCCGGTCATCTTGCAAAAGCTGCGGGCCTTTGCACGCCGTCGGCGGAGTCTGATCATTTTGCGCGGGGGGCTGGCCACGGTTGCCACGCTCATGGTCGCGATGATCGGAGTGGCCGCCTTTGACTACTGGATTCCCTTGCTTGCCGACGGCGTGCGTTGGGCCCTGAGTGCCACGGCCTACGCGGCGGTGTTCTTTATCATATGGCGGCAGTGGGTGCGCCCGTTGCTGCATGCGCCGGACGAGCGCCAGATTGCCCGCATCGTCGAGCACGCCGAGCCCAAACTGCGCGAGGACTTGCTTTCCGCGGTCGAGTTGGGCAGCGCACAGGGCGAAGTGTTTGACTCCGCGCAATTCCGCGCGCTGCTGCAATCGGATGTGTCCGCCCGCGTCCAGGGGCTTGAGGTGGAGGCCTTGTTGCCGGTCAGATTGCTCAAACGCTACATCAATGTGGCGGCTGTCATCGGCGTGGTGGTGGTGCTGTTGATGTTGCTGAGTGGTTTCCGCTTCGGTACTTTGTTCCTGCGCGCGTTGTTGCCAGGTGCCAATCTGGAAAATGTCTCAGCCACCCGCATCGTCGTCATCGAACCCAATCCCGGCGACCAGACCGTGGCCCACGGGGATGCGGTGCGTCTCGTCATTGAACTCAAGGGCGAGACGACCAAAACCGCGAGACTCGAAACGGAATCCCTAACCGACGGGCGCCAGGTGGCGGCCATGCTCCCGCTTGGCGACAACCGCTTTGCCGCCTCCGTCCAGGTCGCCCGCGAAAGCGTCCGCTACCGGGTGCAGGCCGGCGATGCGCGCACCCGCCGCTACACCCTGACCGCCATCGCCCGCCCCCATGAGGTCGCCTTTGAAAAAATCTATCAATACCCGGCCTATTCGCGGATTCCTTCCAAAACGGTAAAGGAGGACACTGGCGGACTTGGCGGACTGGAAGGCACCGAGGTGGAATTGAAAATCACCACCAACCAGCCCGTGAAAAGCGGCGAGTTGCGCCTCGACTGCGGCAAGGCCACCAGCGCCATCGCCTTGGTGGCACAACCCGACGGCCGCCTGTTCGCGCGCGTCCCGCTCAGCGCGTCCGGGACCTATCGGGTGCATCTGGTTTCCGCCCAAACCGGCTTCGAAAACAAGTTCAGTCCGGAGTATGAACTGCGGGCCGAGCCCGACCTGCTGCCGGTCGTAGAGATTGACGAGCCGAAGCAGGACTTGGTTTGTCCCTTGGATGACGTGGTCACGCTTAAGGGCCATGCCAGTGACGACATCGGCGTCGCGCGCGTCGTGCAGGTGGTGAAAGTCAATGAGCGCGCGTGGAAGGAAGTCGTGCTCAAGGATAATGCGGCTAACAAGGAGGGGGCGGCCACGCCTGCTGCCAAAGCCGGTGGAGCCGGTGGGGATCTTGCCAGCCCGCGCTTGGAGCGCGTGGAACGCGAATGGGATCTATCCGAAGAGGAGGTGAAAGCCACCGACATGGTCACCACCAAGCTTGTCGTCACCGACTTCAAGGGCAACAAGGTCGAATCGCGGCCGCTGCAAATCATGATCGTGGCCGCAGGATCGGAAATCCCGCGGGTCGCCGCCTTGGAAACCCGCAAGGCACTGCTGGATGCGGTGAAAGCCCTGGCCACCGCCGCCAAGGCATTGGCGGAGGAGGCCCGCCTCTCGCGCCTCAAATTCGATCAGAGCGAGGACGCCGATCCGGTTCGCAAGCAGATGCTAACAAGTTACGCGAAGGGCTATGCCGACTATGAGGTCAAACTCACCCAAGCCTGGACGGCGCTCAGCGGGCCGCTGCGCGAGGCACCGGCGAACCACGAAAGTGCCGACCTCGTCTTGTTAGGCCGCCTGTTGAGCCGCATCCACAGCGGCGAGGCCCAGCATGCACGCAAACTTTTCGAATTCATCAACCCCGATCCGGCCGCCCCGGGGGGGCGCGACCTGATGCGTGAACTCCAGGACGCCACCAACCGGCTCGATGTGCTCAGCACCTTGGCGCTGGTGACCTGCCAATTCAATGTGGCCGCCGAGCAGATCGATGGCTTGGCCGAGTTGGGCAAACTCTTCTGCGATGAACTCGACCGGATCGGCCTGATACTGCCTCCCGCGGTCACGCCCGAGATTGCGGCGCGGGTGGTCACCCGCCTGCGCACGGTGCTCAATCTCTCCCGCAGCCTCGACGCCATCATGCTCGCCATCAAGGCAGGCGGCGGCCCCAGAGCTGAAATCGGCGACCGCGTGCTCAATTTTTCGTTAGAACGGGAAAAGCTCGAGCTCGCCCTGGCCCATGTGCCCACCGACAACACGCTGGGTGGCTATCTCAAGGGCATCCGTGACACCGCGTTCGGCCAGATGCAGAACATCGCCCAGACGTATATCGACGAGCGGACGCAGCTCGCCGGCGCGGCGGGGGCCCTCGGCGACCGCCCGTATGACCAGATTCTAACATCTCCGGAACTCGTCGCCAAAGCCCACCGCAATGTGATGGAGAAAATGGGGGCGTCCTGGGCCAGTCTCGAACGCTTGCGCGATGAACAGGTGGCGATTCAAAAACTCGAGAAGCTCACCCCCGAGCAACGCAGTGCCTTGATCATGGGACGCTGGGTGGCGGCGGCGGATATTTTCAAAGGCCATGCCGATTTCGAGGAAGTGCGCGCCGTGGCCGACAATCCATTTGTGAGTGATTTGCGGCGCGCGACCGTGGCCATCCAAACGATGCAGGCGCTCGCCCGCGGCGATGGTCCGGAAAAAACCACCGAACGCCTGGTCCAGCTCGACCAATGCCTGCGGATTCTGGAAAGCGGTCACAACCTGCAGGAATTGATCGACGGTCTCACCGCCCTGAGCGTGGTCGAGCGCTGGCAAGTGCGCACCACTGGCGCGCGCACCTCGGCCCCGCGCGACTGGGCATGGGTTGCCACCCGCGTCTGCATGGCGCCTGCCCAACTGAGCCGCCTGCACCTGACGGATGAAACGATCCTGAAGGATGTGGAGGCGGCAACCTCGCTGATGGGGGTGATGCCTAACAGCCCGCCCTTCCTCGCAATCGTCAAGGAAATGGTGGCGCGCAAAACCCTTTCGCGCCAACCGGAAAGCATGCGCGGCGAGGTGGAGCAGATGGCCGCCAAGATCAAGGAGGCGCTCGACAAGTTGCAGAAGCCCATCGCCCAGGCCCGCCAGACCCTCGCCAAGCTCACCCCGAAAATCAGTGAACTCGCCTTCGCCCTCGCCAAGGAAGAGGCGGCCTTGAAGTTGCTCTCCGACCAGCAGGCATTGATCGTCGCTGACACCGCGCCCGAACTCAACAAGTCCCAAACCCAGCCACAATTCGTCCGCCAAACGGATATCAATGCCCGCATTGAATCCCTCAAGGATTTGATCCGTGCGGACGCCAACGAGCAGAGCATTTTGAAAAAAGATCAGCGCGAGCGGATGCGCGATGCCGATGACGCGCTGGCCACACTCGAAGAACCACCGCCCGCCGCGGCACAGGCGTTGTTGGATACGACCGAGGACGAGCAGGCGCTGCAGCAAAAGATGGATCTTGAGCGCGCCGTGGTGCAGGAACAAAAAACCGTGGACGCGCTCAACCTGATTGCGCGCCACTACGAGGCGCTGGAGCAGGGCAAGAAGCCGGACGAGACACGCGCCGCCCTGCGCAAGGCGGAGGATGAAACAGGCGTCAAGGAGGATCTCGACGAGCAGTATGCCAACGCCGAAATGTTGGCCCAAATGGCGGAGAAAAGCGCCGAGGACCTTCTCAAGGATTTGGAGAAAAAGCTATCCGCCAACCCGGACATGCAAAAGGAACTCGATCAGATTTCCCGCGATGCGCTGGGCCTTGCCAAGGATAAGATTGACACGGCGGCCAAGGCGGAGACCGAAGCTTCGAGGAAAGTGGCCGAGCAGGTCAACAAGGACAAGGATCCCAAAAACAACATGAGCGCGCTGGAAGCCGCCAAGATCGCGGCCGCCTATGCCAGGGAGGCTCAGGCCGCGGCCAAGGCCACCCTGCAGTTGGTGGAGCAAGCCGCGAACGCGCCCGCCGTGGAGAAGATGAAGTTGTCGGTGCCGTTTGGCGACGAGGCCGTGCCGAGGGCCGATCAACTGGTGGCAGCCGCCGAGCGCATGGAAGCCGCGCGCAGTGCGGACGATGTGGTCGCGGAGTCCAAAGCGGTCATTGAAAAGGCGGGTCTGATGATCCAGAGCTCGGATCGTTGCCGGGGCGAAGCGAATCCGGCGTCCGAATTTGCCAAGACCGAGGGTCTAAAGGCCGGCCCTCAACAGGAGATCAACCAACAAGCCCAAGTCAAGGCCGGTCTAACAATCCAAACCTCGACCAAGGCCATTGAAGCGGCGCAACAGGCGGATGCCGCCGCCCGGGCCGCCGCTGAGCGTGCCCAGGCGATGGCCAAAATCCCCGAAGCGGCGCCGCAAAATTCCAAACTGGCATTGGCAAGTATCGACCAGAAACCGGTGAAGCAGGATGCCAAGGATGCCGCCACCAATGTCGATCGTGCGGCCCGCCACGAGCAACGACTCGATAACAAGGGCGCGAGCGAAGCCCTCAAAGACCTCGCAGCGAAAATCGACGACACCGCGAAAAAAGACGTGCCGGCCGCCGAGCAAGCACTCCAACAAGCGAAGGAGGCTGTGCAGGCGAAGGCCCCGGTCGAGCAGGCCAACGCCGCTCTCGCCAAAAACGCCGAAGCCCTCAAAC
>JBAXPF010000255.1:0-6431 GCA_037132955.1 Verrucomicrobiota bacterium | reverse complement strand
TGCATTTCAGCGGCCCCGGCCTGCGCGAACTGGCCGCACGCTGGGTGGCGCAGCTCGCGCCCAAGCTTGAAAAATAATGGGTTCAGCGCACCAGCGTCAAACCCACCACGCCCCCCACTGCCAAGGCACCGCCTAGCAAGGTGCGCAGGGTGATCTTGTCACCTTCGAGAAAATGCGCCAAAGGCATGACGACCAATGGCGTGGTCGCCACAATCGGCAGCACAATGCTGGTGGGTGCCGCCGATAGAGCCCATTGGTAGCAGGTCACGCCAAACGCCGGCCCGCACAGGCCGTTGGCGATGACCAGCGGCCAGGCGCGCGCCCAATTGGCGGGACGCGCGTCAGGCCCGGGCCGATGCGCCAATTTCAGATAGAGCAGGAACAGTCCGGAAACCAACAACCCGCCGAGGAGCCTTTGATAGGCGGCATTGACGCCGCCGGCCGCGCCACTGATCGCAAAATCCTGCGCCGCGGCCACCGCATAGGCCTTGCGGCTCAACACCGCACCCCACGCCTGACATGCGGCGGCGAGCACGCTGAACAAGCCACCCACCATCAGGCCAGTGCCGGGACCGGCCTCATCCCGGCCCGGCATCAACGCGACGCCGACACCAAACAAAATAACGGCACCGAATAGCGCCTGGCCGGCACTTGGCACCGTCCCTAACCAAATCCATTCCGTGAGCGCGGCGATCGGTGCCGCGAGGCATTGCACCAGCACCATCGTGCGCCGCGTGCCAATCCGCGGGTAAGCTTGAAACAACGCGAGGTCTCCCACGCCGAACCCAATGCAGCCGCTCACAAACAACAGCGTGAACGCCGGCCCGCTCACCCCAAAGCCATACAAATGCGCATAAGTGCCAAGGACCGCTGCCGCCAGAATGAGCCTCACCAGATTGGCCAGCGAACCGGGAAGATGATTTGCCAGGCGCCGTCCGCTCAAGGCGGAAAACGAAAATAACAGCGTGGTCAGAATGGCAGCAAACATGCGGGCCGACAGATTGTGGCGCAGCCGCGCCCCATGTCACGCCCGGACTGGTCAGACAAGTCAGACAAGTCAGACAAGTCAGACAAGTCAGACAAGGCAGACAGCTGACGAAAAAATGGCGCTTGCCCGGGGGCCTAATTTGGTTACCTTTCCCAAGGTGAGTCGTCCAATGAAAACCCCGAATTCTTACAACCTTTTCGTGCTGGCTTGGGTAGCGGTGGCGGCGTTTCTTGGCGCCGGGCAGGTGGCCAACGCGGCACCGCCGGTGAGCGGATATACCCGCTGGTTTGACGCCTCACAGGTCACCGCGAGTGACGGTGCCGCTGTCACCACTTGGAACGACCTCAGCGCCAATGCCGCCAACGCCACGGTGCCAAGCGGCAATGCCGCACCCGTCTTCGTGGCCAACGCGGGCACGGAGACCGGTCTGCCGGCACTCTATTTTGCCAAGAATGGCGGGCCCGGCAACAGCGGGGCCTTGAGCTTCTCCCGGGACAGCAGCATCCGCACCGTCTTCTCCGTCTTCAAAGGCAGCAGCTTCCTCTTGACCGATACCAGCGCCTATCCTTTCCACCGTCCGGGCGATGATAGCGCCACCGAACCGTTGTGGGGAGGCAATACCAGCAGCAACATCACCGGCGGCTCCACCTATGTGAACGGAAACCCGGTCGCCGGCACCAGTTTCAACCTGCCCACCACCCACAATGGATTCAATCTGGTGGAAGTCCTCACCACGGGCAATGTGCAAGTCGATTCCTTCAACAAGGACCGCGTCTATCATGCCGGCAATCAATACCAAGCCGAGGTGATCCTCTATGACCGCGTGCTTGACGAAACCGAGCGCGTGGCGGTTGAGCATTACCTGTTAGGCAAGTGGTTCGGCGTCTCCTATGCGCTGGCGGTCACTCTCGACAGCCCGTTCGATGGCCAGGCCTTCCCAACCGGCACGGCCATATCCGCCATGGCCATGCCCGTCTACGGCTCCGAACCCTACACCGTCAAGTTTTTCAAGCGGCTCTTGCCGGCAGGCACCTTTGCGCAAGCGGGCGCGGATGTCACGAGCGCCCCGTATGAAGTGAGCCTCGGGACCTTGGCCAATGGCAGTTACGAGGTCTATGCCACTGTCACCGACAGCGCCGTCCCGCCGGTGACTGCCACCTCCGCCACCCACACCTTTGCGGTGGCAGCCGCCATCCCCAGCACGACCGTGATCGACACGTCCGGCAGTCCCTCGACGTATGGACAATCGGTGACATTCCTTGCCACGGTTGATCCGATACCCACAGGTGGCACGGTGCAGTTTTATGACGGTGCCGATCCCTTGGGCAACCCGGTGGCAGTCAATATCGGCGATGGCACGGCGCAATACAGCACCAGCCTTCTAACAGCAACCACCCATCCCGTCACCGCGCAATTCAGCGGCTACGGCCTGCATCTTGCAAGCAGCACCCACGCCCCGGCCCTGTTGCAGGCGGTGGCGAAGGCGCTGCTGACCGTGACCGCGGACAACAAGGTCCGCGCGCCGGCAACCCCCAACCCGGAGTTGACCTACAAGATTTCCGGCTATCAAAATGGTGAAACCCTCAGCACGGCGGAGGTGACGGGAGCCCCGGTTCTATCCACCCTGGCAAACACCGGATCGCCGGTGGGATCCTACGCCATCACCTGTGCCGCAGGTGACTTGGCTGCGGCCAACTACAGTTTCACGCCGGTCAACGGCACGTTGACGGTCCAGATCGGGGCACCGCCAGTCACCGGCAGCATGGTCTGCTGGTATGACGCGTCCTCCATCACCGTGGCGGATGGCGCGGTGGTCAACACCTGGGAGGACCTGTCCGGCAACGGGCACACGGCCACCCGCATCAGCGGCTCACCGACGTTGGCGCTCAATGACATCAAATACAACGTCAGTTCCAATGCCAGACCCGGCGTGCATTTCAGGAGCACGAACGGAATTCTCGACTGCGCCGGAGCGATGTTTGTCAAGGAACAATACGTCGTGGTGCGTTCGCCGAATGCCAACTGGGTCGGCAGCATTGCTTTCCTCGGCCGCAAATCCAATCAGTTCCTAACCGTCCGCTCATCCAGCTACAATATCGCCAACGGCACCACCGGGTTCTGGCAGGATCACTTTCCGCTCACCGTGGTCAAGAATGGCTACGCGCCAGCCCCCTATCCATCGGTGGTCAACAGCTCCGGCCAGCGCGACAAAAATAACAATTTCTCCAATGGCTGCAAATTCGCCATCAATGACATCACCGACTACATGATCCTGAGGATTGTCGTGGATGCCGAGGCGACCCCCGCCAATCTCGCCCTCTATCCGAATTATCAGATCGGGCAGAACGAAACCCTCTCCTCCGGCGAATTCGACGTGGCCGAGATCATCGGCTACAGCACCACCTTGTCGGCTGCGGATGAGGCCGCGCTGGGGTTCTATCTGGAAAACAAGTATGGGATTCCCGCACCCAACTATGCCGACGTGACGCCGCAGGCTTTGTTTGCCAACTTCAGCATCAACGGTCTGCCGACCCGCATTGACCAGGCCCGCCGCCAGATTGTGGTGACGGCGGTGTCACCTGCGGATTTATCGGTGCTCGTGCCCACGTTCACGCTCTCCGATGGGGCCACCTGCAAGGTGGACGGTGCCACGGTGACGTCCGGGGTCACCCCGGTGAACTACAGCCCCGCGCACTTCATCGTCACCTCCTCGGATGCGTCCAAGATAGCCGACTACACCGTGACGGTGAATCTGTTAGGTCGCACCGGAAGGGTCAATTTGAACATCGACTACAATGGGCTCACCGGACTGAATGGCCCGGCCGGAGGTTTGGGCGAAACCTGGAACACCACCAACCAGGCCAGCACCAGCAGCTTGCGCGACTCCGGCAGCGCCCTCGGCAGCGTGGGCTTCACCAGCACGAATCTGGGCGGCCCGGATCAATGGAGCAACCCCAGCCTCGCCATGCTCAGACAAGGCTTGCGCAACTTTGATACCGCCGCGGCTAACAGCCAGCAATTCGGGGTCAACGGCCTGGATCCTGCCAGGACCTACGATCTCTACATCGCATCCGCAAACCTGAGCAGTCAAAGGCACAACGGCGTGTGGTCGACGGCCAACACGACGACCACCCCCGGGGATCATCCTTGTGGCAATACCGATGCCGCCAACGGCAACACGTGGGTCGAGGCTAACAACTACGTGCTCTTCAAAGCGGTGGAGCCCGACGCCAGTGGCCACATCACCGTCAGCGGGCATAGCATCGCGGTTTCCGGATATGATTGCCGCCTGCCCGTCAACGGCTTCCAGTTGGTGGACCTGCATCTCGCCGCCCTGCCGGCAGCCGCCATCACTGGCGTGCCCGCGAGTCAGACCCTCCCCATCGGAACCCCCAGCGTGACATTGGGCGGCACGGTCAGTGGCAGTGGCCCGATCTATCCAGCCGCGGGTGAAGTCGTGGCGGTCACGATCGATGGCCTCACAGTCTATGCCGCCATCACCGGCGGCTCCGGGCAATTCTCTGTCGCCTTCCCAGCCGTGTCGCTTCCGGCCAGTGACGCTCCCTATCCGATCACCTACCGTTATGTGGGTAACGGCACCACCCTCAATGCGGCCCCTGACCACACCCGCACGGCCCTGGCAGTGACGACCATCCCGGCCACCCCCGCCGTCATCAGCGGAGTCTCTGGCAGGAATATCCTCATCGGCACCGCCAGCGTGAGCTTGAGCGGCACGGTGAGTGGCGCGGGCCCGGTCTATCCGACCGGCGGCACGGTCAATGTCACGATCAACGGCGTGACCCTGCCCGCCCCTATCAGCGGCGGAGTGGGCGCGTTCTCCATCGAGTTTCCCACCGCGGCCCTGCCGTCCAGCCCCACCCCCTACCCTGTCACCTACAGTTATGCGGGCAATGGCACCACCCTCAGCGCCGCCACCCCGGATACCAGCACGACGCTGACCGTCCACCCGGTCAAGGTGCCTGCCGTCTTCAGCGGCCTGAGCGCCAGCCAGAGCATCGCCGCGGGCACCGCCTCCGTGACCTTGACCGGCACGCTGAGCGACGGCGCTTCGTTGTATCCGGAGCATGACGAACCCGTCAGCGTCACTATCCATGGCGTGACCCAGAGCACCACCATCAACGGCGGCGTGGGTTGGTTCACCCTCGACTTCCCCACCGCGTCGATCCCGGGCGGCCCCACGCCTTACCCTATCACCTATCACTATGCGGGCAACGACATCGCCCTCGACGCCGCGCCGGACGATACCAGCACGACCCTGACGGTCGTTGCCAACGACGCCTACGGAACCTGGATCGCCTTAAAACATCTCACCGGAGCCGACGCCGCAACCACGGCCGACCCGGACCACGATGGCCTTCCCAACAGCATCGAGTTCGTGCTTGGCGGTGAACCCAACCCCGCCAACCCGGGCTCCAACTCGCGCAGCCTGCTGCCAAGCGTCACGCGCAACCCCGATGGCTCCATGGCCTTCACCTTCCACCGCACAAAACGATCCACAAGCTCCGCCACCCTCACCTTCCAATGGTCCACCGACCTGGGCTTCCCCAGCTCTAACAATGTACCGGTGGCTGCCGTGAGTTCCGCCACCAACGGCGTGACCGTCGATGTCACCGGCAACAGCCCGGATGCCGCCACCGACCTGATTGTCATCACTGTGCCGGCTAACAAGGCCGCGAACGGCAGGCTCTTCGGCCGCCTCGGCGTCGCGATTCAATCCGGCGCGCCAAGCGCCACGGCCTATGAGACATGGATCGCGTCCAGCCAACTCAGCGGCGCGGAGGCCGCGTTTGCCGCCGACCCGGACCTCGATGGCGTTTCCAACCTGCTGGAATTTGTCATCGGCGGCGAACCCAACCCAGCACGCCCGAACTCCAACTCCCGCGGCTTGCTGCCCACCGTGGCTTCAAGCGCGGCCAACCTGGTCTTCACCTACCGCCGCAGCGCCGTCTCCCTCACCCAGCCCGGCATCTCCATCACCACCGAGTATGGCTCCAATCTGACCACCTGGACCCCGGCCCAGGACGGCGTCAATGGCGTCAGCATCACCACCACCCCCGACGGCTTCGGTGCCGGCATCGACAAAATCGAGGTCTCCATCCCCAAATCCCTGGCCACCGGCGCCATGTTCTTTGTGCATCTTAAAGTGACGACTCCCTGACCCGTGGCGGCGGTTTTCAACCGCCATGCCATCTAACAAAGTGCCACCTGCCCCTGCCGCTATGCGTCTTGTGTTTTCTTCTTCGTAGGCGCGTTCGTGAGAGCGCGGGTCGATGAGGTGTAGCGGCCCAAGAAATCCACTGAAAAGAACTGAGGCCACTGAGGGATTGCAGAAAAATGCGGAGTTGAATTCCTGCACCGGGGAAGACAAACCACAGATTACAGGATTTCACGGATTTTTTGGATGGGATTTTTTCACCCTTCA
>JBAXPF010000254.1:0-6442 GCA_037132955.1 Verrucomicrobiota bacterium | reverse complement strand
GATCGCAGATGCGGTCGAGGAAATACCGGTCATGCGACACACAGATGACCGTGCCATCGAAATCCGCGAGCGCTTCCTCTAACATCCGCAACGAGGGCAGGTCCAGATCGTTGGTCGGCTCGTCGAGCACGATGAGGTTGCCGCCGGTTTTGAGCACCTTGGCCAACATCAGGCGGGCGCGCTCGCCGCCTGATAGAAGATCGACCCGGTCGTTGATTCGCTGGTCGTTGAAGAGAAAGCGCCGCAAATAGGCGCGGGCACCGAGTGCTTGGTTGCCAAACATCAGCTTCTCGTTGCCCCCGGAGATTTCATCTAACAAAGAACCGGTGCCATCCAGTTGCATCCGCGTCTGGTCGATGTAATTCACCTTCACCCGCTTGCCGATGACGGCGGTGCCCTCGCTGGGCGGGCTCTGCCCGAGGCAGAGCTTGAGCAAGGTGGTTTTGCCGACGCCATTGCGGCCGACGATGCCGGTGCATTGGCCGGGCCGCAGCGTGAGCGTGAGATGCCGGAACAACCAGCGCGGGCTGGCGGCGGTGCCGACGTTGACGCCGGCGTTTTCGAGTTCGACGACGATGTTGCCGAGATCCGGCGGTGGCGGAATGAGCAAGTCCATTTCCCGTTCCTCGGGTGGTGCCTCCATGCCCTCGATCTCATAGTATTGCTCCATGCGGTGGCGCGACTTGGTGCCGCGGGCCTTCACGCCGGAGCGCACCCAATCGAGTTCCTCGCGCAGGAACCGTTGCCGGCGCCGCTCGGTTTGCCCGGCGATTTGTTGCCGCACTGCCTTGGACTCCAGAAACGCGGTGTAATTCCCCGGATGCGAAAACGCCCGGCCCTGGTCGATCTCGATGATGCGGGTGGCGATCTCATCCAGAAAATACCGGTCGTGCGTCACAAAGATGACTGCCCCCGCAAAACCTTTCAGGCAGTCCTCAAGCCAGCGGATCGACTCCGCATCCAGATGGTTGGTCGGCTCGTCTAACAAAAGAAGATCCGGTTGGCAGGCCAGTGCCCGGCACAGCGCCACCCGGCGCTTTTCCCCGCCTGATAGAGGGCCGATCGCCAGGTCCAGCGGTGGCGCATCGAGCGCGGTGGCGGTGGCCTTGATGCGGGCATCCAGGTTCCAGCCGTCCGCGTGATCGATCAAATGCAGCAGGTCGGCGAGTTCGGCCTCGGAGCCCTCCCCATTCTCATAGCGGCGGATGGCGTCCACGATATCGGCGGCACCCGCGGCGATGTTTTCCTGCACACTGAGCCCGGCATCCAGCTCAAACTCTTGTGGCAGATAGCCGATGCGCAACGCCCGGCGCAGCGCGATATCGCCGGAGTCCGCCGCGAGTCCGCCGGTGAGAATTTTGAGCAATGAGGTTTTGCCGCAGCCGTTGCGGCCGACCATGCCGATTTTCTCACCCGCGGCAATCGCGAGGGTCACCCCGTCGAGCAACATTTGATAGCCGTAGCTGAGGCGGATTTCGGTGGCGGAGAGCAGGGCAGACATCGGGCGGCGGGACTGTTGCCGATTCATGCCAAAAGGTCCATCGCCGATGCACTGCGACGAGAAACTCTCAGCGGCGGGGCATATCAAGGAGCGGCGATCTCCGAATCGCCGTTGCCCATATTGAGCCAATGAGAGGAGATAAGACGCTTCCCATTGTCCGCTCATGGTCGAGGGCGATTCGGAGATCGCCCCTCCTTGGATCGCGGAATTTGCTGGCCTTAGACGGCCGGAGATGTTTGCTTGGAGCTATGAAATTCCTCTGTGCCGCGATGGTTGCCGGCTGCCTCCTGTGGCTCAACGCGGCGGTCACCACCCTCACCCTTGCGCCTGTCTTCGAACCCCTCAGCTTCCACGGGACCGATGGCGATGCGGCGATTGCCGGAATCGGCGTGACCTTGCAGGGCGCGGTGATGTCGCGACCAATGTTAGGCATTTTAGCCTTTGCAAACGGGCGGGGATGCGTATCCTCCCGTCAGTCATAACATCCATGAGCCCCTCGATCCCAGATCCCCGACCTTTCAAGCGTGCCATCCTGAAATTGAGCGGGGAGGCACTGCGGGAACCCGGGTCCACCGACAATCTCTCGCCGGAAATTGTTGATCGCATCGCCCTGGAAATCCGCGAGGCTGTCGATACCGGCCTGCAGCTTGGCATCGTCGTGGGCGGCGGCAATTTCTGGCGCGGCGCGAGTGCCTCCGCCCGCGGGATGGATCGCGCCACGGCGGATTACGTCGGTATGCTGGCCACGGTGATGAATGCGCTCGCCCTTGAGGGTGCGCTCGAACACCACGGGGTGAGCTGCTGTGTGCAGTCGGCCATCGAAATGAAGAACGTGGCCGAGCCCTTCATCCGCCGCAAGGCGGAGCGCCAGTTAGACGAGGGCAAGGTGGTGATTTTCGCAGCCGGCACCGGCAGCCCGTTTTTTTCCACCGACACGACGGCCGCGCTGCGGGCGAGCGAAATGGGGGCGGATGTGATTTTGAAGGCGACCCAGGTGGATGGCGTATACACTGCGGATCCGCGCAAGGATCCGACCGCCACCCGCTACGAAACGGTCACCTTCCAAGAGTGTTTGTCCAAGCGCCTCAATGTGATGGATGCCACCGCATTCAGCCTGTGCATGGACAATCATGTGCCGATCATCATCTTTGATCTAGGCCCGAATGGCAACCTCTCGCATGCGCTGCGCGGCCTGCCCATCGGCACGCTCGTGCATGGCGAGGACCCCGCCAAGTGAGCCCGAGTTTGCTGAGTTCCCAACCCCTATAAATCTAACACCATGAACCCGGAAGAAGCTATTTTTGAAGTGGAGGACGCCATGAACAAAGTGGTGGACTACCTGCTCCATGATTTCGTCGGCGTGCGCACCGGCAAGGCCAGTCCGTCACTCATCGAGAACATCGATGTGAATGTGCATGCCTATGGCAGTGTGATGAAGCTCAAGGGTCTGGCTGTCATTAGTTCACCGGAACCGCGCATGTTGGTGGTGCAGCCGTTTGATCCGGCCACCACCCGCGACATTGAACGCGCCATTCGCGAGAGCAAGTTGGGCCTCAATCCGGCTGCCGCCGATCGCTCAATCCGCGTGCCCATCCCCGAGTTGTCCGAGGAACGCCGCCGCGACATGGTCAAACTCATCAAGCAACTCGCCGAAGAGGCCAAAGTCCGGGTCCGCGCCGCCCGCAAGGAAGGCATGGACACCGCCAAGAAAATGAAGGCTAACAACGACGTCACCGAGGACGGCCAGAAAGACTTCGAGGACGGGGTGCAGGAGCTGACTAACAAATACGTCAGGAAAATCGAGGATCACGCCGTCGCCAAGGAAGCGGACCTGATGAAAGTGTGAGGCCTCCGGGCCCGCAGCTCACAGGCCGATGAGGGAGACCAATTCGGTGTCGGCGAAGCTGTCGAGGTTATCGACGGCGGCGCTGAGCATCTGGGCTTCAGCGAGTTCCTGGCTGCCGGCGAAGGCGTCGTCGTTGTGAGCGGCGATGGAGGAGGACGTGCGGGTGGGCGAAGGGGTGAGGGAAAATACCGCGACGGCGACTGCGGCTGAGGTGGCGGTCAGGCCGGCGAGCGGGATCGGTGCGAAGAGTCGCTGCCACCATGAGCGGGAGGCCTCCGCGAGGCGGGCGGCGCGGACGGTATTGGCGGCGAAGCGCGGCCCGGCAACCATGGGCGGAGCCTGATCGAGCAGCTTCCAGACGGCGTCAGACTCCCAAGAGTCGTCAGGTGGAAGGGGGTTGCGGTTCATGGCGGGGAGGGTTCTACGCAGGAAGGAACCTGCTGCCCATGGAAAAGTTGCGGGTTTGCACAAAATTTTCGCGGGTGGGACGGCAGGCAAGCATCAAGGAGGGGAGATTTGAATCGCCCTCGACCATGAAGGGGCAATGGAAAAGCGGATTGCCTCCTCCCATGGGTTCAACATGGGCAACGGCGATTCGGAGATCGCCGCTCCTTGAAAAAACGCCCGGCTGCGTTGGCTTTTTAGGCGCGGCCGCGAAGCCGGGATGGACATTGGCGGTGCCGGTGTTAGCCTCGCGGCCATGAGCATTATCACCGGGCGGGGCGATTTGGGTGAAACGGATTTGCTGTTTGGCAGGCGCATCGCCAAGACATCCCTGCGGGTCGCGGCTTTGGGCACGGTGGATGAGGTCAATGCGGCGCTGGGCTTGGCGCGCGCCGCAGGCGGGGATGCGGAGGTCATCGCGTTGATTGATGCCATCCAGCAACGGCTGATTGGTTTGATGGGCCAACTCGCCTGTCTGCCGGAGGACACGGGCCGCTACAAATACGCGGCGCTCACCGTGGCGGATGTGGCTTGGGTGGAGACCGAGGCGCGCCGGTTTGAGGCGCGGGGCGTTAAATTCACCGGTTGGGCCAAGCCGGGTGCCGAGGGCTCGCTGGCGCGTGCCGGTCTGGATTTCGCGCGGGCCATGGCGCGGCGGGCAGAGCGTGTGGTGCTGGCGTTGCATGAATCCGGCGAGGAGGTGGCGGAACCCGTGCGCCTGTTCTTCAACCGTCTCTCGGATTTGTTGTGGATCCTGGCAAGAGTGGAAGAATCGCGGCCTATCTGACAATTTTGAAGCCGGCAACATCATCTAACAGCGGAATGGTTTCCGTCATCTGGGATTTGATGTGATGGGCGACGGTGGATTCTTCGGCGATCTCCCTGATGAAGGCGGTCACTTCCGCGGGCTCGCCCATGACTTGCAGTTCCACCGTGCCCTCTGGCAGGTTTTTCACCCAGCCGCGGACATCAAACGCGCGGGCGAGGTCTTTGACGGTGTAGCGGAAGCCGACGTTCTGGACCCGGCCTTTGAAGATGACTCGTTTGGCGATCAAACCGTGCAGTCGGTGTTGGGATGGATCCGCCGGTTCATTTGCCACCAGTGGGTTTGGCACGCGGGTTGACGGTTTTGCCCGGCTTGTCGTCTTGGAACGGATTGGTCCCCAGGGCTGATGTGTTAGATCCGTAGATTTCCTCGAAGGTCTTGCCCGGCAACATGTTGTAAACGATGGGCGAACTGCGTTTGCCCTGGGCATCGATCACATAGCGGACGATTTGCACCGGCATTTCCTCCGCCGGGTTTTTCGGGTTGATGCGTTTGACGCGGCTGTCCCACATCCGCTCCATGACGAGTTGGCCGTCGCTCTTGCGGTAGCCGTAGTCCACTTTGAAAAGTTCGTTTTTGAGTCCATCCGAGATTTTGCACGAGATCGGATTGCCGCCGGCATCCATGCGATAGATGGTGATGAGTGAGAGGCGGCCGGCGGCGGAGAAGGTTTTCTTGGTCAAGACCTGGTTGTTAGGACTGCGGGTGAAAATGGTTTTGGAGCCGTCCTTGTGGCGCATGACGCGCACACTCGGGCCATCCACGGCGTCGAACTCGCTCGCAGCCTGCAGGGGCAGCCATCCCAGAAAAATGAGGATTGCGCAGAATTTCCAGATTGCCAGCGGATTCATGGCGCGCAAAGTAACGGCAGGCGCCGCGCCCTGCAAGCCGACATTTCAACCATGCACTGGAAAACCCGCAGAGGAACCCTGGACCTGGCCCACCGCGCCCGGGTGATGGGAATCTTGAATGTCACACCGGATTCGTTTTCCGACGGCGGGCGGCATGCCACGCTGGCCAGCGCCATGGCGCACGCCCGGCAGATGGTCGCCGCTGGAGCGGAATTGATAGACATTGGCGGCGAGTCCACCCGTCCGGGAGCGCTGCCGGTGGCGGCGGAACTGGAGATTTCCCGCACGGCACCGGTGGTGGCCGCGCTGCGGGCCGAGTGGGACGGACTCATCTCGATCGACACCTCGAAGGCAGCGGTGGCACTCGTGGCGCTGGCGGCCGGAGCGGATATCGTCAACGATGTGAGTGGGTTGCGGCAGGATCCGGAGATGGCGGCGGTTTGCGCGGCCAGCGGCTGCGGGGTGGTAGTGATGCACATGCAGGGCGAGCCAGGGACGATGCAGGCCAACCCGCAGTATGCCGATGTGGTGGCCGAGGTGCGCGGGTTTTTTGCCGAGCGGCTGGCCTTTCTAACACAACAAGGGATCGCCCGGGACGCCTTGTGCTTTGATCCCGGCATCGGCTTTGGCAAATCCCTGGAGCACAATCTCACGTTGTTGCGGCAGCTCAAAAATCTATCCGTTGGCGGGCAGCCGCTGCTGCTCGGGATCTCCAGAAAGTCCTTTATCGGCAAGCTCATGGCAACCGATGACTCGCTCGCACGCGAGTGGTCGGGCGTGGCGATCACTGTCCTGGCACGGGGGGGGAACGTGATGCTCCACCGGGTGCATGCGGTCGGACCGCATGTGGCGGCATTGCGCATGACCGAGGCGCTGCACGCCG
Organism: Verrucomicrobiota bacterium; assembly: GCA_037132955.1. Classification (GTDB taxonomy): domain Bacteria; phylum Verrucomicrobiota; class Verrucomicrobiia; order Verrucomicrobiales; family Akkermansiaceae; genus Luteolibacter. The sequence continues at coordinate 91 of JBAXPF010000254.1, read as the reverse complement.
GTTAACCCCGAACGCCGGGGGTTGAGTTGTAATAGCAGTTAGATTAACCACAACCGAGCGAAGCGAGATAGCCTGACTGACTGAAATTCAA
>JBAXPF010000253.1:0-6515 GCA_037132955.1 Verrucomicrobiota bacterium | reverse complement strand
GTCGTTTCATCGGCGGACAGGCGGGACGCGCTGTCTTCCCTGACAGGCGGGACGCGCTGTTTTCCGATCAAGAAGCGCTAAACTGCCAGTATTGGGCGGCCCGCCCGTGATCTTCATTAGCACACGGGCAAGCTGCCCGTGCCCCTCTTGAGGACGGCACTTTGCATCCGCCATGCCGGGCACTCATCGAGCAGGACTTGTCTAACCGAGGTGGTTCGTAGCTGCGGCTTCCAGCCGCAGTCCAGCGGTTGGCGGTTATCTGCCGAGCCGAGCCGCCCTACCTGCCATGTTGGCTGATCTGTCGGGAAAGCGAATTGACAAAGTGCCGGGGCGCTGCTATTTGACGAGTCATGACCGAACTGGCGCCAGACGCATGGTTTTTCACACGCGAGGGGGAGCGGCTCGGGCCGGTTAGCCTCGCCGAGTTGCGCGTGAAGGCACAGGAAGGCGGGCTCAATCCAAGGTTGGATTTGGTGTGGACGCAAGGGATGGCGGAATGGAAACCCGCCGGTCAAATCGATACGTTGTTTGAGCGCCGAGTGACTGAGGTTCCTACCGCAAACCCGTACATGCCGCCGCAGGCGGAATCGGTCGGAGCACAGATGCAATTGCAGGGCGATTGGCCCGGGGCACGGCGCCGCGCCTATCTAACCGCCACCCTGCTGCTGCCGGTGGTTTGGAACATGGCGCTGGGGTTTGCGCCGGCGTTGCTCGGCAGGGCGCTGGAGCCGGCACTGCTGCAACAAATCAACCTCGGCGGTGCCCTGTTACTTTTCATCATCGGGTTGTATTACGGATTGCAACGCCTCGTGAATCTCGGCATGAGCCGCTGGTGGTATCTGGGCCATCTTGTGCCATTTCTCAATTTGTGGGTTGGCTACCGGTGCTTTGCCTGTCCGGCGGGCTACGCCTATCATAAAAAAATGGATGGCATCGGCATAGCCCTGGCAATCCTCTATTGGCTGCTGATCGTGGCGGTGCTCCTTGCGCTCGTCGTCCTGGTTGTCATATTGATCAAGTATGCGAATGATCCCCGCGTCGCGGACTTGTTGCGGCAGGTGCGTGAGGCCCTGCGTGCCCGCCCTGTGCTGCCCGCGCCTTGAGATCACCTCGATCTAACGAGCATAAGGGTGTTCACCAAGGCCGGCACGACGCAGGCCACCCTGCCTAACAACATCAACAGGCATGGCGGAGCCGGCATGAATCCGCGGTTGCATGGGCGGACAAACCGCATCAATCATCCGTGCCACCGGGTGCCTCCGGCGGTTGGGGTGCTTTGGGTTTTCTGGGAGCCCTGGGTTTTCCGGGCGCTTTGGGAATAGCAGACGAATCAGACGCCTCGGATGCTCCGGGAGTTTTGGATTTTCTGGGAGCCCGCGGTTTTCTGGGCGCTTTGGGTGAGAACGGGGGGGACTCCGGGGGGGACTCCGGAGTGGCTGCCTCATGGGTGGTCGGGGGCGCGATCAGATCGGGATATTGATCCCGCCAGGTGGTGTCAGTCACCTCCTCGACGGCTTCAGCGGCCTCAGTGGCTGGAGATGACGGGGGGGGCTCAGTGGGTTCATGAACTTGCGCTTGTTGCGCCTTGCGTGCCTTGCGAACGTCCCACCATGCGAGCCAAATGCAGATTTCATAGAGCACCAGCATGGGCGTCGCCATCATGGTCATCGTCAGTGCGTCCGGCGTGGGCGTCAGAATCGCTGCCGCGACAAAAATCGCCACGATGGCATACGAGCGGGTGCGCGACATCGTCTCGTAGGTGAGCAAGCCGAGTTTGACCAGCACCATGACCACCACCGGCAATTCGAAGGACAAGCCGAAGAGCAGGGTGAACTGTGTGGCAAAGCTGATGTATTCGCCAATCCGCCAGTCATTGGATACCCCCAGTTTGCCGCCCCAATCGTAAAAGAATCCCAAGACCCGTGGCAGCACGGCGTAATACGCAAACAGCACCCCTCCCAAAAACAACCCGAAGCCCACTGCCATCGACGGTCCCAGCAGGCGCTTTTCGTTCGAGTGCAAACCGGGCAAGACAAACTGCAGCACAAACATCATCAACAACGGAAATGAAAGGACAATGCCCGCGAAAAACGACAACTTCATCGAGAGCATGAACGTCTCGGTCGGCTTCAAGGCGGACATCAGGCGCAAGTTGCCCCGGAGGTCGATTTCCGGACTCGGTGCCGTCTTGAGCAAGGCCCGCACCTGCCCCTTCAAGTCATCCGGCCCCGGCAATGCCGAAACAAACCCCTCCCGCTTGTCCTTTGGCAAGGCCAAGGCGGTCCGCAGCAACTCGACCGACTGCGCGTGAAACCGCAGATTGTCATTATCCAAGGCCTGGAAAAACGCCTCGCGCTGCCCCGGTTCCAAACCTAACACCGCGTGCTCCACCGCCTTGGCCCGCTCCCAAGTGTCGATATCCACGGCACGCGCCGAGCCATCCTTGCCTTGCGGCAGCTTCTCCAGCAATTGATCCATCCACACCCGCTCCACGGGACGGCGCAGCACCTCCATCAGTTTTTCCTGAAAACTGAAACACACCAACATGGCGACCACCAAAGTGATCACAATCTTCAAAATCATGGAACGCAGATCGTCCAAGTGTTCGAGAAACGGCTTCTCGTTATCGGGATTCACATGATCCCTGAATTGAAATATCTTTTTGAGCAAAAACATGCTGGCGGGACGGGATTCAAGACCCCTCGGGCCGATACGGCAAGGGTAGATGCTGATCTTGCACATTTATCTTGCCGACATTCTGCCGTTGCAGCCCGGCCGGCTTTGTCGCATGCTGGGGCGCACCCATGAAACAGCTGTTAGCCGTCCTCCTATTCGTCCAGCTCGCCAGTGCCGCCACGGTAGAGCCCAAGTGGCAAGAGGCCGTGGTCCGGCCCTGGCCCGGCCCGCAGCTGTGGGCAAATCCCGCCGAAGACTGGATCGTCAAGGGCGGGCGGATCGAAAACAGCTTTCCCGGAGGCAACCGCAACCTCGTCCCCCTCACGGCGGAACTCACCACTGCCGCCGCGCCATTCACCATTCGCTGCCGTGTCGATCAAGTCTCGCCGCCCTCGATCATGCAGGGTTTCACAGGCATTCAGGTAGGCCTCGGCGAGGCCTCCGGCGATTTTCGCGGAGCGGCGGTTTGCGGCGTGGGGCTGAGCGCCGGCGTGCGTTCCGATGGCACTCTGTTCATCGGTAGCACGGCAAGTGCCGCCCCTACAGTTCCCGTGCCCTTGCGCCTCGTAACCCTCGAACTCCAAGGCGAACCCACATCCGAGGACCTCGTCAAACTCTCCCTCACCGCCACCGATTCCTCCGGCCAACGGCTCGACAACCTGACCTGCAATGTCCATGCCTCATGGCTTCCCGGGTTGGTTGCATTCACGGTCTCTTCAAAACAGCCTCCCGCCATCGACTCCACGCAGAAACGCCCGGTCCACCCGCCCGCCATCTCTCAGGACCGCGGTGGGGATCTCCGCATGGCCTTTGATCGGCTCATTGTCACGGGTGGCAAAGTCGCCCAGCACCCCGAGCGCAGCTTCGGCCCCATCCTTTGGGTGACCCAAACCCCATCCAACGACGGCAGCGTCCGCCTCCTCATCCAAGCCGCCCCCTTCTCCCGTGCGGAAAAACACGACGTCGCCCTGAAACTTGACGGCAAAGCCGATTCCTCCGCCGCCCTCGATCCCACCACCCGCACCGCCAAATTCACCCTGCGCCGCCTCGACCTCAGCATTTCTCACAGCTACGAGGTGAGTCTCGACGGCAGCACCTTCAAGGGCAGCATCCGTCCCTTGCCCAAGGGCCGTCCCGTCACCCTCGCCGCGCTCTCATGCGACAACTCGGCCGGCTTTCCCCACACCGACCTTGTGGCCAACGTGACCACGCATAAACCCGATGTCCTCGCTTTTCTCGGTGATCAAGTTTACGAAGACAGCGGCGGCTATTCCTACGTGGTGGACCAGCGCCCTAACGAACGCACGCTTCTCTGCTACCTGCGGAAATATGCGCTGCACGGCTGGATCTGGCGCGACCTCGTGCGCGACACGCCCTCGGTCACCCTCCCGGACGATCACGATGTGTTTCACACTTGCCTCTGGGGCGAAGGTGGCAAATTGGCCAACGTTTCCAAAGGCTACGGGGTCAGCGCCCAGGATGCCGGCGGCTATAAGATGGCTCCGGAATTCGTCAACACCGTCCACACCACCCAAACCGGCAACCTGCCCTCACCCATCGACCCCACCGCCGCCGATAACCTGTTTTCAGTCTATTTCACTCAATGGCAATATGGCCCGCTTGACATGGCCATCCTCGCGGACCGCCAATTCAAATCCGCACCCCGCGACCTGCTCCCCGACGGGAAAATTGTCAACGGCTGGCCCGGCAATCCCACCTATTACCATGCGCCTCCCCCAGATGTTCCCAAGGCCAACCTACTCGGCGTGCGCCAAGAAGCCTTCCTCGCACGCTGGGCCAGCAAACCCGATCCCGCCACCCCGATCCGCCTCGTCCTCTCCCAAACCGTTTGGGCGGCCCTCCAAACCCTCCCCGCCTCCGTCCAATCCACCATCGACGTCATCCCGATGGACGTTCTCAAGTCCGGCCAATACGCCCCCGATGATCATCCCATGCCAGATTTCAACTCCAACGGGTGGCCCCAGGCAAAACGCAAGCTGGCCCTCGAACTCATGAAAAAAGCCGGGGCGCTCCACGTCACCGGGGATCAACAACTCGGCTCCACCGGCCAATACGGCCTAAGCACCCATCGCGACGGTCCGTGGTGGATCGCCACTCCGGCCACCGCCGATCACGGACCGCACCGCTGGATGCCGGCCACCAAGGGCATCAACCCGCGCCCCGGCGACCCCCGTGAAACCGGCGATTTCAGCGATGCCTTCGGCAATAAGATCACCCTGGCCGCGGTCGCCAACCCGTTTGACAGGGATCGCGAACCCGCCCGCATCTTCGACCACTCCGCCGGCTACGCCATCATCACCTGTGATCCTGCCACCGGCCGCGTCACGCTGGCCAATTGGCCCTACTGGGCCTCTCCAGCCAAGCCCGCCCCCGACAATCAGCCGTATGCGGGCTGGCCCATCACCATTGACCCCAAGTCCGGCAACCGATATTGAGAAGACAGAAGACCAGACATCCGCGCACTCTTCCTCTTTTCTTCTGTCTTGTATCTTACAGCGAAGCGGTCTTCTGTCTACTTTCCCGATAACTGATAACTGATAACTTCTTCCCCCATGCTAGACCCCGATTCAATCAAAGCCGATTTCCCCATCCTTGACCGCAAGGTCAACGGTCGTCCATTGGTCTATCTTGACAATGCCGCCACCACCCAAAAACCCCGTGCGATGATGGACGCCTCGCGGTATTACTACGAGGCCCTCAACTCTAACATCCACCGCGGCACCCATTTCCTCGCCCGCGCCGCCACCGAGAACTTTGAACGGGCCCGGCAAAGCGTGGCCGACCACCTCCATGCCGCCTCCAGCGAGGAAATCATCTTCACCTCAGGCACCACCGATAGCATTAACCTCGTCGCCAACATCCTCGCCTTCTCCGGCACGATCCAACCCGCTGACGAAATCCTCATCTCCACCCTGGAACATCACTCCAACATAGTTCCCTGGCAAATGCTCTGCGAGCGCACCGGGGCCACCCTCAAAATCATTCCCTGCCACGACGATGGCACACTCGACCAAGCCGCCTTCACTGTGCTGCTTGGCGAGCGCACCAAGGTGCTCGCCCTCACCTGGATCTCCAACGCCTTTGGCACGGTCAACCCGGTGGCGGAAATGGCGGCGGCCGCCAAGAAAGCCGGAGCCCTGGTGCTCATCGATGCCGCACAGGCCGCGCCCCATTGTATCATCGATGTTCAAGCCATCGGCGCGGACTTTCTGGCCTTTTCCGGCCACAAGGCATACGCGCCCACCGGCATCGGCGTGCTGTGGGGCCGCGCCTCCGTCCTCAACTCCCTGCCGCCATGGCGCGGCGGCGGCGAGATGATCAAGGAAGTGACCTTCGCTCACACCACCTACAACGACTTGCCCTTCAAGTTCGAAGCCGGCACCCCTAACATCGAGGGTGTCATCGCCCTTGCCGCGGCACTCAAGTATGTCAATGCCATCGGCCTCGATGAAATCCACCAGTTGGAATGCCATCTGACCCGCTGCGCCGTCCAGGCCCTCTCCTCGATTCCCGGCATCCACTTCTATGGCCCGCCTGACCGTGCCGGCATCCTCTCCTTTGCCATCGAGGGTCTGCACCACTACGATCTCGGAACTCTGTTAGATAAGATGGGGGTCGCCGTCCGCACCGGTCATCACTGCTGCCAGCCGCTCATGGCCCGCTTTGGCATCACCGGCACCACCCGCGCATCCTTCGCCCTCTATAACTCGGAAGCCGACGTTGAGGCCCTTGCCGATGCCACGACCAAAGTCGTCGCGATGCTGCGCTAAGGCGGCGTAAACTAATAAACTTTACATTATCGGTCATTTAGCATGGGA
>JBAXPF010000252.1:0-6534 GCA_037132955.1 Verrucomicrobiota bacterium | reverse complement strand
TTACATATCACAAAGCCGAAGCAAGCTTCGGGGTATCAGACCCAAAGCGAATGAAACGTCTGCGAAACGTCTGCGAAACGTCTGCGAAATGTCTTGGCATCGCGGCACGGCCGGGCAAGCTGCGGGCGAACAAAATCTCTTATGCCCTCATCCCCCCTGCCCTGCTGCCTTGCAAGCGCCCCCCCGCACGCTGACCTGCGCCGACATCTCAAGGGCGGCTTTCTGACAACACTGCCGGTGCCGCTCGTGTTGGCAGTGCTGCTGCCGGCCATCAGCCTGGCGGAATCCCATTCTCCGGCGAAACCGGAAGCGCCAGCGGGTGGGGCTGCGGCAACCCCAGGCACCCCGGCCGCAGGCAAGACGATCCTCTTTGGTGGCGCCACCCTGCGCCTGGGCATGACCAAGGCCGAGGTCATGGCTCAGATCGAACGCAACCCGGACGCCGGATGGTTTGTCCAGGAATTGGATTCCCCCCCAACGGGAGAACTCTACAAAATGGACAAGTGGGGGCTCTCCTGCAAGCACGCGGCGGCTGGCACGTCGGGTGGCGGGACGGTGGCCCTGAGCTTTGAGAATGAAAAGCTCGCCAAGATCGAAGAAGGGAAGTGAGGCCGTCCGGATTGCAGAGTATGATGCTGAATAAAATGTCGGAATAAGATTGATTTTACCGGAAAACGGGCTCATGCATGCTGTCATTATGACGGCGAGCAAAATTCTTCTAGTCGATGACCATCCTTTGATCAACGAGGGACTCAGGCAATTGTTAGGGTCGCAACCCGGGCTGAGCATTTGCGCGATGGCAGGCTCGGTGCAGGAGGCCCTCGCACTGGTGGAATCCACAAGTCCAGATCTGGTCATCACGGATCTCACGTTACCGGGTCGCAATGGGTTGGAACTCATCAAGGATCTCGGCACCACCCATCCGGAGCTTCCAATCATCGTCCTGTCAATGCACGACGAGTTGCTCTACGCCGAACGGGTGCTGCGTGCCGGCGGGCGCGGCTACGTCACCAAAGACGCCCCGACCGAGCGCCTGCTACAGGCCATCCGCTGCGTGCTCGGCGGCGGGATATATGCCAGCCCGGCCGTCACCAACCATTTTCTCCAGGCGCTCGTTCCCGGCAAGGGTCAGGCCAATCTGAGTTTTCCGCTGGAACGCCTGACCGACCGTGAAATCGAGGTGTTTGAATTGATCGGTCTCGCCAAAGGCAACCACGAGATTGCGAGCCAACTCGGCATCAGTCCGCGAACCGTGGATGTCCACCGCGCCCATATCCGCGAAAAGCTCGGCATCGAGGATGGCAACGCCCTCACCCGCCATGCCATTCGCTGGGTTGAGGCAGGCATGATCCGGAGCTAACAGAACTGGAGACCCTCCAACCGCGGGTGCGGCAGGGTCACACGGGGGATTGGCTGGGGGCGTGTCCCGGAGGTCCCATCGGCAAGCAACAGGTGATGCGGCTTCCCCCCTCTGCAGGCCGTTCCATAATGATCTCCGCGCCGATCACGCGGGCGCGATACTCGATGAGATGGAGCCCCATGCCCGCAGTGACGCTCGCCTTGTCGAAGCCGATGCCATCATCGGTGACGGTGAACGTATGCATGTCGGCGCGAGCCAAAGACTCGATGCTGATGTGGTGCGGCCTGCCGTGTTTGACGGCATTGCCAAGGCACTCCTGCACGATCCGATAGATATGAATCTCCGCGGATTTTTCCAAGTTCGGAGGCTCGCCGCTTTGCCGCAACTGGCAGGGGATGCCGGAGCGCTGGCTCGTTTGCTCGGCCAGATCCTTGAGCGCAAAGAGCAGTCCGTAACGGTCCAGATCTATCGGATAGAGCCCCTTGGCAAGCCGGCGTGAGGAATCGATGGAGCTGCGGACGTAGGTGGCGATTTTGGCGGCGGCGGCGGCCGACGGGTGGTTTTCCGCTTGCAGTTGTCTTGCATGCACATCGCCGAGCCTCGCAATGCCGGCCAATTCCTGACCCAGACCATCGTGCAAATCCTGCCCGAACCGCCATTGTTCGCGCTCGCTAATATCCAGAATTTCGCGTTCCAGGCGTTGCCGCTGGACGATTTCAGCTTTGAGTGATTTGACTGTTTCGCGCAACTTGCCAGTGCGCTCCAGCACGAGGGATTCCAATTGCAGGTTGAGCTTGCGGACTTGCTCCTCGGCTTCCTTGCGGGCGGTGACGTCATGCGCCTGCACAATCACGTAAGCCACTCCGCCTGCGGCATCGGGCACCACGGACACGCTCGTGTCACACCAGACCGGGTGCCCCCGCTTGTGAAGATAGCGCTTGGGAGTCCTGAGCACGGTGATATCTCCCGCCATAAGCCGGCGCATGGCTTCCGCCGCGTGGGAGCCTTCCGGATAGATGAAATCGTCAATGGTGGCGTCCAGCACCTCCGTCTCTGAGTAGCCCAACATCTCGCAATACGCCTGGTTGACTTCCAGGAATCGGCCGTCGGGCAACTTCACCGCTATCGGTGTGGAGGAATGATGGAAGAGACTGCGAAACCGCGCCGCACTCTCGCGCAAGCGCAGTTCGGCGGCGTGTTTGTAGAGCGCCATCTCGATCTGGATGTGCAGATCGCGCTCATCGAACGGCTTGAGGATATACCCGAACGCCTCTGCCTTTCTCGCACGTTCAACCGTACCCGCGTCGGAGTGCGCCGTCAGAAATAGCACCGGCAGATGGCACTCGCGATGGATCAGCTCGGCCGCCGCCACCCCGTCCATCCTGCCGGCCAAGTGGATGTCCATCAAGACCAAGGCCGGCCGCTGTTGGCGAGTTAGTTCGACCGCTTCCTCACCGGTGGCGCACATGCCGGCCACTGCGTAGCCGAGTTGGCGGATTTTCCGGGCGAGGTCTTCGGCGACAATGGCTTCGTCCTCGACAATCAAAATGGAAAGGCTGCTCATGAGTGAAACCGTTTCAAGGAGAAGGTGACTTGGAATTCAGTGCCGGGGCCGGCTCCCGTTGTCACGGTGCCGCGCAACTGGCTGACCAGCATCTGCACCAACCGCAGGCCGAGCGAATTGGAATGCCGCCAGTCCAGCCCCGGCGGCAGACCGCAGCCGTTGTCGACCACCCGCAGACTGACAACTTCGTCAGCGGGTTCGAGTTCCATGACCACCCACACTTCGCCAGCGCCGCCGTTGGGAAAGGCATGCTTGAGGACGTTGCCGACCAATTCGTTGAGGATCAAGCCGCAAGGCACGGCCGCCTCGATCGGCAGCGCCACGGACGCGACCGCAAGTTGCAGCCGCACCTTTTCGGCGAACGCGCCGTGGGAACGCCAAAGATACTGCAACAGGCTCGCAGCGTAGTCGGCAAAGTTCAACCGCGCCAGATCGCCTGTCTGATAGAGTTTCTCGTGGACCAGCGCCATCGCGCGCACGCGGTCACGCACGTCGCCGAGAACCTCGCGTATCTGCGCGTCGACCACCGTATCGGACTGCAAACTGACCAGGCTCGAAATGATCTGCAGGTTGTTCTTCACCCGGTGATGGATTTCCCGCAACATGACTTCCTTTTCTGCCAGCGCCTCCTTGATCAGCTCCTCGGCCTGCTTGAAATCGGTGATGTCGCGGACCGAGACGGAGCCGATGATTTGGCCCATGGCGTCGCGCACCGGCGCGGCGCTCACCCGGCGGTGGCGCAACTCGCCGGTCCGCGGGGTGCGCACGATCTCGTGCTCGCCGCAGATGATCTCGCCGGTCAAGGCGCGCAGCGGCGGGGCCTCTGCCGCAGGACGCGGACTGCCATCGCTGCGATAAATTTCCAGACTCAGCGCCAACTCCTCAACCGAAATTCTATCTAACTCATCCAAGTTGAACTCATGCAACCCCTTTGGGTTTACCAGCGTGAAATCCCCATGCAAATCCGCAAACCAGACCTCGTCGTTGATACTGCCCACCAGCGCCGTCAGACGGTCCCTCTCAACAAGGACGGACTCTAGCAACTGCCGTGCCTCGGATTCCAGGGTGGGGTGTCCGCCGCACGGATGATCCAATGCGGCGTCCACCCCCTGCAAGGAGAATTCCTGCGAGCCGGGGGCCTCGGTGACGGGTGCAACCTCCGCGCCATTGCGCATGGCGCGCAGGCCCGCGTCCGCTGCCGCCAAGCGCATACGCAACTCCGCATTTTCCGACAGAAGCGCGGCTTGCGTGGTCGATTTCATGGGACTGACAGGTCTCTGATGTTAGGGAGGACAATGAGGCAATAGGGTTTCATGCTAGTAAGAGGTGCCTCTCTGTCAAGCGGATTTAGCCGCCAAGGCGGTGGGAACCAGGGAATTGGCCGAAAAATCACGGAGGGGCGATCTGAATCGCCCTTGAGCCTGCACGGACAATAGGATCATGCAGCCCCCTCCCTTCAGAACCCGCCGAACAAATCCATCTGGGCGGCGTTGGCCTTGGGCAGGGCGTCTTGAACGGTGTTCTTGGCCTTGGGGCCTTGGGTCTTGGCCTCGGGCTTGATCGAATGGAGTTCGAGGTGTGAGAGGATCGACTTGGCACGCTCGACGACCGGCTTGGGCAAGCCGGCGAGGCGGGCGACCTGGATGCCGTAGGATTTATCGGCGGCGCCGGGGAGGATTTTGTGGAGGAAGATGATTTCATCGTTCCACTCGCGCACTGCGACGTTGTAGTTGGCGACCGCAGCGCGGGTGTTGACCAGATCGGTGAGTTCATGATAGTGCGTGGCAAACAGCGTGCGGCAACCAATCGCGTCATGGATGTGCTCGGCCACCGCCCAGGCGATCGAGAGCCCGTCAAAGGTGGCGGTGCCACGGCCGATCTCATCCAAAATGACCAGCGAGCGGTCGCTGGCATGGTTGAGGATGAGGGCGGTCTCACTCATCTCGACCATGAAGGTGGATTGGCCGCGCGAGAGGTCGTCGGAAGCACCCACCCGGCAGAAAATCCGATCCACAATGCCGAGGGTGACGGCATCCGCCGGGACAAAGGCGCCGATCTGCGCCATCACCGCGATGAGCGCAATCTGCCGGATGTAGGTGGATTTGCCGGCCATGTTAGGTCCGGTGAGGATCTGCAGGCGGGCGCAATCCGCGTCGAGTTCGGTGTCGTTGGGGACAAACTTGCTTTCGGTTAGAGTTTGTTCGAGCACCGGGTGGCGGCCGTTGGTGATGAGAAAGCGCCGGGACTCCTCGAGCACCGGCCGGCAATGGCGGTGATACTGGGCGACCTCCGCCAGCGCGCAGAGCACGTCGGTTTCGGCGATGGCGGCGGCGGTCTCCTGCAACGCGGGAAGGTGGGCGATGGTGCGGCCGCGCAGCTCCATGAACAACTCGCTCTCAAGTTGTTTGGAGCGCTCCTCGGCGCCTAACACCTTGTTTTCCATTTCCTTGAGCGCGGGCGTGATGTAGCGCTCGGCATTGGACATGGTTTGCTTGCGGGTGTAATCGTCGGGGACTTTCGCCAGATGTGACGAGGTGATTTCAATGAAGTAGCCGAAGATGTTGTTGAACTTGATCTTGAGCGAGTCGATGCCGGTGCGCTTGCGTTCGTCGGCTTGCAAGCGGGCGATCCAATCCTTGCCGCCGCGGGCGGCGCTGCGCAGCTCGTCGAGTTCCGGCGACCACCCATCGCGGATGATGCCGCCGTCCCGCAGGTGGGCGGGCGGTTCGTCGGCGAGCGCGGCGGCCAGCATGCTTGTTAGATCAGAGAAGTCATGGAGGCGTGAGGTGAGCGTGGCGGAAAGCGAGGCCTGCGATGTCCCCAACGTGGCAAGGTCCTCCTTGAGCGCCGGGATGTGGGAGAGCGAGATGGCGAGCGACTGGAGGTCGCGGGCGTTGCCGCTGCCCTGCGAGAGCCGCGAGGTGGTGCGCTCGATATCGCGGATGCCTTTGAGCGCCTCGCGGCATTTTGATAGAAGAAACGGCTCCGCCAGCAAGTCGGCGATGAGGTCCTGCCGGGAGGTGAGAGTCGCGATGTCCCGCAGCGGGTGCAGAATCCAATCCCGCAGCAACCGCGCGCCCATCGGGGTGGCGCTGCGGTCGAGCACACCTAACAACGTATGGGCCTTGCCGGAGCGGGATTCCACCAGGTCGAGATTGCGTTGGGACGCGGCATCGATGAGAACGTGGTCGCTGCTGGCGCGCACATGCGGCGGGTGGATGTGGCCGCAGGAGCGGCGCAGCTGATGGATCAGGTAATGCAGGACGGCACCGGCGGCACCGCTGGCGGCGTGGAGTTGCGAGCACCCGAAACCATCGAGCGAATGGACGTTGAAGTGGTCGCGCAGGAGTTGGCCCGCCTGCTCAGGCAGAAAGGCGTAACCTTCATAGGCGAGGCTGTGGAGCAGCTTGCCGAATTCCGCGGTTTGATGGTCCGGCACTAACAACTCGGACGGACTGATGCGGGACAGTTCATCCTCGAGTTGGCCGAGGTCGGCGAACTCGCCAATGGTGAACTCTCCGGTGGTGTGGTCCACGCAGGCCAGACCGACGGATTTGCCATGCCGGCACACGGCGGCCAGATAGTTCGGGCGCAGGTCATCGAGCAAGGT
>JBAXPF010000251.1:0-6574 GCA_037132955.1 Verrucomicrobiota bacterium | reverse complement strand
TGAAGACACTCTTGAAGACACTCTTGAAGACACTCTTGAAGACACTCTTGAAGACGGGACCTGGCAAGTCCCGCTCCATGGGATGGGCCGGCCTGGCACATGGGACGCGCAGGACAGGGAACGACACTTGCCAAGTGTCGTGCTTATGCACGGACTCATGCTATTCCCTTCGAGCTCAGGATGTCTGAGCCTGTATGCGCGGCGGAATGCAGTCACAGCGGTGAGATTCCCGCTCCATGCCATCGCGCAGGGTGAGCGCGCCGGTGGGACAGGCGGCGACCGCGGCGCGGGCGGCTTCCACCAAGCCATCGCGCAGCGATTCATGGAATGGCACGCCCAGATGCACATCGAAGCCGCGACCGATGAAGGTGAGGCCGAGCGCCTCCTGGTGGTCGCCGGCCACCTTGATGCAATTGCCGCAACGGATGCACTTGCCCGCCTCGAAGCGCACCAACGGATGCTCGACGTTGCGTTGGAAGCGCATCCGTTCGCCACTGCTGAAGCGGTGCAGGTTGACGTCGTAGTCGATGGCGAGCTGGCGCAATTTGCACACGTCCGCCTTGGCGCAGTTGCACAGCACGCAGCGGCTGGATTCCTCGATGGCGCGGCCGATATCGATGGCCATCGCCTTGGCATCGCTGCGCGTCGCGCCGCTCGCATCCCGCATGAAATCCTCCATCTCCGCATCCACCACCTTGCCCATGAACACGCTGAAGGGCTTGGGCGGGCGCGCCACCGGCTGGTTGGTTAGATACTGCCGGATGCAGACAGCCACCGCCTTGCCATCAGCCACGGAGTTGACCGGCTGCCCGCCCGGGCGGACGGCCCGCCCGCCGCCAAACACGCCAACCCGCGAGGTCATCATCGATTGCTTGTCGGCTAACAACTTGTGGCCGTCGCCCGCCAGCCCGAGGGCGGCGGCTTGCGCATGCGAAGCGGCACCGGTGGCAAGCAGGATGGCGTCGAACTCTCTTGCCAGATCGGCGAGTGCGGCCGCGCCATCGATGCGGGTGGCCGTGCGGAAGGAAACGCCGACGCGCTCGAGGAGGCGCAGTTCGACATCCAGCAAGCCGGCCGGAAGCTCCGGGTAAGCACTGCGAATGGTTGCGGCCAATGTCTGATTTTCCTCTATCACCGTGCACGCGTATCCTTGTTGGGCGAGAAACCATGCCGCACTCAGGCCGGTGAAACCGGAACCCACGATGGCCACCCTGCCCAGTCGCTCCGGCGGATGCAGCGGCGGCCGCGCTTCGCCGGCCGCTAGTTCGGTGTCGATGGCGTGCACCACGAGGTCGGCGATGGCAACCGCATCGTCGTGGACACCGCGGCGACATCCGCTTTCGCAGGGGCGGTGGCAAATCCGGCAGAGGATGCCGGCGAGCGCCAGGTCACGGCGGGCGGTGGCGGCCGCCAAGCCGGGCTCACCGGCGCGCATGTGCTTGAGCATGGCGGGAATGCCCAGATGCGCCGGGCAAATCCTCTGGCAGGGCGAAAGACAATCCCCGAGGTGGTCGCTGAATAACAATTCGAGAGCCATGCGACGGGCCTCGCGCACTTCCTGGGTATCGTGTTCCACCTCCATGCCATCGACGACGCGTGAACCGCAGGCCGGGATGAACTGGCCATTGTGCTTGAGCTTGACGGCGCAGACCATGCACGAGGCACCGGCTTCAAACCCCTCGAGGTGGCACAAGGTGGGGATCTCGATGCCGGCCGCCCGCGCGGCCTGCAGGATGGTATCTCCCGGGGTGGCGTCGATGCGGTGCTGGTCGATGGTGAGGAATGGCATGCGTGCTTCAGGGTAGATCGTTCTGCGCGGGTGTCAAATCAGGGGTGGCGGACGGTTCTCGACTGAAGCGCATGATGTGGGCCGGGCATGTTGCCCGGCGTCCTGGTCGGCGGGCGGCACATCCGCGCCACATGTTAGAACCTGCCCCGCCAGTTCGAGAAACCGCTCGCACATGGCACTCACACTATAGAATTGCTCCGCCGCATGGCGGCTGGCGGCGGCCATTTCATGCAGCTTGTCAGGTTGGAGCAAGAGCTCATGCCATGCGTGCGCCAGTGTGACAGGGTCCACACTCGCGGGCGGGGCGCCCGATACTGCCTGTTTAGCAGGAGGACAGGCGTCCCGCCTGTCAGGGCCGACGGGCTTCCAGCCTGTCGTTTCATAGGGGGACAGGCGGGACACGCTGTCTTCCATCACAGGCTGGAAGCCTGTTTTCCTATCCGAGGGCACCAACACGCCGACGCCCGCGCGGGCGACGATCTCGGGAAAAGCCGCGGTGGCGGGTTGCACCACGGGCACCCCGGCGGCCATGGCTTCGATCACATACAAGCCGAACGCCTCCGGATAGATTGCGGGCACCGAGAACAAGCTCAGCGACCTGAGCATCGCGATCTTGGCATCGCGGGAAATGTTGGACTGCCACTGCACCTGATCCGTTAGGTAGGCCGCCGCCAGGCGTTGCTGCAGCGCCTCGATCAACGGTTGGTTATCGGCGGTGGCGGCCCCGGCCAGCTGCAAGCGTGCATCGGGATGGCCGAGCACCGTGCGCAAATGGATGAAAGCCTCCACCATGATGTCCAGACCCTTCTCACGGCACATCCGCGCCAGGAATCCGATCACCGGCGGCCCCGGCTTTGACGACAGCGGCGCATAACCGTCCAGATTGATGCCGTTGGGCATCACCTCGATGGTTAGAGCGTCCGGACCGAGCCGCCGTTGCATCAAGTCGGCATAAAATGCGCTCGGAGAGATGAGCATGTCGGCATCCCGCACGCGTGCCGCCAGGTCCCGCCAGCACGCTTCGCGGTAGGGCTCGGGCAGACTATCAAGAAACGTGTCTTCACCTTGGAAGCAGCACATCACCTTGACGCCGCCCAAACGCCGCTTGAGTTCGCGGATCATGCCTGCCTGCAGGGCTGTGGAGAGGCAGAGGATGTCGGGACGTTCCTGCGCGAGCCATGCGCACAGCTTGTCCAACTCCTTGTCCAGGCCGCTGTCGCCCATGCGCAGCATCGCCAGGGTCAGCTCGCCATGGTCGCGGGCCGAGGTCATGTGGCTGTGGCGTGCCGCCTTGCGCAGCAGGCGCGGGTGGTTGAGCAGCTTGTCGAGCCACGCCGGCGTGTGCCGGAACAGCGCGAACTTCTGTTGCAAATAGATGTTGATGCCGCCGAAAAACACCGGCATGGCGCGGGGGCTTTCCAGCACTTCCTCATCCAACTGCAAGGGCAGATACATCGGCAACAGGGACACCTCGTGGCCCGCGGTATGCAGCGCCTTGGCCAGGGCGTTGTCCCGCATGCAGGCACCGCAATACCAGCCGCCCGTACCGGGTGTTAGAAAAGCGATCCTCAGCCGCGGGGTCATTTTCCGTCTCCTTCCCTGATGACAAACAAGGTGCCCTCGCCGCCACCGATGACAATTCTGCCTGCGGCGAACGCTGGTGCCACTGCCAGATTCTCGCCAAGGTCGAACCGCCAAATCTCCCGGCCATCCCGCTTGTCCAGCGCATACAAGCGCCCGTCGCTCGACCCAAACACCACCGCATCGTCAAACACCAGCGGCGAACTTTCCACCCGCCCGCCGGTCTTGAATTTCCATACCGGCTTGCCCGTCAAGCGCTCCAGCGCATGCAGGTGCTTGTCGCGCGAGCCGACGTAAACGCGCGCCTCGTCCACCCCCGGGCTTGTTAGGAACTGCGCGCCGTCGTTTTCATACACCCATGAGAGCTTGTCGGCCCTGGCCTCGGCCGCGACCAACTGGTTGGCGTAATTCACGCCGTAAAGAGAGCCATCCCAACTTGCCAGCGAGCGGATGATCTGGGCGTCGGTGGCCAATTTGCCCAGGCCGCTGCCATCCTTGAGGTGGATCACATGAATCACCGCATCGCAGCCGCCAAAGGCCACCAGACCACCGTCAAGGATTGCGGGCGAGCCATTGATATAATCCCCCGACTCATGGCACCACACCTCCGAGCCGTCCTTGATTCGCAGGCCGTGCAACACGCCGTCGTAGCCATTGACCAGAATCCACGGTTCGTTAGTGCCGGGACCACTCACCAAAGTGCCACCGGTCGGAAATTTATCCTGCCCCTTGAGCTGCCAAAACTCGCTGCCGGTGGTGAGGTCGAGGGCACGGAACACGCCGTCGTTGGATCCGACCAGCACCCGGTCTGCGGCAATCGCCGGACAGGCCTCGACGGTATCCTTGGTGGCCACTTGCCAGCGTGGCTGGCGGGTTTGCCAATCCAGGGCATGGACCGTGCCCTCGTCGGTGCCAAACACCAGCACCCCGTTGGCCACCGCCGCTTCCGAGGTCACCGCGCCTTTCACCCGGTATGACCACTCGAGCACCGGACGTTGCGGGACCCGGTCATGCACCCGGCCTTGCAACTCATTGCCGCCGCGGGTCATCGGCCACGCCTGGGTCTGCCACGCACCGGGCGCGCCACCCTCACGCGCCCGCACCACAGGCGCAGGCTTCTTTTCCCCGCATCCGGAAAACAACAGCAGGCCCGCCAGCCAGGGCACCACCATGCGCACGCCGGCGCGGGACGCCGGCGCCTCGCCTGTTAGAACGTGGATAGGTGGGGGGAAATCAAGCGCCATGCAAAGGGGTGGCAGCGCCATACGCCGCCCAAGCCATAATTTCATCCGGCATGTCGCGCAAGCCGGATCCGCGATAATTCCGGCGGCGGGCCGCTTGGCGGCGGGCAACATGTCCGCGCCACAGGGGTCCGGGAATTCCGCCCAATTCTGTTAGCTTGGCGCCGCCTATGGGATTGACAAGCCGTCGGGATTGGTTTCGGGTTGGGCGCATGAGAACGCGTTGCCAGGAACCCGCGAGCCGCCATGGCAATTTGTCAGACTACGCCGGGGACGAGCCCGCATCCCGCCTAGTGTTCGGTCCGTTTTGCGTGCTGCTGTGCGTGATGACCTTGTTTGTGGCGGGTCCGTGGGCTGGGTTTCACGCTGTTTTGTTAGGATGCACCGGCTTGTTGATTCTGCTGCGACCGCCGGTGGCCGGCGTGCCGCGCCTGTGGTGGATGCTCGCGGCGGCTTTTGTGCTCGGCGGTGCGGCGGCGTTTCTGCCGGCCGCCTGGTTCCACCAACCGGAGTGGCGGCAGCAACTCGCGGCGCTGGGGGTGGAACCCGGCACGCAGGTGGTCATTCAAGCGCGGCAGGCGGCGGAGACGTTCGGTGGGTTTGGCATCATGCTGCTGACCGGGCTGTGGTTGGCGGGCCACCGGCCGTCATCATCGCAGGTGCGGGGGGTAGCTCTGGCGTTCACGCTGGGGGTGGCCGCCTACGCCATCCTGGGGCGGCTCATGCTGGATATGCCCCACGGTGGCCACCTTGCCGCAGAGACGCATTTCGGGTTTTTTCCCAACCGCAACCACAGCGCCACCTACCTCGCCATGGGCGCCGTCTGCGGCCTCGGCTGCGTGCTGCAAGCCTTGCGCGACAAGCGGTTTTTCGCCATGGCCATGGCCCTCGCTGGCACCAGCGTATGCCTGTGGGCGGTGGCTGGCTGGTCGGTGAGTCGCGCGGGTGTCGTGTTGGTGGCCATCGGCGGCATCGCCTGGTTGCCCATGTTAGGCAAACGCGACCTCGGGCGGCACGGGTGGCGGGTGCTGGGCCTGCTTGCGCTCACCGCGCTCGGATTGTTTTTCATCGTCGATACCGACGTCAAAGGCCGCCTTGCCAAAACCGTCGACAAGGCCAGCATCCTGATCGACCCTTCGGCAACTCCCGGGACCGCCAAACCGGCACTCGATGCTGACCAGAACTTGGATTCCCGCATCCCCATCGCCCGCGACACCCTCGCTTTGATCCGGGACTTCAAGTGGACCGGCATCGGCGCCGGCCAGTATTATTACCTTTTCCCCCAGTATAAAAACCTCATCGCCGGCGCCAACGATACGGACTGCTACCACCCGGAAAGCGACTGGCTGTGGATGGCGGCGGAAGTCGGCGTGCCGGCCACGCTGGCCTTGGCGGTCTTGCTTGCACTCGCCGTCTGGCATGCCCTCATGGGCGTCTTGCGTGGCAGGGACCGCGCCGTGCGCAGCGCCTGCCTCGTCGCCGCCTTGTTAGTCCCGCTGCACGGGCTGTTCGATGTGCCCGGCCACCGCATCACCCTGGCGTGGAGCGCGGCCCTCTTGTTCGCCCTTGCACTGCATGCGCCGGCTGACCTGCACGCGCGCCCCGTCCCGCGGGCCTGGCCCTTCCGTCTCGCCGCCATCGCCCTACTGGTGGTGGCGTGCTGGCTCGCCAGTGCCCAGTGGTGGGGAGGACCCCAGCCCGCCCTAGTCGCCGCCAACCTCGCCCTAACGGATGCGCAGACCCTTTACCACGCTGACCAAGCCCTGCAGCAGGCCGCCCGCGCCAACAACCAAACCTATCAACCCGACCCCGCCGCCGACCTGCTGGAAAAAGCCCTGACGCGCCTCCAACTCGCCGCGCCGCTCGCGCCCCTGGACCGCGGCCTGCTTCGCTACCAAGGGTTTCTGGCCCTGCATTTCGACGACAAAGTCGCCTTGGCGGATCGCTCCTTTGCCCTCGAACG
>JBAXPF010000250.1:0-6618 GCA_037132955.1 Verrucomicrobiota bacterium | reverse complement strand
CGCCGACCACCCGCCCCCATTCCGGGAACGAGGTGAACGGCGACGGTCCATCCGGACAACCCTGCCGCACCCATTCGTTGACCAAAGTGGCAACGGCGGAAAGCAGTTCCGACCGGTGGCGCCGCACCCAGCCCTTGATGTCGGTGTGGCGGTACAGCGACCAGAAGATCATCGACGAAACGGCGGGCCAGCTCATCACCACGGGCTTCTCGGAAGCCTGATCGTAAGACTCCGGTTAGGGCGGCATGACCCTGACTGTCATGGGGCCCCGCGCGGTATGTTAGGCCGCGCGGGGGTTTTGTTTTTCCGCGCCCTGTTGACACGGGGGGATGGGCATGACTCTCACCGCCGCCAAATCTGTATCCGGACTACTCGCCACCGCCAATGCCACCGGACCGGGGGTGTCCTGGCATGAACCGTTGGGTGGGCGCTGGAGAACGCGTCGCTCTCAGGGTCTGGTTGCAGTAGCTGGATCATCACCCGGTTCCAGCAGTTTGATCTCCTGCAGGCACCATGCGTACTTGCCGCCGGGTGGATTCGCTTGTTGATGGTTCCAGCCATGTGAATAGGAGAGCCAGAGGTTCTTGCCATTGTCACCGATGAACTTGCCCGGAAGGTTCACAAAATACGCCTGCTCGCCAAAGCCCTTCAGATAGGCGATGAGCATCCAGGGACCTGTCAGATCCGATCCTTCGAGGAAGTAGGTGTCATAGGGACCGTTACTGTCATTGTTAGGGCCACGCCCGTTGGTGACACACATGATGTATTTTTTCAACGCCGGAATGTAGGTTGCCGTGACAATGCCCATATGATCACGCCACTCGAGAATGGGTTTGATGTTGCCGAAATTTTCCGTCCAGACTGCCTGCCCGTTTGCGTCACGCCCGCCATAGAACTCGTAAGCCGAGGGATTGTTGATGGTTTGCGGGTTTGGTTTTACTCGCAACAGATAGATCTGATCACCGGCAGCCCAGCTGTTGTAGGAATCATGGCGCGTGGAACCATGCGCCACCAGATAGGCCTTGCCATCCGGTGAATGCATCATGTTCTTGCCGAAATCCACAAAATGAGGTGCGCCAATCTTCACTTTGGAACCCGGTTTGGCCGTTTTGTATTCCGACTTCTCATATTTCTCCGTCATCTTCCACATCTGGACAGGACGACCATCCTTGGCCGATTCATTGAAGAGCGGATTGAGTGCGGTGCGTGTCCCAGGAAGCCAGGTGGTGCCATGGTCCATGGACACGCCAAATCCTACGAACGGCCCCATGATATCCCAAGGGTCCTTGTGCCAGTCCAGAGTGTAGGTCCCATAATACCAGACGCCATTGTAAACCAGGGATCCGCACGGGTACTCGCCACCATAGGGAAACGGCTCGTGTTCTATCACACCGGCACGGGTGATTGTCAGAGTCATCGGGTCAGCCCCCTCAATGACCGCAAATCCCGTGACGGGCTGCTTCAGTTGGTCGAAATTATAACCTGATTCCGAGAAGACTTTATCGACGGATCCGTCAGTAAATGGAGAGTAGAGTTTGTCATCACTAGCCCAGGATGGGTACCATGTGTCAGCTCCCGTGTACGTCTTGTTTTTGCCTGTGAAGAGGATGCCTGAAATGGCCTTTGACAGGCCGAACGGGCAGTTGGCTGGCACATCGGACTTCCAGACGAATCCGTTTTTCCCATCTGCGGGCGCACTCGTGTCTCCGGCAGTTGCCACCCCGGTTGCAATGGCGGCAAGCATCAAGGGAAATAGCACGGGCTTTTTCATGATGAGGTGAGAGTGACCGGGTGGAGATCCGCGGGGTAACGCGTCGCTAGCAGTGGCTCCTTATGATTGATGGTTCGCCACCCGGTTTCAGCGGTTTGACTTTTGCTAGGAAACGTCACGGTGCTACCGGTTGCAACAGGAACGTGTGCGGCAGGGGTTGGCGGAGGGCGTTGATCTTGGTTTCCAGTTGCGCGATCTGCGCGTCGAGCGACGCCAATTCCTTGTCGCGGGCAGCCTCAAAAGCCGGCGACTTGACCCATTCCGGAGGCCCATACAATTGCACTTCGCGCCATCGCTTGAAGAAGACGTTGTTCTTTTCCGCCACCAAGGCCCATAGCTGGCGGGTTTGTTCGGTGATGGGTCCGGCGGTTAGGGTGAGGTTGCAGCCCTGGGCCAATTCCTGCGCGGTGAACACGGCCGCCGGTTTGTCATCGATCAGAAGCTGGTATTTCGGAGCCGTTAGACCAGTGACCTTCAGTTCATAGCGGCTTAAGTCCGCCAGCAGCGGGATGAGCTGAGTCACCGCCTCGGCCCGCGGATTGACCGGCATCGGCAACGCAGCATCCTTGCGGATGAAGGTGATCCCACCCGCTGCCACCTTTGGAGACGTGATCTCGCAACCGGCCGCGGCAACGACCTTGCCAGTGGCGGTCAACTCCGCACTGGACACGGCAGCGGGCGCACCGAGGGATTTGAGGATGGCCCATGCCATGATCGTGTGACCGACCGGGCCGGGATGCACCGCGTCGCCGCCGCCAATGACGGCTGCGGGATCCGCTTGCCGGGCTTTGAGCATCACCGCCATGAAGGGATCGAACTGATCGGCGAAGAGGACGCTTTCTTTGGTGGCGACCTCACGCAGGCCGTCGGACATTTTGCGCAGCGAATTGTTGCGCACATCCTTGTCCGGATCCGGGCGCTTTTCCTCAATCGGCTGCGGCGTCACCAACGCGACCCGCGAGCCGTTGGTCTTGAGCAAGGCCACCAGCTGCGTCTGCTTGTCAATGTAGTTCTTGAAAATGGCTTCGTCGTGCGCGCGGTAGCCATGGTCGTTCATGCCGAAGTCGATGGTGACGAACGTCGGCTTGAGCGGCAGCAGGTCGCGCGGGGCGCGGCTCAGTCCGCCCTGCGCCGTGTCGCCACCCCAGCCGATGTTGCGGAACGTGAGTTGCCACTGCGGGAAACGAGCCAGCGTGTAGGCTTCGATGGCAGTGGTATAGAGTCGTTGTTCGGTGATGCTGTCGCCGAGGAGCACGACCCGGTCGCCATCGTGAATGGCGAACTCCGCGGCTGCGCAAGGGCGGGTGAGGGCCGCGGAGGTGACGGCGATGGCGAGGAACGTGAGCGTTGTTTTCATGATTGAGCGTGATTTGGAGTCAGTTGGAAGGCAGCATACGCAAGGCAGACGGGCGATTCTTGCGTTCGTTGTCCCGATTTCATGCTCGTTCCCAAACAAAGTCCTCCCGCCGATGGAAAGAACGGATCTGATGAGGAGGAAACGGCGTTTTAGGGTGATTCATGACGGGATCATGGCTTGGCGCCGGCGCTCGGGTGTACCCGGCCATCGGCACCGAATGTGATGGGCAGAATGCCCGGTCGTTCGGTCCACGGTGCTTTTGGATCGCTGCCGAAAAACGTGGACCACCACTGGTCCTGCAGGTCTTTGAAAAACATGTTGTGGCCGGCGTGCGGCAGGGCGAGGTAGCGGTCGCCGTAGGGTCCGTAAATGTTGTCAGAGCTTGCGACCATGCAGTCATAGGCGTTGTTGCCATCACGTGGGTTGAACTCGGCGCAAACCAATTGGTAGCGACCGTTGACCTTGGTGATGAAGGCGCCCTCGAATCCTACATGTTGGAAGTTGGCCGGCTTGAGGAAGCGGGGGTCCTCGGCCAGACCGCTCATGTCATCCCTGAGCCGCGCGATCTTGCCGTCCTGATAGACAAAAT
The DNA here is from genome assembly GCA_037132955.1 of Verrucomicrobiota bacterium. GTDB lineage: Bacteria > Verrucomicrobiota > Verrucomicrobiia > Verrucomicrobiales > Akkermansiaceae > Luteolibacter. Next base: position 2,901 of record JBAXPF010000250.1, on the reverse strand, counting down.
AGACCTTGCCGTTGTCGTCTTGGAAGAGCGACGCGTCAATCTCGGAGGTGAGCGGTCCCTCCGGCTTGATATCAACGTAGGGGCCTTCGGCCTTGCCGCTGGTGCTCTTGAGCAGGCCGGTGCCACCGCTGGGCCAGTTGACGCAATAGGCGATCCAGAAGGTGCCCTTGAGATAATGAATCTCCGGTGCCCAGATGGCACGGCGGCCGTCTGGGGAGGCCTTCTGCCAGGTGGCGTCCTTTTCCAAACTCCACACCAAGCCCAGCGGTTGCCAGTTTGTCAGGTCGGTGGAGCGCCAGACGCGGATGCCCTCGTTGGTGGTCCACCACGTGGGGTGGCCGGTGGTTCCTGTTAGATAGTAGGCACGGTCCGGCCCGACGCAGATGGACGTGTCGCGCAGCGGGGAGTCGAACAACTTGCGCAGGCCGGGCAAGCTGTTTGCCACCGGCAGCGGCGCCCATGGGCCACGGGTGTCGGCACCTTGTTTGGCCCATTTGCTCCACGTTGGCTGATCTGTTAGCATTTTGATGAAGATGCCGCCCACGACCGGGCGGGCTTGGAAGCCCTTTTTCTTTGCATGAGTGGTGACATACCAATCGGCGAGCGGCACGCGCGACGGGGTTTCATTGGCGTAACGCCAGATGGGTTCTAGCAATGCTTGGAAATCCGCAGCATTGCGGGCCGGGGCGATGCTCCACAGCGCCCAATCGATGAGCGAGGTGTCAGTGCGGTGATCGACCGGCAGTCCGTATTTTTTTTGCACCTTGAGATACCAGGCGATTTCAGCGTCGGCGATGGTGGTGGGAAACAGGTTGAGTCCTAACACGCTATCCCAAATCAGGTTATGCTTCATGCTCCATGACCCCGGTTGGTCATAGGCGAGGCGGGTGTGGTGGTCGTCCTTGGCGAGATCCTGCCATTTGGCGGCGTAATCGCGGGCGATGGCCAAATACTTCGTTGCTTCGGCGGGTTTGCCGGCGTGTGTGCAGAGTTGAGCGAAGCTGCCGATGCCGATGATGGCTTTGAGTGCGAGGTTGGCATTGCGTGGCAGGTGGCCGAACATATCGGCGGACCACAGTTGGTTTTGCGGGTCGAGGCCTTCATTTACCAGGTAGTCTGCCCACTTGGTGAGCATCGGCCAATACGCTTTGGCGAGGTCGGCATTGCCTTGCTGGTTGGCAAGCGCGGCGAGCATGATGAGCATGTTGCCGCATTCCTCGACCGGCATCCGGTTGGCATCTGGGCCGTCCATGCCATAGACTTGGCCGGTGGCGTGCGGATAGGTGCCGAGGTCATGCGGTGCATAGGCATAGGGCCAGAGCGGCGAGGCGGCGTAATCCAGCACGGGGATGAGCATCGCCTTGGTGAGCGCCGGGCTGAGTGCGAGGAAAAACGGCGCCTGCGGGAACAACACATCCACCGTGCCGATGCAGCCGTTAGAAAAATTTTCCTTGGGGAACATGAGTGGCTGGCCCTTGGCGTCGGCACAGATCTTGTTACCGGCCAATGTCTGACGGTAGGCCAGGGTGCAGAGTTGGGCATACTTGTCGCCGGCCTTGGACAGGTCGGCGACAAGCTGTTGGTCAAATTGGGAGCAGCGCGTGGTCAATGCCGGGTAATCGGCTGCGGCTTTGGCTAACAATTTGGCTGCGTCATCACCATTGCGACGCCAGTAGGGCCGGAGGTTTTGCTCGAAATACTTGATCGAGAATTCGTCGTCATAGGCGAGCATCAGCCAACGGGTGACCGGTTCGGCGCCGACCTTGGTGAGATCTAACACAATTGCCGCCACCGGTGCGTCCCTGGCCGCCAGCGGCATGGTCATTTTAACCAGCGGGAACTCGCCACCGGCGGCAAAGGTGGCGCGCGCCACGGATGGTGGCAAAATATGCGCCGAGTTCTTTGGACTCTTGGGAGCGGCAAGATAGAGGGTGCCCCAATCGATACGGAGGTTGTCGCCATTTTTCGCGAGCACAGGCTGCTCGCGCGATCCGCTCCTCACCACCGACAGTCCGGCGGTGTCGGCTTGCGAGCAGTCCACTTGTTGCGTCGGTTCATTCACGGCGAGTTCCGCCGCCACATCCTGATAGATCGCGACCTCATGGGATTGGCTGTCGGTGGCGCAGGCCTCAAACGTCAGATAGGTCAGCGGGCGTGACAGGACATCGAGATCATCCGGCAGTGCCGGCGTCATGAACGTGAGGGTGAGGTGGATGCCCGCGCCGTCAAAGGTATAGAGGGTGCGGGTGGGCGTCACCTCCAGACGGGTCTGCGGCAGGGCAGGTACGGTGGCCGGTTCCGTGCCCATCACCCGGTATGTCTTGCCATCGACCCGCATCAGGCTGGTGAGGCGGTTCGGCTTGCCAGTCCAGTGGACGGTATCGGCGTCGGTGAGCTTGTCAGCTGGCGACCAGATGCTCAGATACGGGTCGTGAGCGACCAACGGGACCGACGGTGGGCGCAGCGGCTCGGCGGCCTGCATGGCGAGGGTGGATGTTAGGGAAAACAGGAGGAGGGCAAAATGATGCTGAGGTAAAATCATGGGAAGAGAATGAAGAGGGGGGGCAAAATGATGGGAAGAAAAGATTAGTGTGAAAGATGTGAGGAATTGCTGAGGGATGTGAAGGTAATGGTGTGGTGATTGAGATTGATCCAGTGAAGGTGGTCGAGGCGGGTGTGATGGAGGAAGCGGGTCAGGTGGGACTCGTAATCGGCTGGGGCGGCGGTGATCGCGCTGATCGAGAAAGCGGCGTTGTCACCCAAGAGAAACATGTTTTGTGTGCCAAGCCTACGTGTGCCGCTTAGGATCTCGACGGGTCGGCGCACATGTTGGGGGTGAGTCAGAAAGTGGGTGACGGCATCGCGGTAAAGAGTCACATCCAAGAAGGCACCCCAATCATA
>JBAXPF010000249.1:0-6625 GCA_037132955.1 Verrucomicrobiota bacterium | reverse complement strand
CGGTTTCATTGTCTTCCAACTCGATGGCCGCGGAAAAATGCCCGGGTGCCAGCCGCTGCCACGGGAGTTCAAGGCCGCGCGGGTGATCCGCGCCGACGGAGAGTTTGAGCCGCGGTGGGGTGATGGCGAGCCGGCGTGCCCATTCCTCGTTAGAGTAATGCAAGTCGATGGTCAGGCGGTTGCCTTCGAGGTGTTGGGCGAGGCCGAGACCGGCCGGGATGGCGTCGCCCACCAGCCAGCGCGACAAGGTTTTGGTGCAATCCGCGTAACCCGGCCATTGCCGCGCGCGGTTGGAAAACTCCCCGCCTAACGGAAATGTCACCGCCGCCGTACGTCCGATGCCGCGCCGCATCGTGGCCACCAGCGGTGCCAGGTATTCATCCTTGCTGGCCAGGGCCACCGTCGCCTCCGGCCGGGCATAGGACAGGTTGTAGCCATCCACCTCGCCCAACCAGTCGATCGCCTGCGGGGAGATCTCCGCCCAATTGCCCGTGGCCTGGGTGGCGCATGGCTCATCGATGAATGACCTGCGGGCCACGGTCATGGTTTCCTGCGCGAACAACTGCGGGATCTCCGCCGCTTGATCCGTGAACTGGATGCGCCCGTTGCCAAGCTTGGCAATCTCCTCTAACAAACCTGCATCGCAATCGCCGCGGGTCCCCATGCCGATGACGGAAACCGTGCAACCCGCCTTGGTGAGTTGCGGCAGGAGCGTCTTGTAGGCGCCGGGTTCCTCGGAGTCCGCGGCGTCGGCAAACAAAATGATGTGGCGGGTGCCGACCTCCAGCGGTTGCAGGCTATTCCATGCGGCCTCCAAGCCCTTATAGATGAAGATGCCGCCGCCCATCGATTGGATGCTGCGGATGCGGCCGAGCATCTCGGCTTTGCGGTTGCCGACCAAGCCCATCGGCACAATGCAATACGGCTCGCTGTCCACGGCATGAACGCCCACAAAATCGCCTTGTCCTAACAATTCAATGGCGCCGGCGGCGCCGGCGTTGGCCATATCGATCTTGGTGAGCGGTTTGGCGGCCGGGCCGGGCACGGTGGCCGCCATGGAGCCGGAGCGGTCGAGGACAATGGCCATGGCCACCATGAGCTTGCGGTGGTCGTTTTTGAGTTCCATGGAAACCGGCAACAAGGGGTCGATGGCGGATTGAAAATAGCCACCCGCGCCGAAGGCATGCTTGCCGCCGACCATGAGCAAGCCGCCGCCCTGCTCGCGGATAAAAAAGTCGAAGGCGCGCAGAAACTCGGGACGCAAATCAAACGCCGGCACATTGTGGATCACCACTGCCCGCGCCCCTGCCAGGCGGCCTTCATCGGCAGTCTGCGGGTCGGTGACGAGATCGACGCTTAGACCCTGCGCGCGGAACACCTCAGCCAGCGGGTCGTTAGAAAAGCGGGTGATGAGCAACAGCCGGGGGCCACCGACCACCTCGACCCAACGGGACGCGCGGTTGTTTCCCGGATGGGCGTCGTGTTCCGGCAGGATTTCCGCCTCGTAGCGATGGGCCCCCGCTTGGGCGAGGTGATCGACGATTTCCAGGGTGCCGCGACCGTCGCGCAACTTCACGCTGGAGCTGCCCGCCGTCTGGCCATCGCGGCGCAGGTTCAGTGGAATGACCCGGTTGCCGGTTCCCACCACGGTTAGACGCAGGACAAACGCCTCGCCTAACTGCACGCGCGCCGGCAAGTCCAAGCTGGCGATGCGCGCATCCTCCGCCACCGGGGGTTGGATGAGCCGGTAGTCCAGGGCGATCCCCTCCGCCGCGAGTTTGGCGGCGCTTTCGCGCAGCGGTTCCGTGGCATAACCATCGGTGAACACCAATACCCGCGCCGGGCGGCCGGCATCCTGCGCGGCCAGCACATGATCCAAGGCCAACGCCGTGCGGGTCTGTCCGCGCCGGTTGGCATACAGCGAGGTGCCGCCACCGGGGTCGGCCGGCAGCACTTCCGCCGCGTAGTCGAGGACGTGCAGGGTGTCGCGCCGCGACGGCCGGGCTTTATCTAACAATGTTCGCCATTCCGCCACGTTGCGGTCGATCAGGTCCGCGGTCGAGGCGGAGCGGTCCAACAACACCCACAGGTCCAAGCCGCCGCGGCGGCTTGGAATCCGCGGTTCTACTAACAAAGCGACGATTCCCAGCAAAATCAGGATGCGCCGCGGGCGCTGCAAGCAGAGGCCGCGCCAGCGCCAACCGGCGAAGGCCAGGGCGGGGATGAGCAGCAGCCACTCGGGGGAATTGAGCATGGGTGGGTTAATGGGTTTGGGCGCGGGAGGCTTTGCCGATAAGCGCCCACGATGCGAGCAAGGCCAGCAGCACCAGCAGCATGACCATCGGCCACCACGGCCCCAGCGCATCGCCGGAGGTGCTGTCAGAGGCCATATCGGTGGTGGCAACGCGGGTGGCACAGGCGCGGAAGTCACCCTCGCGGGCATCGGCAAAGGCCACCGCCCCATCTATCAAAGTGGTGGCGCCTTCGCGCACCCGGAGAAACCCCGGCTCGTCAGGCGCCCGCAACCCGGCCAATCCATTAGGTTGGATATGGCGTGAACTCACGATGTTGCCGGCCAGATCGAGCGTCTCGCTGACCAGTTCGCCGTGCAACTCGCCCGGCAGCAGGGGGGCGAGGGCCTGGTGGGGTTCGAGTTGCTCCCGGGAGGTTCCACGTTTGGCCAGGCGCACCTCCTCGCAGTAGCGTAGGAACAGCACGGCGGCGGCAGGCAGGCGTTCCATGTTGGAAAACGCCGGGTTGAAATGCAGCACCAATTGTTGGGCGGGCGTGGCGGTGGCCGCGGCACCCTCCGCCAGTGGCAGTGGGCGCAGGCTGACCAATGGTTGCGGACCGCACCACACCAAGACGACGTCGTTAGGTTTGGCAGGCACCATGGGCACCTCCTGCACAGTCAGCGTTTCCCAGGACATCCCAGCCACCATCGGATGGTGGACCGCCACCACCGGCTGGGCCAGCGTCTTGGCGTTGGCATCACCGGCTGCCGACATGAGAATCCCCGCCCCTAACACAGTTGGAAATTGCCCGTCGCTGGCCGCCGCCAGCACGATGTCCGCCGCCATGCCGGGCCCCGCCGCGGCCATGCCGGGAACGCTGCGACCCAAACGCTCAGGCAACCAGTTTAACGCTGTAGGCAAACTGTGGCGGTATGTCAGGGGCTTGGGTGTTGGCGTTAGAAAGGCAAAGGAATCATCCAGACTGAATTCATCCTTATCTAACACAAGCCGCAGGCGGGTGGCACCCGCGGGCATGGCCGCGCTGAGGCTCTCCATGCCACCGGCAGCCAGGCGCACGAGCGCATCGGGGCTGCGCATGCCTTGGTCCCATTCGAGGTGCCATGCGCGCGTCTGCGGGCTGGCACTCCGGTTGCAAACCAGGGCCCGCCACACGGCTTGTCCATCCTGTTGACTGACGCTCAGACCGGTGATTCCGACGTTGGCGAGCGGGTGGCCCACCGCCAGCAGGACGGCGTCCGCCGGCAATTGCTCACGCGGTGTGTCCGTGGCGTAAACCACCAACCCGTGCTTGCCGACGCGCTCGCGGGCCAGACGCAGGCTCGGCGTTGGATCCACCGGTCCGCCCACCGGGTTCCAGCGCTCGAGCGCCTGCAGCATCGCGGGCAGCGAATCGCCCGCATACAGCCGCGCTTGGGTCGGATCATCTAGCAAAACCAGATACTCGGTGCGGCGGGCCAGGCTTTGGCAGCGCTGCGCGACGCTGGTGAGTTGGTGCAGCAAGTCGCCCTTGAAGACGCGCATGGACGCCGAGCCATCGACGACGACCGCCAGCCGTTGCACCGAGCCCGCCAGCGGCCAGCGCGGTTGGGACAGGTGGGCGGCCAGCAACACCACGATCAGCAATTGCAGCCACATCGGCCATGAGCCAATCAGCCGCTCGAAGCGCCGGCCCATCCGCGATTGATCCCGCCGTTGCTCGATGAGAAAGAGGGTGGCGACAGGAATGGCGCGGGTGCGGCGCTGCAAGTAGTGGATGGCCAGCACCGCCGGCACGCCTAACAAGGCGAGCAGTCCCAGGGGATTGGCGAAGCTGAGCGGCATGTGCAATGTTAGCCACAAGGGTCCCGCCAGTGCCAGCCGGAACTCCGGCCGCCCGGGAAAATATCCCTAAGCAGCAAATTCTCTTTCCAAGATATCATATAGATCTCTGCCTCCTCAAGTCCCGGTCTCCACGGCGCCGGTTGGCAGGGCACCGCTGGCCAGGGCGGATTCTAACGAGCCGGTGGCGGCTATCCGCGCCAGCGGTGTGCGGAAGCGCCGCGCTTGTTCCTTCCACAACTGGAAATGGGCGTCATAGGCGGCCCGGTAGCGACGCAGCACGCCCGCATCGATGTGGCGTGCCTCCCGCCGGCCGGATTCCACATCGAGAAAATCGCATGCCCCCGCCCACTCCGGCGCGGCTTCCTCCGGCGCGAACGGGCAGAGGAGGATGCCGGACCCGTGGCCGTGCCCGAGCGCGCGCAGCGGCACGGCCGGGTCGCCGGTGCACAGCAGGTCGGATATCCAGACGCGCAAGCCGTTGGGCCGCAGGCGGATGGCGCGCAGGTCGGGCTGGGTGTTCGGTGAGGCGGTGGCCGCGGGCAACTCATCCACCCAGCGCATGGCCGCCACGGTGGCGGGCTCGATGGCCCGCGCTGTGGTCTGTCCTAACAAATGGATCGAAAGTGCCGCGCCGGCACGTTGGGCGCATTCCAGCGCGAAGTGCAACAAGCCGGCGCTGCGGAGCGCCTTCTCAGGCGTTAGAAACATCGAGGGCGAGGCGTCGAAGAGAATGTCCACGGAGGGCCGCACTTCCTCGCGATAGAGTTTCATCGTGTATTGGCCGGTGCGGGCATACGCCTGCCAGTTGATGTGGCGCGGATCGTCGCCGGGGAAGTAAGGCCGGTGGTCTTGAAAATCCATCGACGCCCCGGTGCCTGCGCCGACCAGTTCGCCGGCCGCGCCTTGCCACACCCGGGTGCGCAGCGGCAGGCGCAGCCGTGCGGCACACGCGGCGGCCTGGCGGGCGGCTTCTAACAACATCTGGGAGTCAGGCAGCATCGGGGGTCAAGGGTTTGACATCGAGGGACCGGTCGAGCGTGCGGATGCGTGTCCAATGGCCCAGACTGCGCAGGAGCAGGACCAGCCAGAAGACGCCGCAGGGAATGACCGCCAGGCTCAGGAGCAAGTCTCCTTTATGGTAGGCGTGACTGTATTCGCCATAGGACATGATCCCCAGCGGCGGACACGCGGGAATGAGCCACATCATCTCTTTGGTGGTGTTGGTGGTCTGGCCGATGATAAAAAACACCAGCGCGACAATCAGCGACGCGATGAATACCACTGTGTAAGCAGTGAAGAGATTTTTGGCCTTGCGCATGAACACGGAAACCACCACGGCGGGCAATAACAACGCCGCCAACCCCAACGGCCCGAACGCCCGCAAGTCGTCGGCATTCGCGCGATTGATCAGGATATGCGCCTTGAACAAAGCCAGCGTGATGCCGGCTAGCAGTGCCACATAGAAGATTCCGCTCGCCCACCCGGGCAACAGCAACGCACCCGCCAGATACCGCAACGGCCCGAGCCGCCGGAACGGCCGCAACACCGAGGCCGCAAACCCAGGGCGCTCGCTCAGCGCATCAATTATCAACAGCGACGCCACGATCAGCCAGCAGGGAAACAGCGCGAATCCGTCGTTAGGCAACAGCCAAGCCAGCAAGCCCAGCACGACCAGGCCGACGAGGCGCTTGCAGGTGCTGCGGTTTTCCGCGGCAGGCGCAATCTGGGTGGCACCCATTTCCAGGAAGTAATAACCAAAAAACACCAGCATCAATATGAATCCGGCATAGCCGTATACCTCCGCCGGGGTGGACAACGTGAGAGCCAGCGGACCGCCGCGCAGCAGTGATTCCGCCAGCAGGTTAGGCACCACCAGCAGCACGAGCAGAATGCCCAGCGCCACCAACCCGCGGATCACCAGCGAGGCGGTGGCCGAGAATCCCACCGTCACCCCGGTGAAGCTGGCCGACGCGATGAAGAGGGTCAGCAGTGCTAACAATTCTGAAAACAACTGCATGCCGCCGAGGTAATAGCGCAAAATCAGATAGGGCAACACCGCCACCACCAACAACGCGGACTGACTGACCAGCGCGAGCCATTTGCCAAACGTGATACGCCAGGAATTCAGGCGGGTGAGCAACAGCAGATCGAGGGTGTCCGCCTTGATTTCGGTGGCCAGAGCCCCCAAGCCGCGCAGCGGTTGGACCACCAGGATGGCGATGCCCAACAGGACAAAGAAAAACCCGCTCACGGTGCTGCCCACCCGCAGGCCGGCATGCGAGCCGACCGGCGCGCTGAGCACCGCCACCAACACCACAATGCAGAGCAACACCTGCAAACACAAAAAGGCAATCACGAAGGTCGGCTGGCGCAGACCTTGGCGCAATTCCTTCACCACAATCGGACTGAGCCGGTCGGAGAAATCCGCCAGCAACGCGGCGGGCGCGGAAGTCGTGGGGGGGATGGAGGGCATGATGGGGAGGTGGGGAGGTGGGGAGTAATGGAGTAATGGAGTAATGGAGTAATGGAGTAATGGAGTAATGGAGTAA
>JBAXPF010000248.1:0-6655 GCA_037132955.1 Verrucomicrobiota bacterium | reverse complement strand
CGCGCCGGCCAACCTGACCTATCAGTTTGAGCTGGACGAATCCTTCCCGGACAAGTTTGTGCCGCCGCAGCGCCGCCATGGCCTGTTGCTCGCCGTCAAGGAAGCGCTACACAACATTCTCAAGCATGCCGGGGCGACGCGGGTGGAGGTGCGCTGTGCGATGGAGGGCAATGACTTCGTGGTGGGCGTGACCGACAACGGCCGCGGCTTTGACCCGCAGGCGAATGCCACCGGTGACCAGGGCCGCCAAGGCCACGGGCTGGACAATATGCGCCGCCGCCTTGCCGAACTGGGTGGTGAATGGCGCATTGACAGTCATGTGGGCAGCGGCACCCGCATCACCTTCCGGCTGCCTACTGACTGACCCACACCAATCTAACAAAACATGAAACGAATCCAGGTATCCATCGTCGAAGACAGCGCGACGCTGCGCCGCGGACTGGCGGCCCTGCTCGACGACGCGCCCGACATGCAATGCCGCAGCGCCTGCAGCGATGCTGAGGAAGCGTTGCAGCGGTTGCCCACGGAGGCACCCGACATTGTGTTGATGGACATCCGTCTGCCCGGCATGAGTGGCATCGAATGCGTCACCCGTCTGGTGGCGCTCATGCCCAAGGTGCGCATCCTGATGCTCACCGCCTATGAGGATAGCGATGACATTTTTCAATCGCTCGCCGCCGGGGCCCACGGGTATCTGGTCAAGAGCACCGCGCCGGATGTATTGTTAGATTCAATCCGCGAGGTGGCTGCCGGTGGTTCGCCGATCTCGGGCAGCGTGGCCCGCCGGATGGTGGATTTCTTCCGCGCCCGGCCGGCGGTGAACGGCGGGGTCGCGGTGCTGGCCCCGCGCGAGCGCGAGGTGTTGAAGTTGTTAGCTGATGGCTGCCCCTACAAGGAGATTGCCGCGACGATGCAGGTGTCGCTGGGCACCGTACGCACCTACGTCGAACGGATTTATGAAAAACTTCACGTCCACAACCGCACCGATGCCGTGGTCAAATTCCTCGGCCACCCGCCCGCCGGCAGGCATACGTGCTGAGCTGTGTTGTGTACAAGCGGCGGTCCGTGACCGTCGCTGAAAATCGGACCGAACTCACGGTTCCTGAGTTCGGGGGTACCAGAACTGGCGCGTTTTGACGCTCAGATGTTTCACAAAATGATCGAAACGCGGAGGCGCTGAGCCAGCAGAGGCAATCGCAGAGTTTCTTTCGGTGCGTTTGATGCTGTCCTGAGGACTAACGACCCGGTGCCAATCTCCATCAAAAGATCTCCGCGGATCCCTCCGCGACCTCGGCGATTGACCCCGCCCTCCGGCGGTCACCCTGCGGGGCTTTTGCTCCGCCCAAGTCTATCTCGCTCCGCTCGGTTCTGCGTTTCGTTAAATCCCGACCAAACCCTCAAGAAAGTGCCACGTCATTTTCCGGGATTCATTGCCAATTCCTCGACAATTCAATGCCTGGCTCAGGAAATCTGAAACTCCAGTCGGCGGTCACAGATTGGCGTTACAATTCCCCCCCGGTGTCCGATGTTTATCCGACATGACAGGGGGCGGGAACTCTGCGCAAAGTTTCTCATGTGCAGTGGCAACGCGTCACGGCGCATCAACCAACCCCCACCTAAGCACCCATGAAACAAGTCAGTCTAATGAAAAACACGGTCAGGTTCCTGACTGTCGCCACCCTCGCGGGTCTGTCGAGCCAAGTCTTCGCCCAAACCAAGTCCGCCGCCAAGCCTGCGGCCAAGCCCGAGGTCACCTGGAAAGAAATCGGCAGCGCCACCGGCGTGGTCGGCATGGCCGCGGTGGGCAAAAACCTCTTTGCCATCAACGGGGCCATGAAACTCCAAGTGTGTGAGCCTGCCACCACGCCGGTGGTGTGGAAAGAAGCCGGCGATGGTCCTGGCGGCAACGTCGTGGCGATGGGAGTGTCGGATGGCAAGCTCTTTGTCTCCACCGACGCCCGCTCCGCCGGTCGGCTTTCCACTCGCGATGCGGTCACCACTTACAGTGCCTGGCAAGATCTGGGTCACGCATGGTGCCTCATTGCCATGGCTGGAGCGCCGGGCAAGCTGTATGCCCTCATTGATACCAAGGAAGTGGGATCCGAAGTGGCGATCATGCTGCGCGATAGCGCGGGTGCGGCCAATGTCAATCCCGGCCGGGGCTTGGATGGCATCCCGTGGAATGGTGTGGATCGTCGCCCCCCCGTCGGTGCCCTGGCCATGACGGAAGTGGGTGGCAAATACTATGTCGTCACCAAGGAGGATGCGCTCTATGTGGGCGACCCGACCAAGCCCGATGTCAAGTGGCAGCAGATTGGCGATGCTGCCGGCGTGACTCATCTTGCAGGTGCGGATGGCAAGCTGTTTGCCTCCACCAAAAACGGCAAGCTCTTGATGTGGCAACCGAAATAAGCGGTTGGCCTTGAAAAAACGGGTGTGGTGATTGTGGCTGCGGAACCACTTATAACACAGGCACGAACAACTGCCAATACCTCACCGCCAAGCCGCAAAGGGCGCAAAGGAACGCAAAGCAAGACAGGATTTTCTCGATGCATAATTTTCCTTTGCGCAACTTTGCGTCCTTTGCGGCTTGGCGGTTATTCTGCATGTTAGTGGGGGGCTGATAGGAGCATGATCTATCCGCTGAAATTGATCTAATTCTTTCTGTGTAATCAGTGCAATCAGTGGTTTCCATCTTCCTTTCCAGGGTTAGCCCGCCACCATGGCCCCTTGCCAATCTCACGTCGGCTGAACGAACCGTCTTGCCGGTCAAGACTCGCCTGTTACGCAACACCCTGGGTCTCGCGGGGGCGGCAATCCTCGCGGGCCTAACCACTCCCGCCCGCGCCGAAGAGCCGGCCGCACCCCAATCCGCAGTCGTTTGGCAGCAAATCGGCGAGGCCCGCGGCATCGTCGGCATGGCGGCCACGGCCGGCAAGTTGTTTGCGGCCACCTCGACTAACAAACTTCTGGTGTGCGATCCTGCCGTCACGCCGGTTGTATGGAAAGAAATCGGCGAAAGCCCCGGCGGCGTGGTGGCGATGGGGGTGGCGGACGGCAAGTTGTTTGCCTCCACCTCCACCCGCTCCGGCACCCTTCACATGCGTGAGGCGGCCGACACCACGGCCGCGTGGCAGCACATCGGTCATTGTTGGTGTTGCGTCGGCATGGCTGGCACCGCCTCGGCTCCGGGCATGATTTATGGCGCCATCGTGGTGAACAACGGTTCGGCCGGCGTGGCCGAGTCCATCATGGTGCGTGCCACCACGCCGACGGATGTGCCGTGGGGATCTAGCAAGACAACGAGTCGTCCGCCGCCGGGCATCCTTGCGTTTGCCGAGGTGGCTGGCAAATTCTATGCGGCCACCCGGGAGGACGACTTGTTGGTGGGCAGCGTGGCTCAAGCCGACGCGCCATGGCAGGCGATTGGTGATGCCGCCGGGGTCACCATCCTCGCCGGTGGCGACGGCAAGCTGTATGCCGCCACCAAGACCGGCAGACTCCTGATGTGGGAACCCAAATAACAATTTTCTATAGATGCCCCCCCCATAAGATCCATGCACCCCCCCCTAAACCGCTGGTTTTTCAGCGCCGGCGTTGCGCTCCTGCTCTCTCTCACCAGCCAAGCCGCCGACCCCGGTGCCAAGGACTTGGATGCGGCCATCACCTCCGGCGATTTTGCCGCCTATGCCGCTAATCTAACCACCTGGTTGGGTGCCAAAGTGCCTGCCGATGCCAGTGGTATCACGGAAGACCGCTTGAAGGCCCTGCTCAAGGACCCAACGCTCAATGCCGTGCTGACCCAGCGCCAGTTCATCACCAAATTCGGTGCGGTCAATCTGGCCACTTTTGCCAAGGCCAGTCCGGACAACTCCAAATTCCTGGGCTGGTTGCTGCATGACACGCCGGCGATGGAAATGTGTTTGGAAGCCGCCACGCCCACCGGTCTCAGGGCCCGCGAGGAAAACACCTGGACCGTGCCCATCGCCACCTTGGAACTTTGGAAAAAACTCCATGCTGCCGATCCGGAGGCCAAGGCTGGCATCTATCTGAAGCTGGCGATGGCCACCGCTCTGTTTCCGCCCGGCAGAGTCAACATCGGCGCGGGGGGTGCCTCTACCCCTGCGGACCCGCTGGTCCGTTACAACCATTTCAAGATTGCATATAGGAACAAGGAGTTGGTGCCGAGTTTCGCCAAGCTAACAGTTTGGGATTACACCAAGATTGTTTCCTCGGGTGCCTCCGATGACGACCTGGCCTGGGGCCGCGAGATGATCCGCACGTTCCGCCCGGACCTTGGCGCCACCGAGATGGTGGTGGACATGACCGGTCTGGTCTGGCGCCGAAATTCCCCCGTGCCCTACTCCAACATGAAAACCGTGCTGCAAGGCGGCGGTAAATGCGGCCCCCGCTCGTCGTTCGCCGTCTTCATCAACCAGGCCTGCGGCATCCCGGCCATTGGTGTGGGTCAACCGGCTCATGCCTGTGTCGCCTGGCGCGGCGTCGACGGCGTGTGGCGCGTCGGCTATGGCAAAGGCTGGGCCGCGTCCCGGCTCGACGGTCTAACGGGACCGGAGTTTGTCGAGGGCTCGACCGCCCGTGCGCAGGTGGCCCGGTTCTCACAGGTCGAGCATCTGCGGTGGCTGACAAGCGGTCTGCCCGACAAAGCGCAGTTTAACGCGGTGATGACGGTCATCCAAAAAATCGCCAAGGATACCCCGGACACCAAGGTTGACATGAACGGGTCGCTCCAACCTGAGGAAGCGAATGCGGAGCCCGGGGAGGAAGCGGCAAAACCCGGTGCGCCGGCCGCCAAGAAGGATACCAGCACCACCGCGCCGGCGGGACCTGTCAAGCCGGTCAAGGGCGTCCTGCAGGTGAGTGCCGGTGCCTACATCAAGCAGGAAGGGCAAGCGATATACGGCGGCCCGAGCCTCATTCTCCAGGACAGTCACGGTGGCGGCAAGCAGGTCTATTTCCCGCAGCAACTGGCATTTTGTTGGGTGGAATACTCGATCGATGCTCCCGCGGCGGGCAAATATGAACTCACCATGAAGACCGCGGCGGTCAATGATGGCCAATTCCTGCAAGTCGGGTCAGATGCCTTCAATGCTGTCAGTCTGGTGCGGATCCCCATGACTCATGGTCTGTGGGTCACCACCGTTCCGGTGGATGTGAAGCTGGTGCAAGGCGTGCAAAACCTCCGGGTGACCGTCATTCCCAACCAGCGCGGGGTGGCTCTCCATTCGTTTGAATTCAAGGCCAAAACGGAGTGAAGGCCGCTTGGTCATTCACCGCTGGCCGGGTTGTCGCAATGCTTGCCGACATAGCCGGTTAGTAGATGACGAGGACCTCTGCCAGGGACCCCGGCGCAAACACAATTCCCGGTGGGCGGCCTTCCCCTGATACTGCTGAGCGCATATGCAGCCTTACGGGGCGCTTGGCGTTGCCTTCCACTCGCGGGTGATGGACACGGCCACGTTGCCCTGGATGCGGGTGGCAAGGCCGCTGCGGGCACCGCTGACGAGGGTTTGGACAGTTTCGAGTTGTTCGCGGATAACCACCGGATAAAGCAGCGACAGCCAGACTTTGCCGGAACTGATAGACACCTCACAGTCGGCGACCTCCCCGTCCGGGCCGGGCACCGCGGTCGCGCGGTAATTGCCCGTCACCGCAAACACCCCGCAAGGATGGCCGCCACTCGCCTCGAACGACTCGAGCTTGAGCGTGATCTTGCCCGTGGCCTCACCGGCAAACAACAGTGCCATCGATGCTCCGGCAAGCGGCACGCTATCCCCCGGCTTGAGGCGGCCTTTGCCAAACCAATGGGCACGCGGCATGATCCCCGCATCCATGCAATTGACGCCCATGGTCGGCTCCAGATTGCCACCCCAAGCGGCGAGTTTGAAATCGCTGGTGTGCGTCGCCTTCCAAGTCTTGCCATTGAATAAGAAGCTAACTTTGCCGCCCGTGAGATTTTCGGATTGGGCCAATTCATGGGGCACCGCGGCCAAGGCTGCCGCCTTGTCAGCTGCCGCCTTGGCGGTCGCCTTGGCGGTCGCCTTGCCCCCCTGCGGTTTATCCCCCTGCGGATTTTCCACCTCCGGCAGGGAAAACCCCGCACTTTCCATCGTGACCGAAACCCGCTCCCCAGCCCGCTCGTACAGCGTGGTGAAATGCCGGGTGCCGGAAAGAGCTGCGGCTTGGTTGCCAAAGGCTGACTTCACAAAGACCCGCGCGGCATCGAACTTGAGAAGCCGTATCTCCTTCACATGAAGCTGATCCGGGAAGGCCAAGTCCTTGCGGAAGACGGCTCCTTCCGGCGTTTGATCGACCAAGGCTTGCAGCGCCGGATCGGCAGTGGTCTTGTCCGACCCGAGGGTGGCGGAAACCCGGTTCTCGGCGGCCTGCTTCGCCTTGCCCGCCAGCTCGCGGATTTTTCCACACGAACCGCAGATGAGCCCGATGACGGCAATGCCTAACAGACGCGGGGGTGTCTTCATGCGGAGGGGGATGGGTCGTGGCTCATTTCCGGGCGCGGCAGTCGAGGTGCTGGTTCATTTCGCTCGCGGGATTGTCTTCACGGACTTCGCCGACCACGGTGGCTGGCACGCCCGCCACCGTGGTGTGCGGCGGGACATCGGTAAGCACCACA
>JBAXPF010000247.1:0-6666 GCA_037132955.1 Verrucomicrobiota bacterium | reverse complement strand
ATGTGGCTCACGGCCTTCCGTGCGGGCGTGGAACAACTCGTGGCCTATATGCTCCAAGACAACCGCCGCGGTGCCAAGTGGGTCCAGGATTGCGGCGCCAGTGGCGAGTGGGACGGCTACAAATTGGTTTTCCGTTGGGACCTGCATGATCTCGACATCCTGTCGGCAACCCCCGCCGCCGTGGATCTGGCCGATTGGCTGGCGGAGCTTTCACCGCTGATACTGGGCAGCTAGGCGGTGCCAATCTCATGCGTGATGTTGGTATTCGTTTCCCGGACATCATTGAATTCAAGCTGAAAACCGAAGTTGAACCCCATGTTCGGTTAGATAAACCACTGATTACACGGATTTTACGGATTAATATTGGATTCATTTACAACTTCTCAGAAGTTGCAAATGGTGAAGAAATCCACACCAAAAAAATCCGTGTAATCCGTGCAATCCGTGGTCAATCTCACCGATAGGACCAATCAAACCTCGGGGTTCGGGCGTCACGCCAACGGCAGCTTGTGGCCGTTGGCATCCACTCTAACAAACGTGACGGCGGTGGAGAAGATCGGGTCGGGGCGGGTGTTGCGGTCCCAGACTTTGACGGCATAGGTGACGCTGGTGGTGCCGCTGCGGGTGCGTTCGCATTCGATGGTGAGGATGGTGCCCTCGCGCACGCTGTGGTGGAACTCGACGGTGTCCATGGCCACGGTGACAAACTGGCACTGCGGGAACTCGAGGCTGGCGGCGATCCAGGACGCCTCGTCGATCCATGCCAGGAGCCGCCCGCCGAAGAGGAATCCGTAATGATTGAGATCACCGGGGAGGACGAGACGGTGGGTTTCCATGAGGTGGCTTACCAGCGGCGGCGTTTGGATTCGCGATAGAGACTGGCATCCAGCGACCACGCGCCGGCCCCCGTGAGCAACAGCGCCAGGCAGGGAATCAGATAGAGGAGGGCGAGTTCCTTGCCATTGGGTGGCAGGGTGAACCAGGCACTCGCGCCATTGACCTCAAAGGCCGCCACCACCATGGTGAAGCACAGCACAAAGGCCGCCGGGCGCGTCATCAGGCCCACCACTAACAAAAATGCCGCGAGCACCTCGGCACACAGCGTGGCCACCAGGCTCAGTTGCGGCGACATCCAATACAGCGGGAAAAAATCCGGCACATGCCAGGTTCCCTTGAGCTTGGCGAAGCCTTGGAGTTTGGGGATGCCGTGGCCGAGCATCATCATCATGCCGGTGGTCACACGCAGCACCAACAAGCCGACTGCGGTATCGGTGTCACGCGTGCCACAGTCAAAAAAGAAACGTTTCATGGGGCAGGCGCAGGGGTTGGCTTGGGTGAAATGGTGATGCGTTTGAGCCGGTCTTCGCCGTCCGGGGAATGGGAGACGACGTCCGGGTTGTCCACCAGCACGTTGTGGACCAGGCGCCGGTAGTAGGCATTGAGCGGACGCATCTGATAGGACTTGCCGGTGGTGATCACCCGTGCGGCGATGCTGCGGACTTCCTCGTGGAGGTGGTCCTCCTGGATCGAACGGAAATGCTCGCAATCCACCTTGATGCGCTCCGCCTGGGGAAAATGCCGCCGCAGAATCCGGTTGACGAGGTATTGCAGGTCGTCCAAGCGGTCGCCCTCGCTGCCGATCAGCGCGGTGCTTTCGCCGGTGTGGATTTGCAGGCAGGGGCCGTCCGCGGTTTGCTGGACCTCAAGGGTGGCCGTAAACCCGAGATGGCCGAGCATCGTATCCAGAATTTTATAGGCCGCTTCCACCGCTGTCATGGCGGGCATCATAACCGATTTCCCCCCGGGGTCAATCCCTGCGTGCAGGGCGACGATTTTGGAATCCCGGGCTGGTCATCCGCGGGCCGGCGTGTCAAAAAAGTCCTGCCATGATGTCAACCCGCACCGTCACCGCACAACGCTTTGGAACCCTGCCCGATGGCCGCGACGTGAAAATTTTCACCCTCACCAATGCGCACGGTCTGCGGGCCCGTATCACCGAGTATGGCGCGATCCTGGTTTCCATGGAAACGCCGGACCGCCACGGCAGGCTGGCGGACCTCACCCACGGCTTCGACACCTTGGCCGGTTGGCTCGCCAATGGTCCCTATTTCGGCGCCACCATCGGCCGCTTTGGCAACCGCATCAAGGACGGGAAATTCACCCTCGGAGGCAAGTTCTACGCGCTGGCCACTAACAATGCGCCCGGTGGCATCCCCTGCCATTTGCATGGCGGCGACACCGGGTTTGACAAAGTCTTGTGGGCGGGCACGCCAAAAGGCGGGCAGGCCGTCGAGTTGGTTTATCTATCCAAGGACGGCGAGGAAGGCTACCCCGGCAACCTCAGCGTCAAGGTCACCTACACCCTCACCGATGGCGATGAGCTCATCTGGCAGGCGGAGGCCACCACCGACGCGCCGACCCCCGTCAATCTGGTCCATCACAGTTATTGGAATCTATCGGGCGACCCCACCACCTCCATCCTCGATCACGAGCTGATGCTGGCCGCCGACCATTACCTGCCAACCGATCCGGGCCTGATCCCCACCGGAGCCCTCGCCCCGGTCGCCGGCACGCCCATGGATTTCACCACGCCCACCGCCATCGGCGCACGCATCGAGGCGGAGTTCGAGGCGCTCCAACATGGCGCCGGCTACGACCATTGTTGGGTTTTGCAGCCGGGCAATGGCGTCCGCTTGGCGGCACGGCTCAAAGACCCCAAATCCGGACGGGTGATGGAAATTGCCACCGATCAACCCGCCATCCAGTTCTACGCGGCCAATTTCCTCGATGGCATCACCCCGGGTAAACGCGGCGTCGCCTACGCCCGCCGCAGCGCCCTGTGCCTGGAAACCGAAGGCTTCCCGGATGCCCCCAACCAACCCGCGTTCTCCTCCGCCATCCTCCACCCCGGCCAAATCTATCAACACACGCTGGTGCACAAGTTCCAAGTATGACTGCCCTTGAGCACAAGGCCTACGAGGATGCCACCAAAAAAATCAACGACTGCGCGCGCCGCCGGGGCACACTGCTGGATCTGAGCCGTCTTCAATTGACCCGCCTGCCGCCATCGCTCGGCCAGCTCATCCAACTGACAGAACTTGATCTGTCTCACAACCAACTCGCCGCCGTGCCGCCGGAGCTCAGCCAGCTCGTCAACCTGACGCGGCTGGATTTGTCTAACAATCAACTCGCCGGCCTGCCGCCAGAACTCGGCCACCTCACCGCGCTGACCTTGCTCTACCTCTCGCACAACCGGCTCGCCGGCCTGCCACCAGAACTCGGCCACCTCGCCAAGCTGACGCGGCTCGATTTATCTAACAACAGTCTCGCCGCCCTGCCGCCGGAACTCGGCCACCTCGCCAGGTTGACCCGCTGCGACGTCTCCCACAACCAACTCAGCGGCCTGCCGGCGGAGCTCGGTGCGCTCACCGGCCTGACGCGGCTCAACCTGTCTAACAACCGGCTTGCCGGCCTGCCGACCGAACTCGGCGCGCTCGCCAGCCTGACGCGGCTCGACCTTTCTAACAATAATATCGAATCCCTGCCGCCGGAACTTTGCCAACTCGCCAGCCTGACGGTGTTGGATTTATCCAACAACAAACTCGGGGCCCTGCCGCCGGAACTCGGCGCGCTGGCCAAGCTGACAGTGCTCGACGTTTCCAGCAACTCATTGGCCGGCCTGCCGCCGGAACTCGGCGCGCTTTCCAAGCTGACGCGCCTTGACCTCACTGACAACCGCTTGGCCACCCTGCCGGAAAGCCTGCGGGAGCTTGGAATGTTAGATCGCCTGCTGCTGCACGACAACCCGGCGTTGCAGCTCTCGCCATCGGTCATCGGGCCGGCTCCGCGCAAGGTGGCGGACGCGCGCCTGGCCACCGCCAAAGCGATCCTGGATTTTTATTTTGCGCGGCAGGCGGGCCAGACGCGGCCGTTGAATGAGGTGAAGTTGCAGGTGGTGGGCTGCAGCGGGGCCGGCAAGACGAGCGTGGTGCAGGCCCTGCGCGAGTTGCCGTTTCGCGAACGGGAGGTGATCACCACGGGCATCGCAAGGTGCGACTGGCCCATGGATACCGGCGCGGGGCCGGTCACGGCCCATGTGTGGGATTTTGCGGGACAGGAAATCACCCATGCCCTGCACCCGTTTTTTTTCTGCGCCCGAAGCTTGTATGTGGTGGTGCTCACGGGCCGTGGGCACCACGAGCGCGAGGACGCGGATTTCTGGCTGCGCCAGATCCAGGCGCATGGCACCGATGTGCATGGCGACGGGCCGCCGGTGGTGGTGGTGCTCAACCAGTGGAATGTGCCCGGTTGCCGACCCGAGGTGGATCGCATCGCGTTGCGGGAACGCTATCCCTTCATCCGCGGCTTTGTGGAAATGGACTGCAAGGCGAAAAAGGGTGTTCCCGCCCTCAAAGCCGCCCTCTGCCGCGAGTTGGAACGCATGCCTGAAGTGCGCGAACCCATCCCCCAAGAGTGGGATGCGGTGCGCCGCGCCCTCGCCGCGGGCCCACCGCCGTTTCTCGGCTCTAACGAATACCGCGCGCTCTGCGAGGCGCAGGGCGTGAGGGAAGAAGGACAACAAGACTATCTGGCCGAAATCCTCCACCGCCTGGGAATTGCTCTCAACTATCAGAACGATCCCGGCCTCCACGAGGCCACCGTGCTGCAACCGGAGTGGCTGACAACGCATCTTTATGCGCTCTTGCACCGCGCGAAAACACAGGCAGGCGTGCTCAAACAGGCGGATCTGGAGGTGGCGCTGCAAGCGGAAAAAAATGAGGCCCACCGCGCCTGCCTGATGCAAGTCATGCAGCGCTTCGAGCTTGCCTGCGTGCTGTCCACTGCGTCCGGCCCGGCCTGGCTGGTGCCCATGGCACTGCCGCTTGCGGCACCCGTGGGCATCGAGGCATTGCGCGATGCGGCCGGAGCCACCCGCCTGCGCTATTCCTATCAGACGCCGCCGGATGCGTGTTTGACCCAGCTCATCATGCGGCGGTTTGATTTCATCGAGGAGGTGAGGGAACGCAAGCAGCTGTGGAGCCGCGGGCTGGTCTTGCTCCGCAAGGGCGCCCGCGCGCTGATTTGCTTGGACCCACTGCTCCGGCAGCTCCTCATCACCGTGAGCGGGCCCACCAAGACCCGCCTGCAACTCTCCGACCTGTGCCAAGCCGAATTGCGGGAAATCCATGCCGCATTTTCCGGCCTCGCCGAGCCCCTCGCGGAAACCCGGAAGCAGGACGCATGGGTCCCTGTCGCCACTCCCGAAACAAATCCACCCGATCGATCAGTCCTCGAACCTCCAGCCCCATGAAAGCACCCCGCTGTCTAACAAACACGCTTGTCGCCATCGCCCTCATCTCCATCGGCCAGCTTCGCGCGGAGCCGCCAGCGGGGCCACTGGATCTCACACAGAGCTCCACAGTCGACCGCACGCTGACCTACAACCTCGGCGCCACAGGGCTGCGCGGCTGGATTTTCACCAAGCCGGCGAACTATCTCGATAGCCTGCAGGGGCGCACGACCCTCGCCAGCCGGCAGATTCTGGTCACCCACGTCGGCACCAAGTCGCCTGCGGATGGCGTGCTGCAAGTGGATGACGTGATTCTGGGGGTGGCCGGCAAACCGTTCAGCGACGACGCGCGCAAGAGCATGGCCCATGCCATTCAGGAGGCCGAGAAAGAGACGGGCAACCTCAAGCTGACCCGCTGGCGGGCTGGCAAGACCGACGCGGTGGAACTCAAGCTGCGGGTGATGGGAAGTTACAGCAATACCGCGCCCTATGCCTGCCCGAAGTCCAAGCTCATCCTCGAGGAAGCGTGCAAGCAACTCGAAAAAGAACCCTTGCAGGAAAATTGGTGTGGCGCGGTCAACGGCCTCGCCTTGATGGCTTGCGGTAATCCCGACTATCTGCCGAAGGTGCGCGAGTTCGCCCACAAAATGGCACCGACCACGCTCAATCTGCAGGACCAAATCAACGGGTCGGCATGGGAACTGGGCTACCGCAACCTCTTCCTGTGCGAGTATTTCCTGCTCACCCGCGACCCGGAGGTGATGCATGCGATCACCGAATACACGCTTGCGCTGGCCAAGGGGCAAGGGATGTATGGCACCTTCGGCCATGGTTTTTCCGCCCTCACCGCTGATGGCAAGCGCCACGGATCCATTCCACCCTACGGCCCGGTGAACATGGCCGGCCTGCCGGCCAACCTGGCGATTGTCACGGGCCGCCTGTGCGGGGTGAAGGACCCCGAGGTGGATGCCGCGATCCAGCGGGCCTCCGGTTTTTTCGGCTACTTTGTGGACAAGGGAGCCATCCCCTACGGCGAACATGAACCTTGGCCCTATCATGAAAACAACGGCAAAAACTCCCTCTCCGCGCTCTTGTTCGCGTTGCAGTGGGACAAGGCCAAGGAAACCCAGTTCTTCGCCAAAATGGCCACCGCCGGCTTCAAAAGCCGCGAATGCGGCCACACCGGCCAGGGCTTCAGCTATTTGTGGAGCGCCCTCGGCGCCAATGTCGGAGGCCCCGCCGCCGCCGCCGCCTTCGTCAGGGAAGCATCCTGCCACCTCGATCTGGTGCGCCGCTGCGACGGTGCGTTCACCTATGACGGAGGTGAGCAATACGGTGCCGGCAAAACGGCTGACAATACCTACTACGGAAATAGT
>JBAXPF010000246.1:0-6681 GCA_037132955.1 Verrucomicrobiota bacterium | reverse complement strand
GCGGAGCGGCCCAGACGCCCATGGCATTGGCTCCGAAGCCCGCCTTGCGGTGGTGCAACACGGCGGCAAAGCGGCGCATGCGGCCACTGGCGAGAAAATCCTCGTGCATGGCCCGCACTTCCTCGAAGGACAGGCCGAGTTCAGCGGCAAGCTCGACAAACGGGGTGGGCGTGAGCACCAAATCCCGTTGCATGGCCCGCACGAAGGCGATTTCACTGGCGGTGAGTGCTTGCGCCGCGCTGCGGTTTTTCTCACTGTAGGCTGGGGCGACCTGGTCGTCCGGACGGGTCTCACCCTCGACGTCGAAGCGCACGCCGATTTTATGCAACTTGAGCGTCGGCAGCAGTCGGGTACTCAACGAACCGGACTCGCGGTGAAGAATCTCCACGGTGGATTCAAGTCCCAAGCGACTGGTCGGCGGAATGGCGATGGTATACCACAGGTTGAACTCGTGGTTGCGCAGGTAGTTGTGGCTCACCCCCGGGTGGGCGGAGATGATGGCGGCGGCTTCATCCACCCGTTCCGCCGCCACCTTGGCCGCGACCAGACTCGACGCATAGCCGAGACTGCGGGTGTCGAAAATCGCGCTGATCTGACGGATGACGCGCTCGGCCTTGAGGTGCTTGATGCGCGCAAGAGTCGCGTCCTCACTCAGGCCGCAGCGCTCACCCAACCCGGCGAAGGGCCGGATCGAGAAAGGCACGGCTTCCTGCAACAAGCCAAGCAGGGCGGCATCATGGGTATCGGTGGACATGGGCAGGCGCAATACACGGAAGCCGGGGCGGGATGGAAAGCAAAATCCACGGATTTTCACTTCCGGGCATCGGCAGGATCCGTCAGGGAACGGGCTTGCTCAAAGGTGGGGACCGGCCGAAAATCCGGGTGGGTGCCATATTGCAGGTTGCGCCGGCCCCAGTAGCTGCCGTAATATTGGCAGTTGGTGTCCACCCAGGTGGAGATTTTGACCCGTTCTGCGAGGCTGAGTGCGATCTCCTTGTGGACCTCGGCGAGTTTGCGCGCGCGTTCCGCCTGAGCGGGATCGGCGAGGGTGATGGTTCCGGGGGCGAGCATGGCCATCAACACGCTGGCATGGGAGCCCAGCGACTTCGCAGGCAGATAGGCCACGTTGCCGGTTTTGGGATGATTTTCACCGATCACCGGCCCTAACACCTGGCGGTCAAAGTTGCCGCGGCGTCTTTCCGGCACCAAGTTCTCGTAGGATGCGTTGAACAGGGCCGTCTGGGTGCCACTGAGATTCAGCTTGCCCTTGGGATTGTCTGCACTGTGGCATTTGAGGCAATGCTTGTCCCATACCGGCTGCACATCCGTGGCATAATCCAGCGGCCGGCGACCATCCGTTTCGCCCGGTTGCGGACCGGGCACCGAGGGTGCGCGCTTCGTGGCCGTGCGTGGGATTCTAAGCGATCCTTCAGCCGCGCTCTGCGGCACCTCGTGGCACCCCACACAACCGCGGACTTCCCCCGGAATGTAGTCGACGAACGTCCGCTCGGTCTGCACCGCCATGAAATTCTTATCTAACACCTGAAGGATGATGTTGGCACCGGCCGGCACCACAAAATAAGCCGAGCCGTCATCCTCCACCGGCACCACCCCATGCAGCACTTTAAGTCCCAGGTGGGCGTCCTTGGTGATGCAGACGTGCTGCTGGTCATATTCATCGCCGCCCCAATAGCGGCGCGCCGCCCACGGCCGCGGCACTTGCTCGAGGATGCGCAGGTAGGCCACCTCGCCGCGTCGCACATTTTCCAATCCATGATAGACATCACTGACCATGCACGCCGCCTGGTTGTTAGCCGCCAATGCCGCATTGACCGACGTCGCGGTCACCGGCGGAACGGGACGCGGCTTGACCGGATAGGGCAGCCAGCAGGAGATCGCCGGGTCCTGATAGATCGATGTCACGCACCCCTTGTCATCCAACAGGCCGAGGCCGTATCCGTTGGCTGCATTCCACGGCGGCCCCTCGGGTTTGTGCGCGACCAGAAACAACTTGTCAGATAACGGATAGGGATCTTTGAAAAGACGACCCCGGCCGCGGCCATCGTTCACCCATGAGCCATCAGGTTTGCGAAACGCGAAGCCGCCCTCGTCCTTGATATCCACATCGGGAGTCATATAGGTCATCGGTTCCCGGCTGCGGATGTCACGGTTCATATCGAGGCGGATGACGGTCCCCACCCCGTTCTGGGGACAATGCGGCACGCCCATGACCACATAATGATTGGCCACCTCCGGAATCGGCCGACCATAGATCAGGGTTGGCGGCAGTGCGAGGTCGTTGCCATAAACCTCGGCGGATCCCGACCCGTCGGGGCGCATCGTCCACAGACCTTTGACGCTCACCGCGCCCTTGTCCACATACTCCCAGCGAGTGTAGAGGATGCGCCCGTCGGGCAGGATCACAGGCGAGGCCTCGCTCACGGAACTATTGCTCAACTTGCGCAGGTTCTTGCCATCGCCGTCCATCCGATAGATCACGGTGGTGGTGAAATCATCCGGTCCATCGCACAAAATGCCGTATTGGCAGCGCGTGGAAATGAAGGCGATACCGCCATCCGGCAGATAGCATGGCTGCATGTCGTCGGTGCCGTGGTGGTAATGGCCGCCCACGCGGTATTTGCGCACCAATTCCGCCTCGTCCGTTTGGGGAAATGTCAGTTGCCGCAAGCCCGTCCCATCGAGGTTGACTTCATAGATCCGGTAACCGTCCTGCGAACCCTTTTTCCATGCAAACACCACCCGCTTCGCATCGAACGACAGATCGAAGCGCTCAAACACGCCGCCCTGCAATTCAGCCACCACTTCTCTAACGGAACCATCCTTGAGGTTGAGCACGCAAAGATTGCCGCCGGGTTGCCATGAGCTGTTGATGAATTCCGTGTAATAGTGGTTGGAATTGTAGGTGTGGCGTTTGACGAAAAGCAGTTGGTCAAAACCCAGCCCCTGTACCACGCCGGGGGCGGCGGCGGCAGGTTCGGCCGCGTCCGCATGCGGTGCACCCAGCCCAAGCAAGCCAAGAATGCCCGTGAGGCAATATGCACACTTCATCATCATCCCCCCTCTACGCATCCCGGGCATGCTACTCTTTCACCGGGCCGAGCACCGACGAGGTATCGGAGTTGAGCACCTGGGTGTCGAGGTCATCAAGCACGATCATGCCGTGGATGGTGCCGGCGCGCTGCGGGTCATGCCATTGCCAGACGAGCTTGCCATCCTGGTCAAACTCCAGGATTTGCGGCGCCTTGTCGCTATCCTTGGCGCCGTGGCCGGTCCAGTTGCTCACCACGATGTTGCCGTTTTTCAACACCTGGATGCCGGCGAAAAAATACATCAGCAGACCGGGCGACCCGGGCTTGCCACCCACCTTGCGCACGGTCTTGCCAGTCGAGTCCAACTCCTCGATGGCGGCACCGTAGCCGTCGGCCACCAGCAGATTCTTGTTAGGAAGTTCCAACACCTGATAGTTGTGGCGCGCCTCCGGCAGGGTCAGGTTGCGCAGGATTTTGCCTTCCAGGTCCGCCTCAATGACCTTGCTGGCGTCGCCTTCCATGGCACCGAAGAGCAGCGTGCCGCGTGGCGAAAGCCGGAACAGCCGCAGGCTGTTGATTTGCGGGAAGGAACAGGCACGAATCAGCTTGTCCGACGCGTCGAGCTCACAGAACGTGATGCCGTTTTTCTGGTTGCAACCGACAATCGTGCGGCCATCGGCCAACCGCCGCACCGTGGTCGAGCCGCTCAGAAAATCCTGTTTGACTTCCTTGCCTCCCTGATGGGTTTTGAGGTCGTATTCGCGGTAGCCGCTGTCGGTATTGGTGAGCAGCTTGCCGCCCCCTATCAATTGCAGGTCGCGGTGTTTTTCGGGGGTCTTGAGCGTCCAGTCCTGCGAGGGGTCGAACTGGTCCACATAAACCAATTGGCCACGGGACTCATCGGCGGCGAGAAACCGGTGCTTGATAGGCTCCGCCGCACGCGACACGGCGGGCAAGAGCGAACTGGCCACAAGACCAACAACTACAACAAGGGAACATTGCATCGGCGCGATGCTTGGGGGCACCGCGCCGATTGGCAATGAAAAACACGCCTCAGAACTTGACGCCGGGATTGCTGAAGCTCAAGCCGGCCTTATCCTGGAAGGTGGCGTATTCGCTGACGATGGCACCATCCGGGCCGCCCATCATGAAATGTTTCGCCTCCAAGCGGTTGAGCGTGAGGATATCGCCAGACTCCACTTCGGTGCATTTGCGCACGGTGATGAACGGCTCCTGGCTCTTGGGCAGCACGACTCCGGCCGGAATATCGCCACCGGTTTCACCGAAGCAATAAATCTTGCCGTGGCGCGGGTGCCAGCTTTCCATCTTGGGTTTTGCCTTGTCGGTTCCCACATGTCCGTGCTCGGTGATCATCTGGCCCGGCAGAAGGAAAATCTCATGGGCAAAGTAATTGTATTCCTGGAAATTGACCCAAAACACGCCGCCCATGCCACAACCGGCAAAGTCGCCGAGACCGAAATCGGTAACCCAAAAATCGGTCGCCCATTTCTTGGCATACTTGATGTGCAGGTCATAGCCGTGGCTCTTCATCATGTCGAAGTAGGCTTTCTTGGCGACTTCCTCTTGGAATTTGCCGTCCTTGTAAAAGTCGGCGTTGGTGTGTTTGGGGAGTGTGGCTTTCTTGGTATTCATGGTCGTTTCCTTGGCGAGGGCAATGGCCCCGCTGAGGGCGGTGGCGCCAGCGGCGGTGGCCATCAATTGAATGTGTTTGCGTCGGGATATGTTCATTTTGATTGGTTGGTGTGAGCTCCAGCGGTGGCTCCCGGAACGGAATCACCCTTGGCCCGAGACTAATCCCCACCTCCTCAAACTCAATAAAAAACTTTGCCTGTCACGCGAGCCGCTTGGCCAGCAGCGCCCACAAACCCGCGCCAACAAGCAACGAGCCGCCCGCAAGGTTGAAGCTGCGCTGGGCCCGCCGCGACGCCAACACCCTGCGGGCCGCAGCTGCGAAGGCCGAGTAAAGGGCCGCGTTGAGGATGGCCATGCCCACAAAGGTGCTTGCAAGAATCCAGAGCTGGCGGGTGATGTCGGCGTGCGGATCGAGGAACTGCGGCAGAAACGCCACAAAAAACACGCTGCCCTTGGGATTGAGCGCGGTGACCAGATAGGTGTTGGCAAACAAACGCCAGCGCGAACCGGGCGCTGCCGGCGGAGCCACCCCCATCGGCGAAATGCCCGACCGCAGCAACTTCACCCCAAGTGACGGCTCAATCGAAACTCGGGATTTTGAGCAAGGTGCCGCCCTGCAAGGCGGATTGGTGGGCGACGATGCCCGGCGCGGTGTAGGCGAGCGCCTCGTGGATGTTCACCGCGGGCTTGCGCTGGCTGAGGATGGAGTCAATGAATTCGTGGGTGATGAAACAGTGGGAGCCTTCATGCCCGCTGTCGTGGCGCAACGGTGCGGGCAGCCGATCCGTCGCCCACCATTTCACTTCCTGATAGGGTTCCAGCACTTGCGCCGCGCGCTCGAATCCGCCGGCATCGCGCTCGGTTTGGCCGTCAACCTTGGAGCGCACGATGCAGGGCCGCGCGCCGTTGGGACCACCGAAGTAGAAGCTCATTTTGTCGCCGAAAAAGCGGGCGCGTTCGCCACCTTGTTGGGCGCCGCGCCACCACACGGCGACGCGCATGGAATTTCCCCGGTTGGTCTTGAAGAATGCGGTCTCATTCCAGAACGGGTTTTTATAAACGTTGTCCTTGAGGATGGGGTGGCCGTCACCCCATCCGATGCAATTGACCTCGGTCAACCGCTCACCGGTCACGCTGATCAAGTGCGAGGTGCAATGCGTGGGATACTGCATGGGCGCCATGCCATGCCGCCAGGTGCGTTTTCCATCCTCGAAAAACAACTCCTCCAATCCCGGATGATGATACTCGGACTCCGTGTGATAAAGTTGGCCGAACGCGCCCTCCTGATAGAACTTGCGCACCGATTGAGTCAGTTGCTGCCAGTGACTGGTTTCGGCCATCATGTAGGTCAGCCCGGTCTTTTTCACCGCGTCGACGAGTTGCTGGCATTCCTCCAACGTCATCGCCGCGGGCACCGCGCAGAGCACATGCTTGCCCGCCGCCAAACACAGCTGCACATGCCGTGCGTGGTCGGGCATCGGCGTGAACAAGGCCACCGCCTCGACCTTCGGGTCCTTCAGCAGATCCTCCAGCGAGTCATACGCCTTGTCACAGCGGTAGGTCTTTTTCAGATTCTGCCGCCGCTCGGGCCGCAAATCGCTGACGGCTTCAACGACGCAGTTGGGGTGCTCGTGAAATTGAAAACTGAGCCCGAAATGACCACCGACGATGCCCACGCGCAAGCGCCGTTCCGGGCTCTGCGCAAACACCGGCGTGGCCAAAAGGCCCGTCGCCGCCGCCGCGCCAAGGGTCGCAAGGAACTCGCGGCGGCCGCGGTTGGTTGAGGCGTGTGGATGAGCAAATTGGGGATCGTTGTGCATGAGGGCGGGACTTTACCCGGGCTGCCATAACCTTGGCAAGAACCACTGTCAAGTCATTGGCGCCAGCGAGACTTGGCATATCCCGTTTCCTGCCACCTCGGCAAGGGGGCACGGGCGGCCCGCCCGTGATCTTCATTGGCACACGGGCAAGCTGCCCG
>JBAXPF010000245.1:0-6702 GCA_037132955.1 Verrucomicrobiota bacterium | reverse complement strand
AGGAGTGCCGCTCCCCTGTAAGCCGGATTTTGTCCGCCCCGCTCGCGCGGGGTTGGACGGTCATTTCTCTCACTGCGCCGAAGCGCAGCGCCCCGCTTGCGCGGGATGCGACTAATACCCGGAGAGTAACGAGCGGGCAGCCCTTCCCCTGTTTTGTCTTGCACCACGCGGGGTTTGCCGTGCCGCCTTGGTTACCCTCGGCGCGGTGGGCTCTTACTCCACCCTTTCACCCTTACCTGTGCCCTTGCGGGCCATCGGCGGTATGCTTTCTGTTGCACTTTCCATCCGGCAGTCTCGCGACTGCCGTTCCTTGCTTTCACAAGGCACGTTGCCCTATGGTGTCCGGACTTTCCTCAAGCACGCTTGCACGCCCTTGCGACCGTCCGGGGAGCGGCATGGCCAGTGTCGTCCGGATTGCTTCGCCTGCCAAGCAAAACTTTGCGCACTGGTGTCGTGGCGCCTTGGATGAGAGGCCCTTTCCTGTTGGAGAGGGGCTCACTCTCCGGGTGCGAGCGTGAGCGTTTCGCCGGCGGTGGTGGGCAACGACACGCGTTGCCCGGCGAGGGTTTCCGCCACTCGGCCGTTGCGCGTCACGCGCATGGGCGTGTTGGGCCAAGGGTTCTGGACGGTGCAGGCGCGGCCTTTCTCGCTAATGATCGTCACCCCGCGGACTCGGCCGCCACGCAATTCGGCCGACACCAAAAACGCGCCGGCGGCGCGCAGGGTGCCGAAGCGGGCATCCTGTGTGTTAGGCCAGCACGGGAAAAAGCGCAGCACGCCGTCGTAACTTTGGAACAACATCTCCTGAAGCGTGCAGGGGACCACGCTCAATTGCTCCATGCCGTGCGGATTGTCCGCCCGCATGCCGTTGGGGGAGGCGGTCTCGACCCAATGCCGGAGGTGGCGGAGGATGGTATCCGGATCGTAGCCGACCCGTGCGGCCGCCGGATAGAAGCTGTTGCAGCCATTGAGGTCCAGCCAGCGGGCCATGACCGTGATCTGGTTGCGCGCCCGTGTGAGCACCTCGGGTGGGCCGTCCAAGCCAATGCCGTTGCCCGGAAAAATATGTTGAATGCCGACCGCATTGTCGTTCTGCCATGCCACGCCCTGCTCGGTGTAACGAAAAATCGGCAAGGTGAGCATCTCCGGCGTCTTGGGAACTTCGATGCGAGCGCCGGCCGGCAGGTCGCCCACGGTGCATGTCGGGTAGTCGCTAAGGCGGTCGCGGATGTCGGCCCACTGTGCGCGGCGGTCGGCGTCGATGCCGAGGGCCGTACTCAGGTCGATGGCCAAGCGCATCACCTGGCGGATCATGGCCAGCGCAACGATCGGATTGACGTCATTGGATTCCTCCTTGTCCCAATTGACTTCCTCATTCACCGCATCGTGGCGGTCCACATAGCGGCCATTTTCCAGAGTGAGCCGTAGTTGCCAGAAGCTCGCGACCTCGCGTACAAACGGATAGGCCTTGTCCGCAAACGCCGGATCGCAGGTTGCATACCAGGTCGAGGCGAGTGGCACGCATGCGTATGCGGCGTTGGAGCGTTGGTGCCAGGTCGTGGGCGCGCCGGTGATGCCCAGCGGCAGCATCGAAACCGGCAGCACGATGCCAGTTTCCAGGTTGCAGTCTTTGCGGCACCACTCGCGGCCGCTTGCGAGAAAGTCCAGGATCGGGTCATTGCACGGGGCCGTTTGCTCGAGGTGGTTGCCCGCATACAGCCCGTAGAATGGTGCGATGAAATTGTAGTTGTTGAAATACGCACCGCCCCATTGTTGGTTGTCGTCGGTGACCCAGCCATACAGCGCCGGCGGGAAATGCGCCAGACGACTGGCTGACGCCAGGCAGTAGTTCGAGAGGTAGTAGCGTTGTTCTAACAATTTATCGGAAATCTCCACGTACGACTTGCTCCAGAAGTCGTCCCACCATTTCTGATGCGCCGGCCGCAGCGCCGCAAGCGATGCTGCCGTCGCCTGCGCAGCGCGCCGGATGGCATCGGTCCTATAGTCCGCCAGATTGGCCAGCCCGCTGGCGGTGACGACCAGATAGACCGGATGTTCGGGGGTCACTGCGATGTGGTTGTCCTGGCTGCCAAGGATGCGCACGGCACAGGCCGCGCCGGCGGGGCGGAACATGTCGTTGTCGAAGCGCCGCTCGACCACCTGCACACCCGCTTCGGTGGTGGCGGCCGCACCGGTGGGCAGCACAAGCCGGGCCTGACCCTCGAAGGTACCGCCGTGGGCGGAGAGTTTCAGCCATAGGACATTTGCGGTGGCGGCCACGGCGGATTCCACGGTCAGGGTGGTGGCGCCTTGCTGGAAGACGCCGGTGGTGATGGCCTGGCGCAAGTCCTGGGTGACGCGGCAGGTGGCTCCTTGCAGCGCGGGAAGGTCCAAATAAAGCCGCGCCAGCGGCCGCGGGCCGCCCTCGGTCCTCAGCTCCCAAAGGTCCGCCTTGCCAATGTGAAAACACAGTTTGTCGGGCCACCCGCCGAGCGCGGCTAACAGATCACCGTTGCCCAGTAGCGGCGCGTCCGTCGAACACGGCGAAGGAAGTTTTTTCGGCGGCGCCGTGAACACGGCTTGGTATTTATTCACCAGGATGCGGCCGTCTAACGAATCTACGTCCACGATGTTGCCATCCGCACCCTGGAACTTGCAGAACGTCACAAACGCCTCGCTGAGGCGCGGTGGCTCGTTGACCTCGAGCGCCATCTGATAGACATCGCGCAGACTCCTGTCGGCGAGAATTTGCCTGGCCAGCGCCGCCGGGTCAACTGCCGGGTCAACTGCCGGGTCTTCAGCCGCCGGCAGCGGCTGGGCGGCGGCCAGCAGGCAGGCGAGCAGGATGCGCGGGCGGGTGAGGGGAGATTTCATTCCGGGATTTTCTGTTAGGATGATGCCATGGATCCTCCCTTGTTTTAACCAATCCTCCTGGCGGGTTGCGGCGCCTCCTGAGGGTTACGCCAGGCCTGCCTTGGTCATGAGCGCTTGGATGTCGTATTCAGGTTTGCGGGGCGTGCGGCTGCGCAGGGCGTTGGCCTCGTCGTCGCCGACGAATGCCTCCTTGGCGGCATCCCAGGTGAGTTTGCGTTTGAGCTTCATGCCGATCCACGCGGCGGCACAGGTTTCCATACTGCGCGCGGATTGGGTCACGGGCGCCACCGGTTCTTTGTTAGCCAGCACGCTCTCGATCCAATTGTCATAGTGGTCATTGCTGGCGGGCCAGCGTTTGGCATCGGCACCGAGCGGTGAGAGAATGTTGGCCTTGCTGGCACGCAAGGCGCTGGCGCCACCGACCGGGATGTTAGGGTCGCTGGCGGTCACCTTGGCCGCGCCGCGGGTGCAGAAGACCGAGCCTTCGGAGCCTTCGAAGTGGATGCCATTTTCAAACGAGTTGTCCAGAATGACCTTCACCTCATTGGGGAACATCATTTCGATGTGATAGCTGGTGTGCACGGTCCAGACGTCATTGAGCATGAATTCCGCCTGGGCATCGATGATCATGGGGCCACCGAGTTCCTGGCCCATTGCCCATTGCGCGATGTCGATGTGGTGAGCGCCCCAGTTAGTGATCATGCCCAGGCCGAAGCCTTCGGTGGTGATCCAGCCCGGGCGGCCGATGTTGTTTTGCGGGTGGACGCGGCCTTCCATGTAGGGTTGCTCGGGTGCCGGCCCCAACCAGCGCTCGAAATTCAAATGGGGAGGGACGGGCATTGGTGCGGGCGGCTTTCCGCTGGGCTTGTCGATACCGACCCCGATCTTGATCGTTTGGAGTTTGCCGATCCGGCCGTTGCGCACGGCTTCGCTGGCGGGGCGAAATGCGGGAAACGGGTTTTCCGAACGCTGTTGCGAACCGGTTTGCAAAATCACTTTTTTCGCCAGAACCGCTTGGCGCAGGGCAATGGCTTCCGCGATGGTGTAGGCCAGAGGTTTCTGGACATAAATGTGTTTGCCTGCGATGGCCGCGGCAACGGCAACCAAACCGTGCCAGTGGTCGGGCACGCTGACCACCACCGCATCAATCTCCGGGTTGGCCAGCACCTCGCGGTAATCTTCGTAAACCCTGATCCTGACCGCGGCCTCGCCCCTTTGCTTGTAATGCTCCTCGGCGTGGGCGGCAGCCGCGGCGGCACGCTTCGAATCCAGATCGCACACCGCCACAACCCGGGCCTTGGCCTGCCTGAGAATCCCGTCCATGTCGCCCGTGCCCATGCGCCCACAGCCGATCTGCGCGACCTGGAGTTGTTTGTTAGGTGAGGTGGCCGCGAACAGGGAGCCGGTGAAAATGTTAGGCAGGACAAGCATCCCGGCGGTGCCGCCGAGGCTGGTCTTGAGGAAATTGCGGCGACTGGGGCGGTTCATGATTTGGATAGTGAGTTAGGGTGACCTGCACAGGATGTAGACCTGTAATCTGACGGAAAGGCGCGGCCAGGGCAACCCCGAACTGGGGAAATTTGGTGGTGGCGCTGCGATCCCATCGATCACTCCCCGCGACAATCCCGTGGTCCGATCGGACCATCCGATTGTCGCGGGGGTCGTGACTCACTCTGCCGCCGCACTCCATGCATGGGCTCGAGTTAGATCCGGCAATTGGTGTTGGGCAGAACGCGGGGAACCTGCCCAAGTTAGTGCCACTGCGCTATAAGAGATGTGGGCGGGACGCCCACACTCCTTGAAAGACTATGCCAGCAATTCGTTGACTTTCCCCATCACCGCAAACGCATCCGCCACATAGAGGATGTCCGCCTTGCCACGGGACCAGCCGCAGTTGGAATCTAACGAAATTGCGCGGCGTTCGCCGATAAAGCGCCAGCCGACGGTGTGGGGTTCCTCGCCGTGGCAACAAGTGGCCAGGCCTTTGGCATGGCGCGGGGTGGAACCGGTCTGACCGACCTGATTGAGGTGGCTGAGGAAGGGCAGGATGCTTTGGCCTTCGCCGCCGAGATCGACGAGGGATTTGGTGCTGCCTAACGAGGAGCGTGAGAGCCGGAGGAAGTCGAGGATGAGGGTTCCAGCCTCGGCGACCTTGACCTGGCCGTCCGCCTGTTTTTTGGTCCAGCCGGCACCGGTGACAAACAGCAAGTCGGCATCGGGACGGATCGTCTGTTGGTCCGCTGCGGGCGCTTCAAAGCCGACCACCTGGGCGCGCGTGGCGACGAGTGTTAGATCGACGGCTTGGGCGTTGGCAGTGCCGGCGGCACCCTGCCATACCGGAGCGATGCCACCTTCCAGCGCGAGCAGCCACGGGCGGGTGCTGCGGGTGAAGACGGCTTCCATGCGCTGGCGATAGAACCAGCGGGAAACTTGCGCCTCGCCATTGGCAGCCTCGAGGCCGGTGATGTGGGTGTCGGCGCGGCCGCCAAGGCGGTGGGCCACGCCGGGGAGCACGCGGTTCCAGCGGGAAGTGGCCGGGACGGTGATGAGGTGGGCCTCGGCAGTTCGAATGAGGGCCTCGGCCGCAGCGGCATCACTGGCATAGCGGGCCTGCGCGAATTCCGCGCCCGAAATAGTTAGAAACCCGGCGGCGCCGCAGGTGGCGATGAAGTCGGCGGCAGGGCCGGGGTTGTCACCGATGAGACCGACGCGGAACGGGGTACCGAGCGAGGTGGCGAGTTGGATGGTGGCAGCGAGGGCTTCGAGCGCGGACTTGGCGAGGGTGCCATCGGCTTCAGTGTGGGCGAGAAAGAGGAGGTTCATGGGGGGAGATAGTGGATAACAGATAGAAGATAGCGGATAGATCGGTCCGATCCGACCGATCCGACAGATCATTCGCCCTTGATCCAGGCGACGAGCTCGGCGGCAATTTGCTCAGGCGGGAGGTCCTTGATGACTTGGGTGGCGCGGGTTTGCTTAGGCAGGGAGACCGAGCCAAAGGTGATGTCGCCGGTGCCGACAGCGGCGGGCTTGGCCTTTTGCAGGGCGGGCATGATGCCACGCATGTTGGCCATGCCCACCTGTGGATTGTTGCGGGGTTCGGGCAGATTGCCGGTGGCCCAACCGAGGACGGCGGGCGGGGCAGTGCATACCGAGACTTGATGCTTGCCGCCTTCGACGCGTTCCATGACGCGCAGGCTGCCATCGGTGCCGATGGTGAGGGAGTCCACGCCTTGGAATTGTTCGGTGATGCCGAGACGCTCGCCGACGATCTGCAGCGTGGCACCGGCACCGCGCGAGGCGCTTTCCCAACCGCCGAAGAGCAGGAGCTTCGACAGATCGAGGCCGGGGATGGCGCTGATGGCCTCGGCGAGGGCGGCGGCGGTCTCGGCGGCATCGGTGAAGCCGCCGGCGGAACCATCCAGGGCGATGAGTTCAAACGGGACTTTCTGGGCGACGGTCATCATCACTTGCTGCAACTTCGCCTTGGGCCCGAGGCTCACCAACCAGACTTTGCTGCCGGGATGTTTGGCGGCGAGGTTGGCGGCTTCATAGAGCGCATGTCCGGCCCACGGATCGAGCGCTGACGGGAGCATCATTTCATTTTTCAAGGCCGGGCCGGCGGGTCCGGTAACAGGTTCGAGGGTTTGCAGGGGATCGGGAACGAGCGAGCCGCAGACGATGATGGTGTACATGTTGTCAGTTATCAGTTAGATAGTATTGGATGAGACGGAAGACTTTAAGACTTTAAGACTTTAAGACTTTAAGACTTTAAGACAGAAGACAGAAGACAGAAGACAGAAGACAGAAGACAGAAGACAGAAGACA
>JBAXPF010000244.1:0-6750 GCA_037132955.1 Verrucomicrobiota bacterium | reverse complement strand
CACATCACCCGAGGTGGCCAGGATTCTGGAGGCGATCGTGGCGGTCACACCCGCATCCACCGTCACCATGGCTTCCGGCGTGAAGGCGAGGGCGCCACCGACGATGCGGTTGGTGGAGGCGAACAACAGGGCACCGCTGGCAAGCGTTAGGCTGTTGGAGCCGCCCACGCTCAGGTCGCCGCCATTGATGACGAGGGAATTAATGGACATCGACCCGCCGGCGCTCGTGAGTGCGGTGATGTAGGTGTTCTTGTTAGCCAGGACGCTGTTGTTGGCGAATTCATCGGTCGGGTTGAGCGGCCGCAGACCCGCGCCGGCGACGTAGGTGACAAAGGTGTTGGCCACACCCGTGGCGGTGCCGGTGCCGCCGCTGGCGCGCGCCGCCTCACCCACCAGGAACGGGACGATTTTGGTGTCCTTGGCGGCGGCGTTGATGCCGGATGTGAGAGCGGCCGTGGTGCCGGTTAGAGTGGGGGCGCTGGTGAGAATGATGCGGCTGATGCTGGCGGTGTCGGTGCTGTTCTTGCCGAGGTTGGGGCCATTGACCAGGATCGCCCCGTTGCCGTCCCCGCCGTGGGTGAAACTCAATCCCGTTAGAGTCGCCGTGTTGGTGGCGCCGTAGAGGATGGTGAGAGCCGCCGCGCCGCCGCCGCCGCTGAGGGCGCCGACGGTTTCCAAGGAGTTGGTGGCCGGGGCGTCGGCCCCCTTGTACAAAAAGGTGCCGCTGTTGAGCACGAGCGCGGCGGTGTCGAGGATGCGGTTGTTGTTGTTATTGCCCGGGCCGGTGTTGTCGAGGGTGAGGGACGAGTTGAGCGTGAGCACGCCGTTGGGGGTGTTGATGCTGCCGGTCGCGCCGCTGACCGCCAGGGTGCCGCCATTGACGATGGTGGTGCCGGTGAAGGTGTTGGCCCCGGAGAGGGTGAGGGTGCCGGCACCGGATTTGATCAGGTTGTTGACGCCGTTGGCGGTGAGCGCGGAGGCGAAGACGACGTCCCGGCCGTTGGTATCGATGCTGTAGGGACTGTTGAGGGTGACGGCGAAACGACCCGAGTAGTCATAGGCGTTGGAGTCCGAGTATTGCAGCGTGCCACCGTTGAAAATGAGCGCGGCGGCGGTCGGCACCGGATTGCCGAAGGGGCCGGACACGCCGCCGATTTCCGCGCTCCCCGCACCGAGAATGCCACCGCTGAGAGTGGTGGTTCCGGTGTAGGTGTTGGTGCCGGTGAGCAGCAGGGTACCGCCACCCGCCTTGACCAGGGAGCCGTTCTGGATGATCGAGGAGATCCACAGGTCGGTGGCCGCGTTGCTGCTGTTGCCGACGCTGAAGGTCTGCGCCGCAGCGCCCAGGTTGAGCCGGGTGGTCGAGATGATGGAACCCAGCGGGTTGTTAGTTGCGGAATAGGTCAGGGCGCTTAGACCGCCGGAGAGCGTCAGCACGCTGCCCGCGCCGGCACCGATGACTTGCGCCCCGCTCGTCGGCGTGGCACCCCCGAGAGTCAAGCCGCCACCGCCGATGGTCTGGGCAAAGCTGTTGAGGTCGAGCGTCACGGTGGCTCCAGCCGCGGCCGAATAGAGGGTAAGGGCGTTGCCGGACTTGATGGCATTGATGACGCCAAGTTTGAGCGAGCCACCGGTGACGTTAGTCAGGCCGGTGTAGGTGCCGGCCCCGGCGAGGGTGAGGGCACCACCGCCGGACTTGGTTAGACCGCTGCTGCCGGACGCGCTCAGGCTGCTGGCAAAAAACACATTCTGGCCGTTGGTATCGACCCGGTAGGGCGCGTTGTCGGCGGTGATGAAGCGGCCCGAATAGTCAAAGGCATTGGCCGCCGAGTATTGCAGGGTGCCGCCATTGAAGATGAGCGAACCGGCGACCGTGGCCGGCTGGCCGAAGGGACCGGAGAAGCCCGGAACTTCCCCAATTCCAGCGTAGAGGATACCGCCGCTGAGGGTGGTGGTGCCGGTGTAGCTGTTAGGACCGCTGAGCACCAGCGTGCCGCTGCCGAGTTTGTTCAAACCCACCAGCGCGCTGGTGCCAGGGTCGGCGATGACGCTGCTGTGGGTGAAACTGCCGCCGATGGCGGCGGTGGTGTCCAAGCCAAGGATGGCTCCGGTTTGCAGCCCCGTGCCCGGCGTGCTCGCGCCGAGATGGGCTGCATCCAGCAAGGTTGCCAGATCGCTGCTGTCAAACAAATCCAAGGCATGGTCGCCGAGGGCAATCCCGAGCGTGGCACCGGCACCCACGTGCAGGTTGGCCGGCGTCCAGTTGGAGGACACACCGCCGTAAAGGGCGGAGCGGTTGGCAAAGGTCAGCACGCCGGCGCTGAGGGTGGTGGTGCCGCTGTAGGTGTTGACACCCGAGAGATTCAGCGTGCCGCTGCCGGCCTTGATCAGGGAGCCGTTCCTAAGAATCGCCGAAATTGTCAGATCGTTGGCGGCGCTGGTGCTGTCGCCAATCGTGAAGGTCTGCGCCGCATTGTTGAGATCGACGTAAGTGTTGGATAAGATGGCCCCCAGGGGGGTGTTGGTGGCGGAATAGGTCAGGGCCGTGGCTCCACCGGTGAGGGTCAGCACGCTGCCCAGACCCGAGCCGAGAACCAGCGCGGCACTCGTGGGTGTGCCACCGCCAAGGATGAGGCCGCCGAGGGATTGGCCAAACCCGTTCAAGTCCAGGGTTGCGGTGTCCCCGGCGGCGGTGGGTTCCAGGGTGAGGGCATTGCCGGCTTTGATGGTATTGTTGCCACCGAGCCTGAGCATGCCCTCGGCGACGAGGGTGCTGCCGGTGTAGGTGTTGGTGCCGGCGAGGCTCAGCGTGCCGGCTCCTGTTTTTGTTAGAGAGCCATTCTGAATGATCGAGGCGATGGTCAGCTCGGTGGTGCTGCCGGCGCTGTTGCCGATGGTCAACGTCTGGGTGGCATTGTTCAAGTCGAGCTTGGTGACCGAGATGCTGGCATCCCCCGGGTTGCCGGTGGCGGAGTAGGTAAGGGCGGTCGGACCGCCGCTGAGGGTCAGCACGCTGCCCGCGCCCTTGCCGATGATTGCCGCCACACCTGCCGAGTTGCCGCCCAGAATCAAGCCGCCCCCGAGGGTGAGCGGGAAGCCGCCCAGATCCAAGGCTGCGGTCGCACTGCCGGTGGCGATGATTTCCACGACATTGCCGGAGGGAATGGCATTGCTGACGCCAAGCTGCAGGGCGCCCGCGTTGACGAGGGTCGGGCCGGTATAGGTGTTGGCAGCGGCGAGGGTCCAGATACCGGCGCCGATCTTGGTGAGTGTGCCCGCGCCGGGCCCGATGACGGTGGCGATGCTGCCATTGGCGTCGCCGCCGAGGGTCAGGCCGAAGTTGGATCCGGCGAGGGTGCCGGGGTTGGAGAGGATGATGTCACCATTGGCGGCCACGATGCTGCTGGCACTGCCCAGAGTGATCACCCCTTGATAGGTAGCGGCCGTGCCCGAACTGTTAGTCAGGGCACCACCGCCGTAGACGCCGGTGCCATTCAAGGTCAGTGTCTCGGCCGAGGCGAGCGAAAACCCGTTGAGGTCGAGCGCGCCGCTGCTCAGGACCATGGTCCCTGCGGCCGTGGTGCCGAGCGGAGTGTTGGTGGCATCGCCCGTCGCCCCCAGCATGAGCGTGCCCTCGCTGATGAGGGTCAGGCCGCTGTAGGTGTTCTTGCCGGAGAGGGTCCAGGCACCGCTGCCGGTCTTGGTCAGGATGCCCGCGCCGATGCCGATGATGCTCTCGATCTTGGCACCATAAGCCGCATCGCCACCCAGTGTGAGTGCCAACCCCGCGCCGGTGAGGGTGCCGGGGTTGGAGAGGACGATGCCGCCGTTGGTGGCCACAAGGCTGCTGGCGCTGCCCAAGGTGACCAGGCCACTGTAAGTTGACGCCTGGCTCGAGCTGTTGGTCAAGGCGCCGCTGCCGGACACGCCGCTGCCATTCAAGGTCAAGGCTTCCGCCGTGCCGAGGGAGTATCCATTCAAGTCGAGTGCTGCGCCGCTCGTCACCGTGGTCCCTGCCGCCGTGGTGCCCAGCGGCGTGTTGGTGGCATCGCCATCCACACCCAGCCTGAGCGTGCCGGCGGCAATCGTGGTCAGGCCAGTGAAGGTGTTGGCCCCGGCGAGCAGCAGGGCCCCGGCGCCGGTCTTGGTCAACGCGCCATTGCGAATGACCGAGGAGAGGGTCAGGTCATCGACGGCGGTGCTGCTATCGCCAATCGTGAAGGTCTGTGTCGCGTTGTTCAGATCGAGGGTGGTGACCGAGATATTGGCACCCAGGAAATTGCTCACGGCGGAATAGGTCAGGGCATTGGCCCCGCCGCTGAGGGTCAGCACGCTGCCCGCGCCGCTGCCGATCACCAGACTGCTGCTGCTGTCCGTGGCCCCCGCGCCGCCGAGGGTCAAGCCACCCCCGAGGGTCAGCGCGTGCCCGTTCAAGTCGAGGCTCGCGCTCTGATAGGCGGTGGTGGAGTTGACCACCACGGCATTGCCGGCCTGGATCGCGTTGTTGACGCCGAATTGCAGCGTGCCGCCGTTGACCGCGGTCAAGCCGGTGTAGGTGTTGGCCGCACTGAGCATGACGGTGCCCGCCCCAAGCTTGGTCAAGCCGCCGGCACCTTGGTTCAGAATCTGGCTGATGGTAAAAACGTTGGACGCCTCGTTGATATCCAGGCTCAGCGACTGGCCCGGGGTGAGCGTGACCGGATGGGAGCCGATCCTGCCCGCGGCATAGGACGTCAACGCCGTGCCGGTGATC
Organism: Verrucomicrobiota bacterium; assembly: GCA_037132955.1. Taxonomy (GTDB): domain Bacteria; phylum Verrucomicrobiota; class Verrucomicrobiia; order Verrucomicrobiales; family Akkermansiaceae; genus Luteolibacter. Next base: position 1,997 of record JBAXPF010000244.1, on the reverse strand, counting down.
TGCAAGGTGCCGCCATTGAAAACGAGCGGGTTGGCCGCGCCCAGGTTGGCGTCCACGCCCACACTCAGCGTGCCGGCGTTGAGGGTGGTGGCGCCGCCGTAGGTATTGGTGCCGTGGAGCGTGAGCGTGCCGGCACCGGTCTTGGTGAGGGAGCCATTCTGAATGGCCGAGGAAATGATCAGGTCATCGCTGGCGCTGCTGCTGTCGCCGATGGTGAACGTCTGTTCCGCGTTGTTGAGGTTGAGGCTGGTGACCGCGAGGGTCGCGCCCAAGGGATTGTTGGTGGCGGAGTAGGTCAGCGCGGCACTGCCGCCGGCAAGGGTCAACACGCTGCCCATGCCGCCAATCACCTGGTTGGTGCTGCTGTCCGTGGCTCCCGGACCGCCGAGGGTCAAGCCGGAGGCCCCGTCCGTGCCAATGGTGAGCGCATAGCCGTTCAAGTCGAGGGTCGCGATTTCAGCCGCCGTGGTCGAGTTGATCGTGACCGGATTGCCAGCCTTGATGGCGTTGTTGCGGCCAAGCTGCAGGGTGCCGCCGTTGACCGTGGTCTGGCCGGTGTAGGTGCTGGCACCACTGAGGAGCCAGGTGCCCGTGCCGTGCTTGGTCAGGGTGCCGGTACCGGTGCCGATGTTGCTGGCGAGGCTGCTGAAGGCGTTGGTGCCGTCAAGGGTCAGGCCAAATCCGGAGCCAATGATCGTGCCGGTATGGGACAGGACCATATCCCCGTTGTTCGCCACGATGCTGGCGTTACCGCCCAGCGCAAGCAACCCTTTGTAGGTCGCCGCGGCATATGAGCTGTTGGCCAGCGCCCCGCCACCGGCCACGCCGGTGCCGCTCAAGGTGAGGCCTTCGGCAGTGCCCAGCGAGAAGCCGTTGAGGTCGAGCATGCCGCCGCTGGTCACCGTGGTGCCCGCCGCCGTGGTTCCCAATGGTGAGTTGGTGGCACCGCCATCCGCACCTAACAGAAGCGTGCCGTTGCTGATGTTTGTCAGACCGCTGTAGGTGTTGTCGGCGGTGAGGGTGAGGGTGCCGACGTCCGTCTTGGTCAGGCCGCCGGACCCCGTCACGACGCCGTCAAGCGTGGTGGTGCCCGTCGCGCCACTGAGGGTGAGGAGGTAGCCGGCGGTGTTGATGCCGTTGATGACAGTCAGCAGGTTCTGGTTGGTCCACGTTTGATCGCCCGCTAAAATGACATCCACTTTTTGGCCGTCCGCCCACGACCCGAGCGTCGCCGCTCCGGCCAAACTGCCCACCGTGATGCCGCCGGCGCCGAGCGTGAGGGTCCGGTTGGTTCCGCCACCTAACAAGGTCGTGTCGGACGTCGTGTCGAGAAACGCCAAGCCCAGCGCGGCCTGGTTGCCATTCAGATCGACCGTTTGTGAGGAATTGACCGGACTGATGCTGAAAGCGGCGATATCCGCCGCGCCGGGAGCCGCAGCCGGATTGGGGACGATGGCTCCTGCGGCGGTGGACCACTCGCTGGTGGTGTTCCAATCGCTGCCGGTGCCGTCCCAATAAATGGTGGCAGCGTGCATGGCCTGCGTGGCAAAATGCGCGGCGATCGAGCCAGCAAGGAACAGGCGAAGGGCGGCGGATGTTTTCATGATTGGGGATTTCTTCGCGGGCTTGCACGAGATCACAGGCATCCCCGCAACCGTGAAGCACGCCTTTGAATCGCCCCTCGACCTCCACTTTGCAAGACTAATTAAAGAGTCGGAAAGTCGGCAGGTTGGGGATGAAACAACGAGAGGGAGATTGGGGATGGATGCTTCATCCCCAACCACCCAAATCCAACATTCAGGTAAAGCCCCCGTCTCCCTCTTCCTTTCTGCGTTCTGCTATTATACCTGCGGCTGGAAGCCGCAGGTACTGGCACGGGCGGGCCGCCCGTGCCCCTCTTGCAGAGGTGACATCAAGCGGGACTTGCCAAGTCCCGTCTTCTAGAGGGGCACGGGCAGCTTGCCCGTGTGCCAATGAAAGAGAGATCACGGGCGGGC
>JBAXPF010000243.1:0-6761 GCA_037132955.1 Verrucomicrobiota bacterium | reverse complement strand
ACCACAGATTACACGGATTTCACGGATTGAAATAGGTTCCATTTGCAACTTCTCCGAAGTTGCAAATGGTGAAAGATTCCAAACCAAAAAATCCGTGAAATACGTGTAATCCGTGGTTTCCATCCCCCATTTCAGGAATTCAACTTCGGATTTCGGGTTGAATGCGATATCCAACATCGTACCGAAGGGTCTCCGTGTCACCACTGCCGCCTCTGCAAGGGGGGCACGGGCGGCACGCCCGTGATTTTCATTGGCACACGGGCAAGCTGCCCGTGCCCCTCTTGAAGATGGGACATGACCAGCCGCAGCTACGGCACTGTCGCGGTCAGGCGGGCGAAGAGTTTGCCGCCGGCCGCCTTGGTTGCCGGCACGCTGATGACGATCGTGTCGGTACCGGCGTCCATGACGCTGACGGCGACGTCCACGCCGTTGGTAGAGGAACTCGCGGCCCCCACCGGCACATTGTTGGCGGATGCGAAGCTCAAGGCGGTGGACCACTGGAAGGTGAGGGCCGCGCTACTTTCCGATAGATTCTTACGGTGGAAGGTGAAAAGCAAGTCACCCTTCCCGTTGCGCGCAACGCCCGGCAGCAGACTGCGCGAGTTGGAGCCCGGGTTGGCGGAATTCGGTTCGCCGCCCAGCACAAACTCAATAATGTTAGGCACGCCGTCGTGATCCGGGTCGGCTTCAGGCTGCGCGGCATCGCCGGTCAGACCCTTGGAGGCGGTCCATGCGAAGTAGTCGGAGGAACTGAGCGTCAATGTCGTGCTCGTGTCGTCCGGGGCGGCGCTGAGCGTAAGCAGGTTGCCCGCATAACTGTAGGTGATGGGATAAGGAGTGGCGCGGGCCGGAACCGACGCCGTGGGAAAATCAAAGGTGAACCAACCCACGCCGCCGTTAATGGTGGTGGTTTGGCTGACCCCGTTGATTGTGATGGTGAGGGGTTCGCCATTGACCGGATAGACCGGACCATCGCCGCTCACCGTGCCGCTCAAGGTCACGCTGGCCGTGCCGCCAGGGTGGCTCTGGCTTGCGGTCAAACCGCTGAATCTTGCAACCGTCGTGATCGGACCGCGCAACGTGAGAATGCCGGTGACCTCGCTGAAAGTCCAGGTCAGGGTGGGGTCGTTCGCGTCGGTCTTGATCCAGACATTGGAATCTTTCGACCAACCGGCCCCCACCACCATGAAGCCGGCACCGAATGATTTGTTAGTGATATCAACCAAGGGCCACGAACCAGCAGCGGCGGTGACGCTGGAGATATCGATGGTGACGCTGCCATTCAAGGTCACACTGCCGGCGCCGCTGATCATGTTGCTCGAGGCATTGGTGACAACAAAGCTCATGCCGGTGCCCGCAGCGAGGACCAAGCCGCCGGCGTTGACATTAATGTCACCGGCGTAGGTGTTGGTGCCGGCAAGCACCAGCGTGCCGGTGCCCAGCTTATAAAGTGCGGCGACCCCTGTTCCATTGACGATGCTTGAATTCACCGTCAGTGTTTTCGAGTCGGCCACGGTCACGTCGCCAGTGAGCAGCGTGAGCGGCAGTCCCGCCGCAATGGACGAGGTGGCGGCGGCCGATATGTTAGAAAAACTCACGCCGGTGGCACCGCTGCCGCCAATGGTCAATTGCGTGCCCGCGCCGCTGAGCGCCAGGTTGCCGAAGCGGGTCACGCCGGTTCCGAGCGTCACGCTGCTGGTGGCGGTGACCGCCATGTCGGTCGTGGAGAAATCAAGGTTGCCGCTGGCGGTGCTGTTGTAGATCGCCTGCACCTCGCCCAGGCTCAGGGCACGATTGTAGAAGCAGATGTCGTCGAGCAGACCACTGAAGGTGGACGCCACACTGCCGCCTTGGAGCTTGGCCCCGAAGGCCAGCAAGTCGCTGCTGGGGGAGATCGCGCCGGTGGCGGCCTGCGTCTTGGAGTCGAGCACACCGTCGACGTAGATCGACTTGTTAGCTCCATCGTAGGTCATGGTCAGCATGTGCCACCCGCTATAAACATTCGTGGTGAGATTGCCTTCCATATCCCCATGGCCGCTGGCGCCGCCACGGGTGGTCCACACGGTGCCGTTGGTGTCCTTGTAGCGCATCTGCCAGCCATTGCTCTCGCCGTTCTTGCTGATATAGGCACCATAGTTTTCCGGTGAACCCTTGACCCACGCGGAGAGGGTCATCGCGTTGCCACCATCGAAAACAGCCTGACTGCCGCCGGTATCCACCGTCACATAGTTGGTGCCGTTCAAGTGCAACGAGCGGCCGTAACCCGTATGGGTGTCGCTGGAAAAAACCGGGTTGTTCACCAGGGTGCCGTGGCGGGCGTTGCCCGAAGAGTCGTTGGCAGTGCCATCATCAAACGACCACATTCCCTGCAGACCCGCAGGGGGAAAAGCGGACCCGCCCGTGACGGTCACGGTGCCACCGCTGGCGGTGAGCACGCGATGACTGCCGGTGACGGGATTGAGCACATCCGCGCCGCTGAGACTGAAGGCAGCGGCCCCCGTTAGATCGACCGCCGTGTTGTTAGTGAATTGGGCGTGACTCACAATTTGCAACGGGTAGGTGCCGGCACTCACCGTGGCGCCCGCGCTGGCGGCACTGAAGTCAGCCTTGTAAATGTTAGAACCGGCACCGGTGGTGGTGACCGTGCCACCCCAGAGGCTCAGTGTCGGACCGGTGCTGGTCGTCAAGGTGCCGGCGAGATTAAGCGCGCCACCACTGAGCAAGACATGGCCCGTGACGCTGCCGCTGGCGCTGGCGTTGAGCGTGCCACCGGTGGGAACAGTCACCTCGCCGCCGCCGCTGATCGAACCATTTACCAGCAGCGTGCCGTAGACCGCTACCGCGCCACCACCGCTCAGGGAACCATCCACCTGCAGGGTGCCGGCTTGAACGCGGGTCGAACCGGTGTAAGTGCTGGTGGCGGGGAGGGTCAGCTTGTTAGCACCCATTTTGGCCAAGCCCAGCATGCCATTGAAAGTGTTTTCAATGGCACTGGCATAGGTCCGGTTGCCAGCCGCGGTGTCGAAGCCGAGAATCGCGCCGTAGGCATAGTTGTTAGTTCCCAGCATGGTGATGACGTCGGCATCGCTCACCGGGTTTTGGACCGCCAGCGTCGCGGCGTTGGATACCCTATAACGGTCGCTCGTGTCCCAACCGGGCAAGGAACCTGTGCCGGCAATCGACGCGGTGCCGGTGGAGATGTAAGTGTTCCCGCTATAACTGTTAGCACCGTTGAGGTAAAGCGTGCCGGCACCGCCCTTGGTGAGGCTGTTGCCGCCGACGCCATCGGTCCGGCCCAGCATGTAAAGGCTGTCATAACCCGTGCCGCTGAGGCTAGCGCCCAGCGTCAAGACATCGCTGCTATTGACGACGACGACCACCGCGCCGGTGGCTAGCTTGATGTTAGGAGTGAGGGTATGAGTGCCGCCGAGGACGGTGATGGCGGCCAAGGCCCCGGTATCGGTCGTCCCTGGCAGCGGGCGGTTGTCCAGGGTCAGCACGCTGCCGTTGGATGGGGCGACGTTCGTGTTCACATTGGGGTAAAACGCGATGGCACCGACGGTGGCGGCGGCATCGAGGTTGACCGTGCCCACCGAGCCAGCCTTACCGAACACCACCGCAACCCCGTTGCCGGTCGGATTGGTATCGACCCCATTGCCGCCGCTCCAGTTCGTCCCGCTCCAACTGCTGCCGCCGGTGCCCGCCCAACACGAGGGGGCGGTGATGACCACATCGTCGAAGTTGGTCTGGTGGCTAAACGAGTGGCCATTGCTTTGTTCACGGGAATGCATGTTGGCCTGATTGACCTGGCCGGGGTAACTGCCAGTGGTCGACGAGATGGCCGTGACGGTCGAAGTCATGCCGGCATTGGCCCCGGCCATCTGGGTAAAGGTGCCGGAGTAGCGGCCGTCCCCGAAATCCCAGACGTCGAACGAAAAGCACTGCTGGTAGTTGGTGCCGCCGGAGAATGTGTCGCCGGTGGCAACCGGCGCCTGCGTCCACGTGTTAGTGTAGCCGGGGACGTTAAGGGTCAGCGTATGACTCCCCTCGGCGAGGCCGAATTCGACCCCGCATTTGGTTGAGACAGCACCGCCGCCATTGTTGTCATTGCTGCTGCGCGTGTAAATATCGACGATATCCCCCTGACCGCGGTAGCTATCGGCGGCCATGAAAAACGTGCCTGTGAGATGCTGGCCGCCGTGGGTTCCATCCGCCGGATCCCAGGACACTGCGGCGGCGGTTAGAATGTTCGCACGGTTGGCGCTGGTGATATATCCGTTGGGACTGCCGGCTTCACTGCTGGACGCGTAACCGTTAGGGCTGGAGACCGTCCATAGAGCACCATCAAGACTGTTGTTATTGAAATCATCGGCCACCACGACATTGGTACCAGCCTGCGCCGAGGCTGTGAACAAGGCGGCAAGAAGGCCGACGCCAAGGGGGCCTGGGTGGGCAGCTAGACGCGTGGTGGCGGTGGGTTTCATGGGAAAAATCGGAATTGGCAATCCCCGCCTACGGCGCGGCGGCTGTGGCGCGCAGGAAGACGCGTGGTGTGGCAGCGGAGACGGTGTCAAGCGTGCGGAAACAGCGGTAAGTCCAGTCTGGGGTGCCGTCGCCATTGATGTCCGAAAGCGCGGGAAGACCGGCTTGGATGGCGGCGATATCGGCCAGGTTGGGGAGTTCCGAGACGGGCAGGATCCAACTCGCTGCGCCCAGCGTGGCACTGCCTTGAATGGTGTAAATCACCCCGTTGATAGGGTCGGAGACCAGCCCCACACTCGACAGGTTGAAGTTGGCATCGCGACGCACTGGCACGGTAAGCACGAACACCATGCTGCCGTCGGAGGGCAACGTCACAACCTTTCCGATGTTCTTGCCGGCGTTGACCCCGCTGCGCGGATCGCCGTCAAAGGCATACTCCTCGAAGTTGCTATGACCATCCTTGTCAGGGTCGGCGCCGGCTGCCGGATCTCTATCAGAACCAGCCGCACCGGTGAGTCCCCTGAAGGTGGCCCAGGCGGCGTAATCCGGAACTGCGCCGCTGAGGGTGAGCACGCCGCTGGCTGAGTTAAAGACCCATATTTTAGCGCCCTCGGTTTTGGTCCAAGTGATGCCATCGGCGCTAGGCGTGAAGCCGGTCACGGTGAAACTTCCGCCGAACGCTTGGCTGGCCGCCGCGACCAAGGGCCAAGAACCGGAGACAAGCGTGACGGCGGAGGTATCGAGGGTGAAGCTCCCATCCAAAGTGACGCTGCCGGAGCCACTGATGTGATTTGCTGAGGCATCGGTGATGACAAACTTCAAGCCGCCACCCGCAGCGAGAACCAAGGAGCCGGCCGCAACCGAGGTATTCCCGGTATAGGTGTTAGTGCCGCAGAGCACCAGCGTGCCGCTATCTAGCAAATTCAGCGCGGTGGGAGTTGCTCCATCGCTGAGGGTTGCATTCAGCGTGAGCGTCTTGGTGCCGCCTACGCTCACATTGCCGCTGCGCAAGGTGATGGGCACAGACGCGGTGACCGAGGATGTTTCGATGGCCGCAGCACTGGCAAAACTCGCGCCGGTGGCACCGGATCCGCTGAGGGTCAATTGCGTGCCCGAACCGCTCAGGGACAGGTCACCCAAGCTCGTGGCACCTGTCGGCAGCGCAAGCCCGCTGGTGGCGGTCACCGCCACGTGGGTCGCAGACAAACCGGCGCTGGCGGGATTGGCGATGGTGAGTGTGCCGCCGGATGCGGTGAGCGTGCGGGAACCGACCGGGCTGTTCAAGTTGGCACCGCTGAGGGCAAAGGCACTCCCGCCCCCTCCCAGCGTGATCGTTAGATTGGTCGCCAGTTTCACCTGGTTGGTGACGGCCAGCGGGTAACTGCCCGCATCGGTCGTGCCGGTGGCGGCGCTGAAATCGGCCGTGCCCGCAGTCCCTAGCAACCCGGTGACACGCAGCGTGCCACCGGTAACGGTGAGCGCGGCGACCGTGGCATTGAGGTTGAGTTGACCGCCGCTGACGGTGGCGAGCGCCGCGGTGACCGGATTGCTAAGGTTGGCCGTGCCGCCGATGACATTGAGGGTGGTGATCGCGCCGGCGCCGGCCGTTAGAGTGCCACCGGTAACGGTGATGGAACCGCTGTAGGTGCTGCCTGCGCCGCTGAGGGTCAGGGTGCCGGCTTTAACGGTGGTGGTGCCGGTGTAAGTGTTGGTGCCGGCGAGGATTTGGGTGCCCGTGCCGTTCATCACCAGATGCAGGGCACCCAGCGCAGCACCACCAGCGAGGGCGCCGGCAAAGGTGCGGGTGCCACCATCGCCCGGGCTGAGGGTGAAGGTGACCGACTGGCTGTTGCTATTTTCCACCGTGCCGCTGCCGCTGGCCAACATGGCCACCTGCTGGTTGGCACCGTTGAGATCAAGAATGGCGTCGGCCGCCACGCTCAGCGCCGTGGCGACGGGCAGCAGGTCATCGCCGCCGGCGGCCGGCAATCCGTCAATCCCGAGTCCCCACTTGCCGTTGAGATAGCTATCGACCGACTGCCGGTCCGTGTCATTGAGCGCGGCCTTATACACGAGGATCTCGGCGATGTCGCCGGCGAACCAGTTGTCTTCGTAGATGGAACCGCCTCCCCGTGCGAGAGCGACCTTGCCGATGGCACCGCTACTGGATGAACTCAGGGCGGTCGTGTTCGCGTTACTATTTCGCAGAACGTCATTATAGTAGAGGTAGTGGCCGCTGCTGGCGTTAAACTCCCCCCCGTAGATGCAGGCCACCTCCG
>JBAXPF010000242.1:0-6773 GCA_037132955.1 Verrucomicrobiota bacterium | reverse complement strand
CTCATTCTGTGTATTTTGTGAAAACCAATTCGTCAGTTAACCGGACACCCGTGATAAATTATAAATGAAGAGGAATAGTTAGAGTGCGGCGGCGCGCATCACCGGGAAAATATCCGGCAACGCGGCGACGGTGAGGGTTTCGGTGTTGGAGAGCCAGGCGGCGGCGCTGTCCGGGTGTTCGGGGGCGTAGCCGTGCATGGCGGTGACCTTGCGCTGGTTGAGAAATGACGGCACAAACAGCGATCCGGACGGCAGCAGATAGAAAAGCTCGCCGTATTTGCGGTCGGGAAACAGGCAACCATAGCCGGCCAGCCGCTCGTCTGTTAGAATCTCACCATCCGCTTGCTCACCCAGCCAGGCGGTGGCGGTGGCGCGGCTGGCCGCATCGTTGAACCAGAAGCGGGCCATGGTGGAGTCCCACACGGCGATGTAGTCGCGGCCGTATTTGAGGCCGAGTTTTTCCCAGCGCGGCAGGAGGTCGGAGCAGACCTGCACATCGGCCATGCCGTGATCGCTGAAGAGATGGAGGCGCACCTCACGGTAATGCCGCGCCGCCAGGTCGGCCAGTCCCTGGAGGTTGGCGGCGAAGTGCTCGAAGGCAGCATCCACTTGCGGGTGGGCGACGCCGAATTTGTGCATGACCGCATCGAGTCGCGCGGTGAACAGATAGAGCAATTCGACGTCACCCTTTTCGATCTCGCGGCGGGCGTGGGCGATGTTGTCAGGATCGGAGCGGCGCCAATCGGAGCGCGCCCAGGGCTTGCCGGATTGTTGCCAATGCTCGAAAATCGTGGTTTGGCCGCCGTTGATGCCACCGGGTTGATAGATATCCCTTTTTTCCGAGTAATCCAGGTAGGGCAACTTCGAGAACGGCACACTGTAGAGCTGGAAATATCCGGTGTAGCCGTGGTGGCGGGCGATGACTTTGGAGACCTTGTTGCGAATGCGGTGATGGCCGGCAATGATTTCCGGCAAAAACCCGAGGTGCCGCAGCGACGCAAACGGCGAGCGCCCGGCCGCCTTGATGAAAAACGAAAAGTGGCGGTGCGCGGCAGGCAGGGTGCCGGTTAGAATTGTCGGATCGCAAGTGGAGGAATACCCTAACAGGGTTTCGCAACGGTTGCGCACGGGCAGCAGGTTCTCGGCGAAGCGGCGGCGCGATGCCATCGCCCAGCCGAGGGCATCGGCGAAGATGAAGATGTCGATGCGGCGCTTCATGCGGCCGGGGTGGCGGTGAGTTGGGTGATGAGCTGGATGAGCTGGATGGGTGAAAACGGCTTGCCGAAAACCTGGTGAGCGCCGGCCTTGCGCAAGTCTTCGATGACGGCGGGAGTGGCGCGCCCGGTGACGAAGATGACGGGCAGGTGTTCACAGCCGGGGATTTGGTGGAGTTCACGCATGACCTCCGGACCGCTGAGGCCGGGCAGCTCGAAGTCCAGGATCACCAGATCCGGACGCTCGTGTCTGGCACTTTGGATCACCCCGTCACCGGTGGTGAAAAAGCTGCCGCGGAGCTGGTTGCGCTGGAAATGCAGTTGATAGAGTTTGGAAATGACGATATCATCTTCGGCTACAAGGATGCGTTTCATTGGGGAATATCTAGGGTGATGAGGGTGCAGTCGTCTTCCAGGTTGGGCCCGTATGGGTTACGGATGCGCTCGCGCAGGCGGGTCCATAATTCGATCGGCAGCGAGGTTCGATCCTGGTCCATGTGATTGACAAAGCGTTGCCAACCGAAGTCTTCGTCCTGACGGTCCCATTCATAGCAACCATCGGTGACAAAGACCAGGCGCTCCCCGCCTGCCAAGGCGACGCGATCATTGGCGTAACTGACCGCGGTAAGGATGCCGATCGGCGGCCCGGACGGCTCGAAAAACGTCCGGGTCCCGTCCGCATGATAGAAAAACGTCGGACAATGGCCGGCGCTGGCATGCTCGAGGGTTTTGCCATCCGCGGACACCCGTGCAATGGCACAGGTAATGAACATGGTGAGATTGCCAAGTTGGTTGCAGAGCGTGCGATTGATGGTTTCCAAGATGCCGTTGGCCGAGGGGATATGCAGAGACAGGTCGAAGGCGGTGCGGAAAATGCTGGCGAGCAAAGCGGCAGACACCCCTTTGCCCATGACATCGATCATGGCGATGATGAGGTTGCCAGCCGCATCGGTCTTGGCGATGGCGTAATCCCCGGCGATGCTGAGCGAGCTTTCCTGATAGATGGAGACCAGCCAGCGGTCTGAGATGGGCGCGGGCAGGATCGGCAGCAGCGACTTCTGGATTTCGACGGCGATTTCCAGTTCCCGCAGATCCTTCTGTGATTCGTCGCGGATGCTGGACAAATGGGCGTTGGCGCAGGCGATGCCGCAGAGGTCGGCGAGGGTGCGCAGCGTGCCAAGCGAGCGGCTTTTGGACTCGGTGACGGTGGGCTTGCGCAGGGCGATGAGCGCGCCAAAGTGAATGCCGCCGGCGATGATTGGAAACACGCAACCCGGACCTAACGAGCGGAGCGCGCGCACGTCGATGGCTTGACAGGCAAGATCCTCAATATTTTCCCAGACGGTTTCACGGGTGAGGGTGCCGAGGATGCGGAGGGTTGGATCCACATCGCTTTGATCGAGGAACCAGGCGGCGGTGCCAAGGATGCTGCGGATGGTTTCCGGGAGGGTTGCCGAGCCTTGGAAGAAAATCCGGTCGAGCGGGTGAAGCGAGAGAAATTCATCGAGCGAGCTGCCGATGAAATCCCGCAGGTTGCCGCTTTCTATCAAGTTCCCCGTCAAGCGGTGGAACACGGAAAGACTCTCGTAGCAGGCAGAGAGTTCGTCGAGCACGCTGTCGAGTTCCGGGTTGCTCAGCAGCGGCAGACCTTGGCTGGGATAGAACTTCAGCACTTCCAGGCGGAAGCCGTTAGAACCGCGCCACCAGCGGCGTTCATCCGTGCCGCTGGCAATAATGAACAACCCGCGCCCGGATTCAGAAAGCGGATCAGCGGGAAGTGACGGGGCCAGCAGCACGGCGTCCGGGGGGCCTTGGCCGGGATCCTGGGCGGCGAGGATGATCGCATTGTGAGTGATGCTCCACTCCACACTGATGGATTGGGTGGGGTCGTTGCACGCGCCGTGCTTGAGGGCATTGATGAGCAATTCTTGAAACACCAGCTCCCAGCGGCCCAGATCGGCATCGGTCAATTCGCCGTTGGAGATGGTGCCGATGAAGCGCTGGCGCAGCGGTTCGATCAGCTCCGGGAGCGCCGGGATGGTGTAACGGACAGCTTCGATGGGCGCGGGCAAGAGTTGTTGCAAGCTCATGGGAACCGGGGGGACGGAGTTAGATCGGCGGCTTTCAGGCTGCGGGTGAAATGAACAATGGCGGCGCTGAGGGCCGCCGCAGGCAGCGTTGCTTGATAGACGGCATGCACGGCCTCCTCGGGGTCGGCCGGAGTGTGACAGCCCTGGCTATCGGCGTAGGAAAAAACCCCGATGGGTGCGTGGCGCAGCACATCCCGCCAATCCCCGACAAGGCCATCTAACTGCTCGGTGGTGCGCGGCAGCACGCCATAGAGCGGGAGCTTGCCTTGCCAGACGAGCGGCAGCCAGGCGGCGCGGTTGCTCAGGCCGGCGGCGGGATCACCGGGCAGCGTGCGGCCGTCGATGGTGACAAAGGACCGGGTGCTGGCCGCAGGGGCACCGAGTCGCAAATACAGCAGCACCGCGCACAGCCGATCCTTGAGAGGGACGAGGCAAGCCGGTTTGTCGAGCGAGGCAACCAGGTGCGATTCGATCTGGTCCAGTCTCACCTGGTGCTTCAAATTGAACAGGATGCCATGGTCCAGCAGGCAGTGGTCGAGGGCGGTGACCGGGCCGAGGAACGAATCGGCGGCCACGTGCGAGTGCGCCACGCAGTTGGCACCGGCAATCATGGAACCGGACCCGATGACGGCATACGGACCGATCTCGCAGCCCGGGCCGATGAACACATTGTCGCCGATGAAATAAGGCGCGATGAGGGTGGCCGCAGGATGGATTTTGCAGGAATACCCGATGCTAACAAGATGATAATCCGGCGCGGCGGCCATGCGCTCGAGCCAGGCTTGTTCCATCGCGGCGGCGCGGGCGATGAGTTCCCAGCCGTTGGTGGGAGCGGGCGGCGCGGCCAATCCTGTTGACTTAGCACCGGTTATTATGTTAGAGGCGGCGGGCAGAATGCCCGGGCCATCTGTGGCGCGGGCATTCTGCCCGCCGCCTTTTTCCTGTCCCGTTCCAGCAATGTCCAAGCAAACAGTATTAGGCGGCGCGGCGGCCCCCGGCAGCCAATCCACATGGATGGCAGTGGCCGGGGCTGCGGCGGTGGTGGCAATCGCGGTGAAGTCGATTTTGACAGGCCAGAGGGACGACTCATCTAACAATCTCCGCACGACGGCCGGTCGGTCGGCGGCGAAGACATGGACGGAGGAGACGCCCTGGTTCACGGCGTGGTCGAGCCAATGATGGAGCAGGCACTGATCGCCGATGGTCCAGAGGGCGAAGGGCACGGGCGAGCGGCGGACAGTGTCCATCTCGCACCAATCGGGCAATACCAACTCCAGGTGTTCGGCAGACATGATGGGGTGGCGACAAAGTGTTAGTAAGCGCCTTTGCCAAACAGCACGGCGGGCACGGTTTTGAGCAGGATGAGGATGTCATAGACCACACTCGAGGAGCGGATGTATTGGAGGTCGAGCCGGACCTGGCCTTCGAAGTCGATGTTCGCGCGGCCGCCGATTTGCCACAGGCAGGTGATGCCGGGTTTGACCCGCAAGCGGCGCAGGTGGGAGGCATTGTAGGAGGCAACCTCGCGGGGGACCGGCGGGCGCGGGCCCACCAGGGACATCTCACCGCGCAGGACGTTGTAGAACTGCGGGAACTCATCGATGGAAAGTTTGCGGATCCATTTGCCGACCTTGGTGATGCGCGGATCGTCCTTCATCTTGAAGGTCACGCCGGCCTGGCCGTGCTGGTTGGCCTCCAGCAATTGATCCTTGATTTTGTCGGCGTTGACCACCATGGAGCGGAATTTCCAAATTCCGAAGAGGCGGCCGCCGGCACCGACGCGTTGCTGGCAGAAGAAGACCGGGCCGCGGTCTTCGAGCTTGATCAGGATGGATGTTAGAATGAAGATCGGTGCAAACACGCAGAGCGCGGCCAGCGCGCCGAGGATATCGAGCGCACGCTTGAGGGCCCGTGCCAACAGGACGGTGCCGCGCCAAATGAGGATCTTGCGGCGGGCATTGCGACTCCAACGTTCGAGGGTCCCATCCTGCACGATCTGGCTCCAGTAGCTTGCCGGGTCGATCTTCATTTCTCAAAATGTGAACTATGGGCTTGTCTTTGGAAAGCCCGCAATGCAATTTGTGTAGGGAATTTTTCGGGTGCGGCTGCAGCGCTCATCAACCTATCAAACTCCGCAAACACCATGATCGTTCAATCCAGATTGGAAAGTGATGGCACGCTGGTGCTGACCGTCACGGCCAAGACCTTGACCAGCACTGATGCCGCGGAGTTCAGGGAAAGCGCTAAATTGGCAATTGCGAACTCCGCAGGCGGGGTGGCAGTGGATTGTTCGGAGTTGGAGTTTATCGACAGTTCCGGCGTGGGCGCGTTGCTCCACGTCAACAATTTACTGCCCGAAGCGCGGCGCCCGGTCCGGCTCACCCACCTCGGCCCGAAGGTGCTGGCAACTCTGGAGTTGATGCGCGTGCACCGCCAATTTGAGCTGGATCCTGGAAATTAGAACCCGCCCGAGGTGATGACTGGACGATATTTCGAAGGCGATCACCCCGAGTTGGAGCTGCGGCTGGAGCAACATTTGGTGCGGATGCGCCAGGGGTTTGATGCGCAGGGCTGGCGCGGGGCCTTGGTGCTGGGTGGCGGCTACGGTCGCGGCGAAGGCGGCGTGATGCTGGAGCATACCGCCGAGGGTTTCTCTAACGATCTGGATTATTTTCTGTTTGATGCCGCGCCGGGCAGGCCGGGTTTGGAGGCGTGGTGCCGCCAGATGGAATGCAGCGAAAGCGCGGCCTTGGGCATTGACGTGGAGATCAAGTGCCTGCGGCCCGACGCGCTTGGCGACCCGAGCCGCTCGATGATGTTTGCCGATCTGGTGGCCGGCCACGTGGTGGCGGCGGGGGATGCGGGTTTTCTGGCACGCTGGCGCGAGAGTTTGGATTTTTCCCGGATTGAGCCCGAGGAGGCGACCCGCTTGTTATGGAACCGCGGCAGCGGCCTGTTTTTTGCCCACTGCCAAATGGGCGGCGATGCTGCCGCCATGAAATTCGTCATCCGCAATCACGCCAAGGCCAAACTCGCGTTGGGCGATGCCTGGCTCTGCTTGCACGGGCAATACACGTCAAAATGCCGCGAGCGGGCCGCACGCCTCGCGGCAGCGGAGTTGCCGGCGGAATTCGCCGCCTTGCGGGCGTGGCATGCGCAGGGGGTCGCCTTCAAGTTCGAGCCGTTTGCCGGGGGCTTGAGCTGGCAGCAACTCGAGGCCGAATCCCAACAATTGATAGATGCCTGGGGGGCGCTCTATCTCAGCGTCGAACAACACCGCTTGCAGCGGCGCGTGGGCGGTTTCCCCGAGTATTTGGCCCTGCCGCGCTTGCTCCACCACTCGTCCTTCACCCAAAATCTGGCCTTGGCCCTGCGCGACCGGCTCCGGCGCGGCGGCTTCATCCGCCCGCTCGGCGATTACCCGCGTGCCGGCCTGATGCGGGCCCTGCCTTGTTTGTTAGGGCTGGCA
>JBAXPF010000241.1:0-6780 GCA_037132955.1 Verrucomicrobiota bacterium | reverse complement strand
CGCCGCAGCAATCGCATCCGATCACCGGTCGCCGCAGCAATCGCATCCGATCACCAGTCGCCGCAGCAATCGCATCCGATCACCGGTCGCCGCAGCAATCGCATCCGATCACCGGTCGCCGCAGCAATCGCATCCGATCGCCAGTCATAACTGATATGACACCTGTTTGCCGATCCTAACAGATACGGCGCCGACTCTCCAGTCCGCAGAATTGCCGCGCCAACGGCGCACCGCCATCCCAGCCTGGGGCAACGCCCCAGGAACCATCACGCAAAAAAGCATGAGGGCTGAAAGCCCGATCTATCATCGCCGCTTGTGAAAGAAGCCGGCTGAGTCCCCGTATTACCCCACCTTGCAACACCCGCCAACCCACCGCCGCTCCGCAATCCTGACGCTTCTTCTGCTCGGAATATTTTCCGTAAACAGCCGGGCCGCCGAGGTCGCCAACCCGGTCCCTGTCGTCAACACTCCGGTGATTGCCTTGCGGCTTTCCATCAAGGAACTCATGACCAAGTTCGGTGCCAAGTACCCGTCCGGACAGGCCTGCCTGGACCAACTCGGTGAGTTGGAGAAGGCGGATAAGTCGGTCGACTGGCAAGCCCGCCTTGACGAACTTCAATACAAGGCGTTGGTGACCGATAATCCCTATATCGACTTCACCGAGTTGCTCGCCGTGCGCCGCGAACGCAAAAACCTCGGCCTGCCGCAAAACTGGCAAGGCAATACCAGCATCAACGCCAGGATGAACAACGAGTTGATCCGCTTTGAGGTGAAGGCGAAAAAACCCGCCACCCCGGTCTATACTCCCGCCGAACCGTGGTTTGTTGGAGACCTGAACCTGCATTTCGACGCCGAGCGCCTGCTGTTTTCCTCCATCGGGAAAAACAACCGCTGGCAGGTCTTCGAGTTGAAGTTAGGTGAATCGCAGCCGACCCTTGTCACGCCTGATAGAGATGCGGACGTCGATAACTACAACGGCATCTATCTGCCTGATGGGAGGATCATTTTCGATTCGACCGCGACGTTTGTGGGCGTGCCCTGCGTGGGCGGCAACGATTATGTGGCAAACCTGCACCTGTTGAGCGCGGATCGGAAGAATGTCCGCCGGCTCTGCTTCGAGCAGGACAACGATTGGTATCCGACATTGCTGGCCGACGGACGCGTCATGTATTTGCGCTGGGAATACACCGATTCCGCCCACTACTTCAGCCGCGTGCTTATGTCCATGAACCCGGACGGCACCGGCCAGATCGAGTATTACGGCAGCAACAGCTACTGGCCTAACAGCACGTTCTACGCCAAGCCGCTGCCGGGCCAACCTAACAAATTTGTCGGCATTGTTTCCGGCCATCACGGCGTGCCCCGGATGGGCGAGTTGGTGTTGTTCGACCTGTCCAGCGGACGCAGGGAAAACTCCGGCGCAGTGCAGCGGATTCCGGGCTACGGCCTGCCGGTCCAGGACAAGGTCGCTGACCAACTGGCGAACAATTCATGGCCGAAGTTCCTGCATCCGCTGCCCATCGCCGATAAATACTTCCTCGTTGCCAGCCAGCCACGCAACAATGCGAACTGGGGCATTTATCTGGTGGACGTGTTCGATAACCAGGTGCTGCTGCGCGAGGAACCTGGCTTTGCGCTATTCGAACCGATTCCGCTGAGGAAGACCCCCGCCCCGCCAGTCATTCCCGACAAGGTGAAGCTTGATGAAAAAACGGCCACGGTATCCATCCAGGATATCTACTCGGGCCGTGGTCTGCCGGGGGTGCCGCACGGTGCCGTCAAGTCGCTGCGGGTCTATCAATACGAGTATTCCTACCGCAATATGGGCGGTCATTACGCCGTGGGGATGGAAGGCCCGTGGGATGTGCGCCGTCTGTTAGGCACGGCACCCGTCCATCCCGATGGCTCGAGTTATTTTGAAATCCCGGCCAACACTCCCGTCTCACTGCAACCGCTGGATGCCGAGGGCAAGGCCCTCCAGCTAAAGCGCAGTTGGATGGTGGGCATGCCGGGCGAACGCGTCTCCTGCGTCGGTTGCCACGACGACCAGAACAACGGCACGCTCGTCATGAAGCTCACCGCCGCACAGCAACTGCCGCCCGCCAAACTGCAACCGTGGTATGGCCCGACGCGCGGCTTCAGCTTCATCCGCGAGGTGCAACCGGTGCTCGACAAGTATTGCGTCGGTTGTCACGACGGCAAGACTGCGGATCGCCCGCGCTTCGATGACTCTACCGGCCACTTCCCGCAGTCCTACAGCGCGCTGCATCCCTATGTGAGACGCAACGGCCCCGAGGGTGACTATCATGTCCTCACTCCGTTAGAGTTTCACGCCGACACCAGCGACCTGGTGCAGATGCTTCAAAAGGGCCACTACAACGTGAAGCTGAATGCCGAGGCGTGGGACCGGTTGATCACCTGGGTCGATCTGAATGTGCCTGCCTTGGGCACTTGGAAAGAGGTGGGGAAAATCCCGCAGAATTTCGAGAAACGCCGCTATGAGTTGCGCAAGGAACAAGCCGGGATCGATGAGGACATTGAAGCGATCCCCAATCCCTATGTCAAGAGCGAGGCCTTCATTCAGCCGCCGCCCATGCCGCCCAAACCGGTCGTGCCAAATGTGGCCAATTGGCCGTTTCCAGCGGACAAGGCGCAGCAGATGCAGGCGGGGCTGGGGGCCGCCGGGATGATGCTCGATCTGGGGGCCGGCAAGACGCTGGAGCTGAAGCGCATTCCGGCCGGTGCATTCGCCATGGGCGATATCAATGGGTACCCCGACGAGTATCCGGTGGCGAAAGTCGCTATCCGCAAGCCCTTTTGGATGGCCACCATCGAGATTTCGTTAGAACAATACCAACAGTTTGACGGGCAACACGTCAACGGCTATTATGACATGCACTACAAGGACCAGGTGAAGCCGGGCTATCTGATGGATTCCCCGCAGTTTCCCGCGATCCGTGTGTCATGGAATGAGGCCATGGCATTCTGCCGCTGGCTCTCCACCAAGACTGGCAAAAAGGTGACGCTGCCTAGCGAAGCCCAATGGGAGTGGGCCGCCCGTGCCGGCAGCAATGCGCCGTTGTGGTATGGGGATTTGAATACCGACTTCTCCAAGCTCGCCAACCTTGGCGATGTGTCGCTGAAAAAATTGGCAGTCAGCGGTGTGGATCCCCAACCTATCAGGAATCCTGGCAAGGACGTGGATTTCGTCCCCAAGGATGAGCGCTTTGACGACGGGGTTTTGCACTTGGCGCCGTGTGGCAAGTATGAGGCCAACCCGTGGGGCCTCAAGGACATGGCCGGCAACGTGGCGGAATGGACCCGCAGCACCTACCGCCCGTATCCCTACAATGCCGCGGCGGACAAGGATGAAACCCAGTCGGTGGCGAAGAAGGCGGTGCGCGGCGGATCGTGGTATGATCGGCCGGTCCACGCCCGCTCCGGCTTCCGCCAGGCCTATCCGGCATGGCAAAAAGTCCACAACGTTGGCTTCCGCGTGATCGTCGAAGACTGAGCCGGTAAATCCGAGGCCGGATCTTTTGCTGCGGTTAGTCTGAAAATAAGTTTTATGTTTTCCTCCTCGAAAGCCACAATCCCATGCATATGATTAATCCAACAGGAGCCCACATCCATGGCCGCCATCCGAGTGCTTCGGCTCCACTTGCATTCTCAATCTTCCCAGCAGGTGCATTTCGAGGATGTATCCCATGATAGCAACTAACACGAAGGGGACTGCTTTCATCGAGAATGGAACCTGATACACCAACTCTCAACCCGCGAGCAACTCAATAATCGCAATCCTTGCGTATTTCTGTTGGAGCGTGCAACAACGGCTCCCTATCCTCTCGCCGGGCGAGAATAGCCGCAAGAGCCTGGTTTTCGGGTAGCATTCCTGTCAGCGAATCAGTTCCAACTCGCCAGCTCCAGCTCAGTCAGCCACCTCATGATTCAACGCATCCAGTAGCTTCTGATGGATCCCGCCGAAGCCGCCATTGGTGAGCACGGCGATGACGTCACCGGGGCGGGCCGAGTCCTTCACCTTTTGCACGATCTCCTCGATGCCAGTTAGATACCAGCCGTGGCCGCCAAGACGTCCGATATCGGCGGCGAGTTGTTGCGGGGCGAGCCGGTCGTGTGCGGGAATCTTGTGGAGGTCAGGAATGGCGGCGATCATGGGTCGCCGCATTCTTCTCATAGCGGCGACGGATCGTCGCCGCCACATTCTCCTCTGACCGCCAAGGACAAGGAGATTCACGACAAGGGTCTGGTGTCGGTGCTCAAGCAGATTCACGACGAGTTGGACGCGGCCGTGTTGGAAGCTTATGGGTGGGGCGATCTCAAGAGGGGCACGGGCGGCCCGCCCGTGTCTTCCCCAACAGAACACGGGCAAGCTGCCCGTGCCCCTCTTGCCGACATTCTCGCCCGTGGCGGTCCCAATGCCGAATCGCTCGAACAGCAACTTCTCACCCGACTCGTCGCGCTCAACCACGAACGGACGGCGGAAGAAAAGCACGGCCTGATCCGCTGGCCGCGTTCCGACTATCAAGCGCCCGGCGCATTCAGCGACGGTCACAGACCGCCGCTACAGGCCGAAATCGGCCTACCAGACGCCGTGGAAGCCATCCCATCCCACGGCGGACCTGGCCGATCCGCCCAACCCACTTGGCCCGAGACCATGGCCGAACGTGACTCAATGGAGATGGAGAGTCGAAGGTCTAAACGTCTAAACGTCTGAAAGTCTAAAGTCGCAGAAGCAACGCGCTTCTTTGCTTTGACTTTCAGACCTTTGACCCCTAGTCCGCCTGCGCTTGCAACGCATGGAAGACATGGATCGCCGCGTAGGCATCGTTGGCGGCATAGAGCAATTGGCGCTCGCTCAAGTTTCGCGCCGCCCAATTCGACGTGGTCACGGACTTGGATTTGGTGAACTTGCGGTTGAAGAGGATGGCGATGGCTGACTTGGCGCCGACGGCGTTGCGGTAGCCGAGTTTCTTGAACGACCGGTCTAGATCGACAATGGCAGCCGGGCGGAAGCCAAAGCGGTTAGCTATCTGATGGAGATCGCCGCTGAGGCCGAAGCCGATCTTGGACAGCGTGCCCGAACGCAGCAGTTCGATGATCACCGGATGGGATTCGACGCAATGCGACTGGAAGATGAAGGCTTTCTCCACGGTGGCGAATTGCAGCACATGGGGCCCCTCGGATTTCTCGCCCTTGTGGAAGGTCGGCTTCGACTCGGTGTCAAAGCCCACGGTCTCCGCCCGCATGAGTTCCTCCATGGCGAGCCGGGCTTGGTTGGCGTTGGTCACCACGAAGACGCGCTCCAAGTCAAGCCCGGCGAAGGGCTCCAATTCGGCGATGTCTGATTTGCTAGGTGGCGTCCTGGGGGCGGGCATTGGCGACCAAGGGAATACCTTGCGGCAGCGGGTTGTCTTTCAGCCAAATCCGCAGTCAATGTCCATGCCTGGACGTCACGCAAATGCGCCGGCCACTTCCTCGAGCCATGCGGGGTCCGGCATGGCGTAGGGGCGGAAGGTTTCGAGGGTGCCGTAGTGCTCGTTGTGGAAGAGGGCGCGGTGCATGCCGAGGGTGGCAGCGGCGGGAGAGTCAATGAGATTGGAGGAATCGTTGATGCTCATCTGGAACAAAACCCGCATCTCAAACTCACCTAACAATTTCCGCGGGATCCAGCGGCTGACGTTGTTCCAGGTGTCGATGGCGGCGATGACATGCATGCCTACCGGCCCGCCCTCACCTAACAAACTGGCGAACGCCTGCGCCGGGTTGGGACCGGCGGCGGAGTCGTCGTCGAGCGCGAAGCGGAAATCATCGTCCGGGCGGAGGGCCTTGAAGCGCTGGAGGTCATGGACGATAAGGAAGACCTCAGGGGTGTCGCGACCGGTCGTGGCGGCGCGGGCGTCGAGGGTGGCCGCCAGTTCGGATAGAAGAGCGGGGGTTTCGGCGGGACCACCGATGCGGACGGGGTGTGGCAGGATCGCGGCAAGGCGTTGAAACAAGCTCTCACCGGCCGCCGGGTCGTGGGGGTCGAGAATGACAAACTCGGCGGCCGCGGGCGGGTATTGGGCCGCGAGCGACAGCAGCGCCATGCCGGCGAGGGTGGTGGTGCGCTCGGTGGATTGGCCGGTGATGAGGAGATGACTGCCGCTCTGGCGTTGAAACATGGCGGCGGTGGGCCCCTTGATCGAATTGGGTGCGCCGAGCCAGGCGCGGGCGGTGGCCGGACGCGCGGTCGGGCGGTTGCGGAGGGCGGCAGTGAGTTCCGGGTTATCGCGAACTTCGGCCGGGGCGTTGCCTTCGAACACAATCGGAGTCGGCACCGGCTTGCCGCTGGACGCGGCGAGCGCATTGACCTGATCCAACATGGCATCGCGTTCAAGCTCCGGCAGCCAGACGATTTGGAACGGACTGTTGGCGGCGAGCGCGCCGGATTGGTCGTTGTAGATGCCTTCACCTGGGCGGGTCAGCAAGCGCGGTGCCGGGTTGTCGTCGTCCATGATGAGATGGGCATCCGCCTCGTTGCATTGCAGCGCGACGCGAATGACCATCTGACCGAGGGTGGCACGGGCCAGCGTGTAGGCCCCGCCGAGGGTTTGTGAGCCGAGGATGACATGCAGGCCGAAGGCGCGGCCCTGGCGGACGATCCTATCTAACAAAAGAGACGCTTCCTGGCCGACGCCGTCGTCCTCGGTGCAAAACTCCTGGAATTCATCGATGAGCAGCAAGGTGCGCGGCATCGGAAGGGCATCCTTGCTTTGCTTG
>JBAXPF010000240.1:0-6793 GCA_037132955.1 Verrucomicrobiota bacterium | reverse complement strand
TTTCCATGGGCCACTCATGGTCAGGGGGGCGATTCGGAGATCGCCCCTCCTTGGGTCAAGGGCGATTCGAAACCGGAGCGAAGCGGCGATAGCAGCCTGACTGACTCCTTGGAATTTATCAGGCAAATCGCCCCTCCTTGAACTTTGTCATGGCAAGCCACATCGAGCCACGATTCAGCGAGAGTTCACGCCGCGGCTGAACGTATGGGTGATCGCCGCGCAAGCCACATCACGTATGAGTTGCCTATCCACCCCAGCCAGTTTCCAGCGCACCCCCGCGGCATCGAGCATCAAATTTTTGCCACCGGCGTGGCTTGGGGCGTGCGTCTGGTGGCTCGCCTGGATGGTCGGAGCGCAGGCGCAACCCGCGGATTTCGGCACCGCGCAGTGGGTCTGGTCGGCACCGCCGGCAGGCCGGTCGGCCTTGGAGCAACCCGCAGGGGCGGTGTGGTTCCGCGCCAACCTGAGCGTGTCCGAGAAGGCGCGGATTCGTTCCGCGGAATTGCTCATCGCCGCGGACAACCTCCACACCGCTTATCTCAACGGTCAGTTTGTCGGCCAGAGCGAAGCAGACCCGAATGCCTGGAATCACGCAAAACGCTTTGATGTCGCCCCCCTGCTGGCGGCCGGTCACAACGGGATCGCCATCGAGGCGGTCAACACCGCCGCAGGTCCGTCGGGGCTGATCGCCCGGCTCGTCGTCGAACTCATGGACGGCCAGATCGCCGAACTCACCACCAGCCCAGCATGGAAATGCACCACCGAAGAACCGGCCAACTGGCAACAACCCGGGCTCAACGACCAGGCTTGGCCCGCGGCGGTCAGCCTGGGTGATTTCGGGGCCGGCCCGTGGGGAAAATTCGCGCTGCCAGCCGCCACGGAACCTGCGGGCAACCGCGAACGGGGTGGCGATCCCACGCCACCTGCCGCTTATGTCTGGCCCGAGGCATTGGTGTTTGTGGGTGACGATTGCAGTCTCTATCGGCCAGCCGCGCCGACCGGCAACAGCTACGACAGCCTCTCGGTCACGGTTTTCAACCCGCGCGATTCACGGGCGTATCCCGAACACGACCTGCCCTCGCCAATGAAAGTGGGCCGCAAGCTCTACGCATTGCAGCCGGCCAAACCCGGCGTGGTGCCGCGGCCACTCCTTGATGCCGGCACCGGCGCGCTCGGCTCGCCCTCAGTCTCCTTCGATGGCCGCTGGATCTTTTTCTCCATGGCTCGCGCCGGCGAGCCGTTTTTCCATATCTATAAAATCAGCGCCGCGGGCGGAGCGGCCCAAAAACTAACAGACGGACCGTTCCACGACATCGACCCCTGCGAATTGCCTGACGGCAAGCTCGTGTTCACCTCGACCCGTATCGGGACTTTTGAGGAATACCACAACACCCCCTCGCGCGCCCTGTTCAAAATGGAAGCCGATGGTCGCAACATCACCCCTCTAACCCACACCATCATCTTCGACAACGAGCCCGAGGTACTCGCTGACGGACGAATTCTCTTCATCCGCTCCGACAATTTCTTCGGCCGCGGCAAGGTGGAAACATTGCTGCACGCGATCCATCCCGATGGCTCGGCCGGCTTGACCGAGTTCGGTTTGGATCTCGGGCCGGAATACGGCAACCGCCTGCGCGCCTTCAACTGCGGCAGTCCGGCACCCATGCCCGACGGACGGGTCGCCTTCCTAACGGAATCAGGGATTGCGGTCGGCTTCCCCGGATGCACCGCGGCGCAACTGCGCCACTTGCAGGTGGCGGCCGGCGATGTGGCCGCACTGCCGGATGGACGCTTGCTGTGCACGGTCCCGGGACGTCTGGCCTACACGGCGGCGGGTCGGCGCGGCGGTGCGCGCAGGCATGCCACCAGCTACTCCAAGATCGTGATTGTCGATCCCGCCCAAGGCGACAACAAGGTGGTGACCGTCTTTGATTCCAGCAGCGCGCCGGTGCATTCGCCGGTGTTTCTGGGCCCGCGCCCGCGGCCACCCATCCTGCCTCACACGGTGGACCCGCGTCAGGCCGCCGGCCCGCATCCCACCGGCGTCTTCGTCTGCCAAAACGCCCGCTTCACCAAAAACACCACCGCCGGCTGGCCTCACGTCCGCGCCATCCGGGTGCTGGCCAGCAAGGGCCTCACCCTGCGTTCCTCTCATTCCTATATCGTGCACGCCGGCAGTGAAGTCACCGAACTCGGCACCGTGCCACTCGCCGCGGATGGCTCCTTCGCCGTCGAGGTGCCCGCAGATACTCCCATCGCCTTCCAAGCCGTCGATGCTGAAGGGCGTTCGGAACTCAATGAAATGTCCTGGATCTATGTCCGGCCAGGTGAAACCCGCAGCTGTGTGGGCTGCCACCAACCCAGACAAGCGGCCCCGGCCGTCCCGCTCACAAGCGTGCAGGCCCTCCTGGCGAAACCCCTCGAGTTGTTAGGGCAGGGCCAGCCGCACCGCTTCCGTGGCAATAATGCGGCGGTCACCGGCATGACCGAGTTGCAGTTCGATCGCTTCCGCGAGGTCGCCGGCATCAACCGCCACAGCGACAGCGCCAACCCCTTGGCCACCGGCAACCAGGAAGTCGCGGCGCTCATCGCCGGGTTGCATGACCCCGACGCCAACCTCAGAATCAGTGCCGCCCAACGCCTCGGACTCTTCCGCCACCGGAGCGCCGCCCCGGCACTGGCAACCAGTTTGCGCGATGAAAAGCGCGAGGTCCGGGTGGCGGCGGCCGTGGCCCTCGCGGCTTGCGGCAACCGCGAGTCGGTTCCACCTTTGTTAGACGCGCTGCGGGATGCCGATCCGCTCGCCGCGCAAGCCGCGGCAATGGCCTTGGAAAACCTAACAGCCAACCCGCAACCCTTCGACCCCTTTGGTGACAAGGCCGGGCAAACCCGCCAGGCAGACGCGTGGCGCGACTGGCTGCAACAGAACCCTTGGGAGGTGTTGGAGAAGGAGTGGGTCACGCGCCTCTCCGGCAATGACCGGGATGATGTCCGCAAGGCGGCCGTCGCACTGGGCCATACCGGAGGCAACGCCGGAGGCATCGGCCTGCGCGACTACGTGGTACGCGAGCACACGCGCAATCCCTATCCGCAATGGATCAAGACCCATAGCGGCGACAACGCGCGCTTCAACTCGCTCGATGACGCCAATCCCCGCACCTTGCAGGCGGCTGTCCGTTCCCTGGGATGGCTCTGTGCGGCGGATTCACCCCAATCGCCCTCCGCGGCCCTGCCGTTACTCGCCTTGATACTCGAACAAAATTCCAACCCGGATGCAGCCAACCTGTTTCTAGCAGAATCGGCGGTGCAGGCCATCGGCCGGATCGGCTCGCCCGGAGCCATGGCAATATTGATAGATACTTTTTCAAGACTGCCGGATTATCCCAGCTACACCAACTGGTATGGCGACCACGAGGCGCTCATGGCCTGCCACGCATCCCCGGTGCATTCCTCTATCATTGAAGCACTCGACGCTAACGGCTCCACCGGCGCAGCCTCCATCGTGCCGGATCTCATCCGCTCCGTGCCGACCGATCCGGACCGGGCGCTGTTGCCCGGCAACGATGATTACGAGACCCTGGTGGGCCGGGTGATCCGGCGCAGTGGCCAGCAAGCAGCGGTCACCGAATCCTGTCTGGCTCTTCTCGGCGATCCACAGGCGACCCACCAACCCGACATTGAAAAGGCGCTTGCCACCACCCAGCCGTCGTGGGCCGGTACGCCCGACCCGCAAAACCGCGCGGCTCAGATTCTCTCACTCGTCTGTCGCGACCCTGCCTACGAACCGCGCCTCAGACAGGCCTTGGAACGCTTTGCAAAAATGCCGGTCGATATCCCGCGCGTCTTCGACACCGGCATCCCCGTGGTCACCCGCCTGCCCGCCCGCCATTGGGTGTCCTTCTTCCTTGCCCGCACGCTGGGAAACCTCCGCGACACACGCTCAGTGGACGCACTGGTTGAATTGTTAGACAAGTCGCCGCCGGAGGCGGCCGGAGGCCGGCCCGACCCCCTCGGACCGGGCGTGTTGTTTTTGCACAACGATCTAACACCTTGTTGGCGCGCGGAGGTGGCATGGGCGTTGGGACGCAGCGGCGACGCGCGGGCGCTGCCGGTCTTGCTCAAAACCATCGCCAATCTCGACAATGCCACAGACACCCGTCACGCCGCCGCCAGCGCCGCCAGCCAACTCGCCGATGCCGCCGGCCTCGCCGAGCTCCACCGTTTGGCTCAAGACTATCCGGAAGTCTCCGTCCGCCGCGCCTTGCTCACGCGATAAGGGCGATTGACGGAGCTGGGCAATGCTTTGTTCTGGAACGCTTCCGGAAATTCAAAGATTGTGCTTGTCAAGATGGCGCGAACGTAAAAGCATTCACTCCGTCAAAGTGGCTTGCGGATATCATCCGGCTGCCATGTTATGCTTTGGAATCCAAGGACTGGATAGGGATTATAGCTCTTCCTCCTTTGCACTTTTGAACCATGTAACGTGTGATGACTGAAAAGGAGAAAATGCAGAAACTCTTTGAGGCCGCCCTGCGTGCTCCTGCCGCGCCAGAGGCGGGCATGCCGACGCGGGCGGTCCCATCCCCCCCGGCAGCAGTTGCCGTCCTACAAGCGCCAGCGCCCCATCCACTTCAATCTTCGATTGAACCCACCGTGTTGGCTGCCGCGCAGACCCCCGTTAGACCGCTTGTCAATACCGGCCTCGATGAGACCACATCTTCGGAATTGGCCGCCCTGCTCGATGCGCAAAATCTGCGCAAGCAGCGCAAGCACCGCCGCGACTCGTTGATTGCGGCCTTGATCCTGCTGGTTTTCGTGACTGGCGGATGCGGCTGGCTTATCAGCTCACCCGAGCGGCTCAAGGCGCTCCGTGAAGCCATCAATGACATCCGCTCCGTCGGCGACATCACTGCGATCGTCGCCAAATACGATGCGGCGCTCGAAAAAATCAAAGTCCGCTCCACGCAGATCGATAGTGCCACCAGTGCGATGGGCGTTGATCCAACCAAGGACGACGGCAAGGATCCCTACTTTGAGAAAGAGATGAAGGACATGGCGCGCGGCGAGGGCAGAACCGTCGGCGAACGCAACCGTATCTTGAGGGAGAAATTCAGCTCCACAGAAAACACCGGCGGCAAACTTGCACTTCCCGCGCCTGCCGCCCCAGCCCCCACCCCGCAGCCAACCCACTGATGACGGCGCTTGCCGGGTTGCACGTAATCCGCACCGGCGCAGGCGCGCGCGCCCCAAGGAGCGGCGATCTGAATCGCCGTTGCCCATGAAGAGTCAATGATTGAAGACTCGACGCAGCCCATTGTCTGCTCAGGATCAAGGGCGTTGCGCAACCGGAGCGAAGCGGAGATAGCCGTAGGAAAATAGCCCCTCCGTGGGTCTTTGTCATGGCACGCTCGCACAGCCGGCTCATGGCACTCCTCCCAGGAAGACCCAGACGGCCAGCACCACCCATCCTAACAAAATATACAACACATACGCCTGCACCCGCCCGTGCTGCAAGCGCCGCACGATTGAAGACACTCGCAGCACGGCCCGCCCCACGGGTTCCACCACCTTCTCTAACACAGCTTCCGGGGTGTGCTCTTCGAAACTCGCGCTGACAGGAAAAACTCCCTCGGGGCGTTGCTCGTGCCGCTGGGAGCGCAGGATCCATGTGCACCACTCGGTGATGATTCCGGCAAACGATCCCGCCGTGTATTGCATGCGCGCCATTGGTGCCGCATAGCCGCAGTCCCAGGTCACCGCGCGGGTCAAGCCGCACCTGCGCACCCGCCGCCATAGCCACCCACCGGCCACCGCAGCAGACATGACCAGGCCCACATGCACCCATCCTAACTGAAACAACGCGGCCGGGGTCCCGGTGCCGGACCATGCCGGATTCCACGCCCCCACCGCCCGTGCAATCGCCGGCCAGAATGCCAGCGGGGCCAGGCCGATCACCACGCACAGTCCGCCCAACACCCCCATCGCACCACGCATGCAGGGGCCGCACTCATGGGCCCGGGTGGCTTCGTTAGAACGCGGCGCTCCCAGAAACACCACACCACACACTTTCACAAAACACGCCAGCGCCAGCGCCCCTGTCGCACCTAACATAACAGCCGCTGGCAGCGCCGCCCATGCCGCGGGGCCGCGTGCCAGCGTGGCGTCGAACAACCCGAGAAACACCAGCCACTCGCTGACAAAGCCGTTGAGTGGCGGCAGACCGGAAATGGCCACGGCACCAAGCGCGAACAGGCCCGTCGTCCATGGCATTGCCCGCCACAGGCCGCCCAACCGGCTCATGTTGCGGGTGCCGGTGGCATGCAGCACGGAGCCGGCGCCGAAAAACAACAGCGCCTTGAACAAGCCGTGGTTCCAGACATGCCACAGCCCGCCCGCCAGCGCCAACAGCCCCCAGGCGGCGTTGCCTTGCTCCACGGCCGCCATCGCAAACCCGAGCCCAATGAGAATGATGCCCATGTTCTCAACGCTGTGATAGGCTAACAGGCGCTTGAGGTCGTGCTGGCCCAGCGCGAAGACCACGCCTAACACCGCACTCACCACCCCCAGGCCCGCCACCACCCAGCCGCCGCCAACCGGTACCGGCAACCAGCCGCTGAAGCGCACCAACCCGTAAATGCCGATCTTGAGGGTCACCCCGGACAGCATCGCCGATACATGGCTTGGCGCGTTGGCGTGTGCCGAGGGCAACCAGATGTGCAGCGGAAACATCCCTGCCTTACCCGATGGGCATCGCCTCGGCCGCCGTGGATCTGGACCTTACCGCCGCGCCGGA
>JBAXPF010000239.1:0-6825 GCA_037132955.1 Verrucomicrobiota bacterium | reverse complement strand
GGTCCTGGGGGTCAGGCTGTTGTCGCCAAGCTGGCCCCGGTTGTTATAGCCCCACGCCACCAGGGTCTCATCCGTGCACAGGGCGAGGTTGTGGTCGGAACCGGCGGAGATAGCCGCCACGGCTTTACCGGAGAGAATGCCCGCGGTTGAGACCGCCGTTGGCACGCTGCTGACCGCTGTGGCGTTATTGCCGAGTTGGCCGTAACTGTTATCCCCCCAGGCTGCAACCGATCCATCCGAGCACAGGGCGAGACTGTGGGAATATCCGGCGGCGATGGCCACCACGGTCTTGCCGCTGAGCACACCCGCGGTGGCGACCGCCACCGGCACACTGCTGTTAGATGTGCCATCGCTGCCCAGTTGGCCATAGCCATTGAAGCCCCACGATGCCACGGTGCCGTCCGAACACAGCGCGAGGCTGTGATCATTGCCTGCGGCGATGGCCACCACGGTCTTGCCGGAAAGTGCGCCCGAAGTGTTCACCATCACGGGCACACTGCTGTTGGTTGTGGTGCTGTTGCCGAGCTGGCCGTTGCTGTTATACCCCCACGCCGCAAGCGTGCCATCCGCACACAAGGCGAGGCTGTGGGTGCCGCCGACGGATACGGCGATGATGGCCTTGCCGGAGAGGACTCCGGAGGTGGTGACAGCGGCCGGCACCCTGCTGGAGGTGGTGGAGTTGTTGCCGAGTTGGCCGTAGTTGTTGGATCCCCATGAAATGGGTTCGGCCTTGGCCCATTGGAGAACAAGGTCATTGCCACTACCGCCGTAGTAGTTGGCGATGAATGAGTAGGTGACGCCGTTGTAGGTGAGCGCAACCGCCTGACCCTGGGCCAGATTGGTGAAACGCCCGCAAATAAAGCCCAAGCCGGTGTTGTTGACCACGGTGAGGCTGGTTCCGGCAGCCGGCGCATAGCCTAACGACAGACTCACGGCATTGGCCGTGGCCGTGTATGCGGAGGAGGTTACGCCAACCGAGGTGGCCGATGTGAAGGTGGCATCCAGCGGCGGGCGGGTCACCGTGATGGTATAAGTGGAAACTGTCACCCCGTCCTGCGCGGTGACTTTCACCTCGATGGGGTTGGGGCCGACGGCCAGGGGGATGGGTGGGCTCGTCGTCCCTGACGCGAGCCCCGTGCCGTTCACCATCATGGTCGAGGCGGCATGGGTCATCGTCGCTGTGACCGTGACCGAAGGGGTGTCATAGGCGACACCTGCCGCATAGGAGGTCGTGCCCGGGACAAACCCTGGGCTCAAGCTGCCCGTGCTCAGGGTCAGGCTGGACAGCGTGGAGACGTTTGATAGACGCAATACCGTCACGGTGTAGGTCGTCGTCGTGGTTCCATCCTGCGCGATGACCCACACGGTGATTGGGTTGAAGCCAGCCACCAGCGGGATTGGCGCGCTGGCCGTTCCAGAGGCTACGATCTCTCCGTTGACTTTGACTGTGGCCGTCGGGTCGGTCACGGTGGGAGTTACCAACGCCCCGGTGATGGCGCTGGCCACGGTGGTCGTGTAAGTTTTGGTCGATGTTGCGAATCCGGGGCTCAAAGTTCCCGCGTTGAGCGTGAGCCCGGAAAGGGTCGAGACGGTTGAGATCCGCGTCACGGTGACGGTGTAGGTGGAGGTTGTGGTCCCGTCCTGCGCGGTG
This sequence comes from Verrucomicrobiota bacterium, assembly GCA_037132955.1. GTDB lineage: Bacteria > Verrucomicrobiota > Verrucomicrobiia > Verrucomicrobiales > Akkermansiaceae > Luteolibacter. Next base: position 5,174 of record JBAXPF010000239.1, on the reverse strand, counting down.
ACCCCAACCGTGATCGGGTTGGTACCCACCACCAGCGGGATTGAGGCACTGGCCGTTCCAGAGGTCACGATCTCGCCGTTGACTCTAACTGTGGCCGTCGAGTCCGTAACGGTTGGAGTCGCTGTGATTGCGGTGGTGGTGTTAGCCACGCTGGCCGTGTAAGTCGCGGTGGCGGGTGCGAACGCGGGACTGGGCACCCCGTTGCTCAGGGTCAGGCCGGCCAGTGTGGAAACCGCCGAGGGCGCGCGAGTCACGGTCACGGTATAGGTCGATTGCGTGGTTCCATCCTGCGCGGTGACCCCAACCGTGATCGTGTTAGGTCCCACCCCCAGCGGGATTGAGGCACTGGCTGTTCCAGAGGTCACGATCTCGCCGTTGACTCTAACTGTGGCAGTCGAGTCCGTCACGGTCGGAGTCGCTGTGATTGCGGTGGTGGTGTTAGCCACGCTGGCCGTGTAAGTCGCGGTGGCGGGTGCGAACGCGGGACTGAGCACCCCGCTGCTCAGGGTCAGGCCGGACAGTGTGGAAACCGCCGAGGGCGCGCGAGTCACGCTCACGGTATAGGTCGATTGCGTGGTTCCATCCTGCGCGGTGACCCGCACCGTGATCGTGTTAGGTCCCACCCCCAGAGGGATTGAGGCACTGGCGGTGTCGGAGACTACGGCCGTTCCATTCACGTTGACCGTTGCCGTCGCGTCAGTGACTGAGGGAGTCACTGTCATTGCGCTGGTGGCATTGGATACGTTGGCAGTGTAAGTCATGGTTGCTGCTGCAAATCCGGGGCTCAAGCTGCCTGAGCTAGGCACGAGGGAGGAAAGCGTGGACACCGCCGAAAGCCGCGTCACGGTCACAGTGTAGGTCGATTGCGTGGTCCCGTCCTCTGCGGTGACCCCCACGGTGATCCTATGGGTTCCCACTGCCAGCGGGATTGAGGCGCTGGCGGTCCCGGAGGTGACCGTCGTTCCGTTCACCTTGACCGTAGCGGTCGAATCGGTCACGGTCGGAGTTACCGTCATTGCCGTCGTGGTGTTGGCCACGCTGGCGGCATAGGCCAAGGTTCCGGCGGAGAATGCCGGGCTCAAGGCGCCCGCGCTGAGTGCGAGTCCTGCAAGCGTGGACACCGTTGATATCGGTCGGAAGGTGGCTCCCACCGTCTTGTTGGAATTCATTGGCATCAATAGTGGATTCGCCGTACCCGCCGCGTCTCCCGTCCAACCGGTAAAAACATACCCGGCGTTAGCCGTGGCAGTGAGGATGGCGGTGCTCTTGGGCGGGTAAACCCCGACTCCGGTGATCTGTCCGTTTTCCAGGGTGGAGTGATCCAGCTTGAATGCCTGGCCCGTGGCGATCAGGTATTGCTGAAGATTGGTGATACCGTCATGATCGGGATCGGCGGTGGGGTCGACGCCGATATGGCCAAAATTATCCATCTCCCACCAGTCTGGCAGACCGTTGGCATCGGTGTCCACGATGCCGGCAAGGTTGAGCCGCCCGCCGGTAATCACCTGCCCCGCCAAGGAGGCAACATGGGTGACATTGTTGAGGATGCGGGCGACGCGCTGGGCTGCGGTTTCATTCGGGAAACTGCGCGCGGCAAAAGCGACGGCGGCCGCCACATAGGGGGTGGCCATTGAGGTGCCGCTCTCATAGGTGTACGGGGCCACGACGCTGGTGAGGGTTACCGTGGCGGGCAGCGCGCCCAGCAGTGCCTGGCCGTCGGCTTGGGAAATCCCCAGGGCTGGGATCCAGGCGGCGGCAGTGCCCAAGGTGCCGCTGAAGGGTCCTGCCACATTGTTGTAGATGATGACGGCTTTGGCACCGGCATTCATCGCATGGGTGACTTTGTCTGAAAACAGCAGGGTTCCGCGCTGAATCAGCGCGATGTTATTGCGCACGGCCGCGGGAAAGTCCGCCGTGTTACCCAAGCCGCAATCGTAAACCGAGGCGGTGACCCCTGGCGTGGTTCCTGAATATACCAGCGGCGTGGCGTCGTAACTGGTGGTCCCGCGGGTCAAGGACCCGGTCTGGGAGCCCCCCCATTGCGGAACGGTCGAGTAGATGTCCACGCCCGGCGCGGCCAGATCCACCTGGGTGCCATAGTTGGAAAATGACGCGAGGTGGTCGTTGGAATCGCTGGCGGCGACAACGATCATGTTAGGCAGGCGGTGATTTGCCGGATAGCTCGGGGTGGAGGTGTTGTCAGCACTCTCATTGCCAGCCGCCGCGCAGAACACGATGCCGGCATCGCCGGCGGCTTGGATGGCATTCCTCTCCGAGGTGGAGTTGCTAGAACCGCCGTATGAGGCATTGATGGCCACAATGTTGACGCCGCGGTTTTTCATCATCACGACGTAATCGAGGGCGGCGAGTTCCGCCGCGGTATTAATGGAGTTGCCGTCAGGGGATATTTTGAGCGGCATGATGTGGGCGTGGTACGCGGCGCCGACGATTCCCTGACTGTTGTTGGCCACACCCGCGATGATCCCGGAAACATGGCTGCCGTGCAGACCGGAATCCGAGGGGTCGGCGTCGTTGTTAGAAAAATCATAGCCGTGGACGTCATCGACTCTGCCGTTGCCGTCATTGTCGATTCCGTCACCGGCAATCTCAGCCCGATTGGTCCAGATATTGGCCGCCAGATCCGGGTGGGTCAGATCAATGCCGGTGTCGAGCACAGCCACGACAATTTCGCGGGTGTCGGCCTTGGCCATACCCCAGGCGTCGATGAAGCGGATATCGGCGCCTGCCGTGCCGGCATAGCCATTGACCGTCTGGCCGGTATTGCGCAGTCCCCATAGCTTGTCAAACTCGGCATCGTTGGGCACGGTCAAGCCGGATAATTTTCGGCGGTAGTTGGGTTCGGCCAGTTCCACATCCGGGTCGTTTTTCAATTCGGCAATGAGCGCGGCGGTCGACTGTGTGCCGGAACGGATGTGACGGTGAAGTCGCTGGCGTTGGCGGGAGATCGACTCGAAGGTTCTGACCGAAGAGCTATGGTGGCGGGCGGTGGACTTGTCAGCGATGTCTGCGGTGGTGCCCGGTTTGAAAATCACCAAAGCCTCGCCCTCGATATAGTCATTTTGCCCCGCGAGCGCGCCTTGCAGAGTTGATAAAACCAACGCCAGACAAAAGAGACCCAATGCCCAAATTCCTGCGGCTTCCCTCAAAAGGGTTGCTTGGAAGTCCCGGCGGCAGAGCGGCCGGGTACTGGGCCGGCAAGCGGCCGGAGTCCGCCAAGCATCGGTGGCAGCGGCGAGCCGCCGCCGGGGACGGGCGCCAAGTGGATGCTGGGAACGTGAGGTCATGATAGGACGAGCGGAGGCGCATGGAATGCAACCCGCATGTTGGAGGAGGGGGTATCCTGGCTCCTCAAGTGACGCAGCGGACATTGGATCACTTGCGGCCGAGTCAGGCACTTTCGTGGCAATTGCGTGATCTGTCACGTGGCATGAATTGGCCACACCCAGGATCGGATCCTTACGATGGTGCGGCGGGAGATTCGGGGCATCCGTTGGATTTCGTGGTGGGTGGAGACGAAAATACGGAGGTTGTGAATGGTTTGTAGGGTGGGATCGTCGCACACTGGCTGGGGTGGGGTGGTTTGTGAATCAAGGGCAGGCTGGATTCTATTCCACGTTCTGCACTTGCTCGCGGATTTTTTCGAGTTCGGTTTTGGCTTCGACGATGGTCTGGGCGATGGCGGCGTCGTTGGCCTTGGCGCCGATGGTGTTGAGCTCGCGGAAAATTTCCTGACAGAGGAAATCGAGGGCGCGGCCCGGTGGGTCGTTGGCCAGCATGTATTCGCGGAATTTAGCGAGGTGGGAATCGAGGCGGGTGAGTTCCTCGGTGATGTCGCAGCGGTCGGCAAACAATGCCAACTCCTTGACCACCCGCTCGTCGGCCGGATCCAGCTCGAGACCGGCATCGCGCAAACGTTTCAGCAATAACTCACGCTGACGGAGCGGGCGCTCCGCCGCAGCACCCGCAAGGCGGTGGCTGAGTTCATCGAGCGTCCGCAATCTAACTAAGAAATCCGCCGCGAGATCGGCACCTTCGCGGGTCCGCATGAGGGTGAGCTGAGTGAGGGCCTCGTCGAGTGCCGGGGCGAGTGCCGCCCATGCGCTGGCAGCATCCACGTCCCGTGTGCCGATGGTCAGCATCCCGGGTTGGCGCAGGAAATCCCCGGCGCTAGGCAGCACCTTGCGTCCGATCGCCTCCCCGAGTTGACTGAACGCCGCCTCAAAGGCGCGGGCGAGGGGGGCGTCCACCCGCACGGCGGTGCTGCCGCCCTCTGCCGGTTCGAGGTTGATGGTGACTTGCACCCGGCCCCTGGCCACCGCCGCTAGCACTTGTTTGCGGATGCGGCCTTCGATATCGGCAAGCTCGCGCGGCAATTGCACGACCACTTCCGCCTGTTTGCGGTTGACGGTGCTCAGTTCCACGGTGGCGAGCCACGCGCCGGTTGTCGCTGTGCCCCGTCCGAAGCCTGTCATGGATCTCATCGGGCGAGCATGTCCGGATCCCAGCCCGCCGCCAAGCCAAACCTGTCGCCGTCGTGCGGGTTCGCCTTTCAAGGAGCGGCGATCTCCGAATCGCCGTTGACCATGTCGAGCCAATGAGAGGAGGGGATCCGCTTTGTATTGCCCCTCATGGTTGTGGGCGATTCGGAGATCGCCCCTCCTTGAATTTCGCCATGCGTCTGCCGGAATCGTGCCACCCCCATCGTGCGGGCGGGAATTTTTTCCGGCTCTGGAATTTTCTGCTTGTGGTGGTGAGTGGGGATCTGGTTGGGTGCATGCCATGAGCGACCAATGGCATTTATTGCAGGACGGACGGCAGTATGGCCCCTACGGCTGGGACCAGTTGCAGCAGTTCGTAAAGGAGGGGCGGATTGTCCGCGATACGATGTTGTGGACGGATGGAATGGAAAACTGGGTGTTGGCACCCACCCTGGCAGGCTTGTTTCCCGCAGCGCCTGTGGCAGCGGCGGTACCCGCGCCCGCCCCGGCGGCGCCGCGCGGCGCCCCCAAACCGGTGGCGGCAGCAGGCGGCATGGTCAAAAGAGCCGGCCAAGGTGCTGCCACCGCAGGCAGGGCATCCGGGCAAGGCACTCAGATGGCCCCAAGACCCCAGACCGGCCAACAAGCAGACCGGGGTCGGCAGGCAGACCGTGG
>JBAXPF010000238.1:0-6831 GCA_037132955.1 Verrucomicrobiota bacterium | reverse complement strand
CTCCCTGCAAGACTGGCACGAATTTTTCGCCCATCAAAAATGGTTCTTCGGCAAGGGTCCCAAACCGGATTTCGACCGCTGGACGTATTGGGAGAAATTCGACTACTTCGCAGTGTTCTGGGGGATTTTCGCCATCGGCCTGTCCGGCATGGTGATGTGGTTCCCACAATTCTTCACCGCGTTTCTGCCCGGTTGGGTGATCAACATCGCGTTGATCGTCCACTCCGACGAAGCGTTGTTAGCCGCCGGCTTCATCTTCACGGTGCATTTCTTCAACACCCACTTCCGCCTGGAAAAATTCCCGATGGACAACGTGATCTTCTCCGGGCGCATCTCCAAAACCGAAATGCTGCATGAACGCAAACGCTGGTATGACCGCTTGGTCGCCACTGGCAAGCTCGACCAATACCGGGTGCGCGACGAATGGGAACGCTGGAAAAAAATCGCCCGCCCGATAGGTTTTGTGTTCTTCGGCATCGGCCTGGTGCTGCTCGTACTCATCATCTACGCAATGGTCACCCGCCTGGCGCATTGAAGCGCTGGGTGGGAGTCGATTCTGCGGAACTGCGAAATTCGCATCGCGCCGGCGGGCGATGTGTGCTATGAATCCCGCGGATGTTTGAGGTCAGACAAAAACCGGAGATGGTCGAACGCGCGCTGCTGGTGCGCCTTTACTTCAACCCGAACGAAGCCGAAGAGGCCGAATCCTTGTTAGAGGAACTCGGCGAGTTGGTGCGCACCCTCGACATCGAAGTGGCGGAGTCGGTGCTGGCCCGCAGCCGGGAAATGCACAAGAAATTCCTCTGCGGCACCGGCAAAGCCGCCGAGATTGCGGCGTTGGCCCGCGCCCATGAGTGCGACGTCATTGTCATCGACAACGGGCTGGCCCCCTCCCAACAACGCGAGTGGGAGAAACTTGCCGACCTGTGTGTGATCGACCGCGAGGAGGTCATTCTGGACATTTTCACCAAGCGGGCAAAGACGAAGGAGGCCCGCCTGCAAGTGGAATTGGCACGCATGCAATATGCGCTGCCACGCTTGGCGCGAATGTGGGGCCACCTCGACCGCGAGTCGGCCGGCTCCGGTGGCGGCCAGAGTGGCGGGCAAGGCGGTGGCGGCACTTCGCGCGGCATGGGTGAAAAACAGATTGAAGTGGACCGCAGGCTGGCCCATCTCACGATTGACCGGGCCAAGCGGGAGCTCGAAATCATCCGCAAGCAACGCAAGACCCAGCGCAAGGAACGCGAGCGGCTCGACACCCCGCACGCCGCGATTGTCGGCTACACCAATGCCGGTAAATCCACGCTCCTCAACATCCTCAGCGGTGCCGATGTGATGGCCAAGGACATGTTGTTTGCCACACTCGACACGACCACCCGGCGCATCGAACTGCCCGACGGTCAACCCTTGCTCATCACCGACACGGTGGGCTTCATCCGCAGCCTGCCGCACCGTTTGGTCGAGGCGTTCAAGGCCACCTTGGAAGAAGCCGTGCTGGCGGAGTTTCTCATTCACGTTCTCGACGCCACTTCACCCGAGGTCGAACGCATGCACGACACCACCCTTGAAGTTCTCAAAGAACTTGGGGCCGAGGATAAACCGATCATTTCCATCCTGAACAAAATCGACCGGGTCACCGATCCGCAGGCGCTCACTCTACTGCACCGCAGGTTTCCGGACGCCATCCCCACCTCCGCCGTCACCGGACTGGGCATGGAGGAATTGCTCGCCGCCTGTGCCCGCGTGCTGGCTGCCCGGGTCTGCTGCCACCGCTACCGCATCCCGCAACACCGCGCCGAACTCGTCAGCCTGTTGCACCGCGAGGCCAAAGTGCTCTCGACGGACTACGAGGAGGAGGATATCATCGTCAGCGCCGTCGTGCCCGCCACCATCGCCGGTCGCCTTGAACCCTTTGCCGTGATTCCCGCGTCGTAACACCCACTTGTTTCCACTCCATGCCCAGATTGTTCCTGATTTTGTTGCTGCTTCCGGCCACCCTCGCCGCCGCCCAACCGGCCGCCGCACCGGTATCGATGCCAGCCACCCCCCAGGCTAACAAGAGCCCCGTCCGCCGAGCCATGCCCGGCGGGGCTGACGCGCCGGACACCCCCATCACCCCGGAAAAACCCAAGGTTGCAGACGCGGTGAAACCGACTGGCGACGCCGCCCTGAGCCTGCAAATTTTCCTCGATGAGGCGATGTTCGGCCCGGGCATCATTGATGGCAAGCCCGGACGCTTCACCGAGCTGGCGGTGCAAGCGTGGAACGAAGCCAATGGATATCCGTTAGAAGACTGGACGGCAGTGGTCAGTGCCGCCCGCACGGCGGTGCCCCAGCCGCTGGCCGTTGCAGTGGTGCCGGATTTGCTCAAGGATTGGGTGGATCCGGAACTGCCCACCAAATACTCCAAGCAAGCCAAGGGCAAACGCATGAGCTATCGCAGCAACGGGGAATTCATGGCGGAGCGCTATCACTGTGACGTGTCTTACCTGGAGTCACTCAACGGCAGCCACAAAATCAACGCCCTTGCGCCGCATGACTCCATCATCGTGCCCAACGTGCAGCCGTTTCAAATCGAAAAGGTCACCGGCGTCGCCTACAAAGCCGATGAGGCCATGAGCCAGGGTCATGCAGTGGTGGACACCAAAATCAACCAAGTCCGCATCTTTGAAGCTGCGCCTGCCGCACTTGTCGTGGCCGAACCCGGTGACGACAGCCAGGCGGGGGGCGCCCGCAGCCCCAATCGCGGCCTCATCGCCTCATTTCCCATCACCCCCGGCGAGGAGCGCTTCATCAAGTACGGCACCTGGGAAGTTAGAAATGCGGTGGAGTTGCCCATCTGGCGTTACGACCAACAACTTCTCGACACCGGCAAGCGCAGCAGCGATTCCGACTCGCTGGAGATTCCACCCGGCCCCAACAGCCCGGTCGGCATCTTCTGGGCCGGCTTGACCAAACCCGGCATCGGTTTGCACGGCACGCCCAACCCGGAAACCATTGGCCGCGCGCGCAGTCACGGTTGCATCCGTCTTGCCAATTGGGACGCGATCCGCCTGCCCACCCTCATCCGCCCCGGCACCAGCGTGGAAATCCGATAGAAGACAGAAGACAGAAGACAGGAATCCCGGATTTTCCGGACGAGACCTCTTTTCTTCGGTCTTTATCTTCTAGCGAAGCGGTCTTCTGTCTGTTTGTGATAGCTCCTCATTCATCCCCCATGACCCATCCCGGCAAATTCCCGCTGCGACCCGTCATCTACGGGCTGGTGATGGCCTATCTGATATGCGATCTCTACTGGTGCGGCGGCCCCTTGAGCCGGCGCGTCAATAAGTCCGACCCACCCAACCCGGTGGCCAAGGTCGCGGCGGACCCGATTGTCGCGCGGGTCAGTGCCTACAACATCCATCGCAGCCAGCTTGATCGAGCCGTGGTTGAACGCCTCTGGAGTGAGGGCAGGACGCTGGCCGAACTCGACCCGGCCGCGCGCAGCCGCGTCCGCCACGCCGCGCTCGATGACCTCATCGATCACGAGCTCCTGCGCACGAAAGTGGGTGCCCAGGCGGCCAACTTGAAAGTCAGCGACGATGAAATCACCGAACGCCTGAACCGCTTCCGCGCACGTTTTCCTAACAATAATGAACTGGCCGCGGCCATGGTGTCGCAGGGCATTGGCAGCGAGCAAGACCTGCGCGAGCGCCTCGCCGCCCGTATCCAACAGGAAAAGTTCGTGGAGGAGAGCCTCGCCCCGCTGGTCAAGGTCACTCAAGAAGAAGCCCGCCAGTGGTTTGAGCAAAATCAGCGGCGACTCTCCACCCCCGCACGCGTCAATGCCCGCCACATCTTCATCCCCACCCTTGAGCGCGATCCCGACGCGGCACAACAACCGCTCGTCACCGCACTCACCGCTCTAACTGCTAAGACCGCAAATTTCGCCACGCTGGCCCGCGCACTCAGCGAGGATGCCCTCACCAAGGACGGTGGTGGCGAGCTTGGCTGGATGACCCGCGAGCGCCTGCCGGCGGATTTGGCGGAGCCCCTGTTCTCGTTGCCGCTCAACCAGCCCCATCTGGCTCGCAGCAAACTTGGCTGGCATCTCATTGAAGTCACCGCCCGCATGCCCGCGGAGCCGCGCGGCTTCGCGCAGGCATTGCCGGAAATCCTGACCGCCATGGAAACCGTCAAGCGCCAGCAGGCCGCCAGCGCGTTGCGCGACTCCCTCCGGCAGGCCGAAGCCAGCCATATCGAAATCTATCGCGAACGCGTGGACGACGAGTGACCGGCCGCGCCGCGCCGCGTGCGTCTTGCGACCGCGACAATCCCGATGTCCGATCGGGGGCGCGGATTGTCGCGGGGAGATCCCTGCAAAGATTCGCCGCCACAAAAGAATTGACCCTGGTGCCGGAAGAATGAAGGCTGCGCCAACGTTTATAGCAGCGCCATGAATCAATTCCCCAAACTTCACAATGCCATGTGGCCGGGCCTCGTCGGAAAAGGCAGCCCCGGTGCCGAGCCCTGCATCGATCTGGACACCATGCTCGACCTCACCGCCCGCGCGGAGGTCAACGGCGTCAAATTCGACGGTGTGGACTTGTTTCTGTTCGATCCGCATGTGTCCATCGACAGCAGCGCGGACGACATCAAGGGGCTGGCGGACAAGATCCAAGCCAAGGGTTTTGTGGTCGGCTCGCTGGTGGCCCCGGTGTGGCCGCCCACCGGCGGCGGCTCCGCCATGGGCAGCGTCGAGGACCGCGAGAATTTCGTCGGCCAGGTCCGCAAGGCCTGCCGCATTGGCGCGCAACTGCGCGAGCTCGGCATTCGTCCGCACGGGCTGATCCGCATTGATTCCGCCTGCGGTATCGCCGAGTGGGCGGAAGACCCTCAAGGCAACACCACGAAAATCGCCGCGACCTTCCGGGAGGCGGCCAAGGTCGCGGCCGACCACGGTGAGCGTCTCGCCGCCGAGGGGGAAATTTGTTGGGGTGGCATGCACAGTTGGAAATACATGCTGCAACTGTTGGAGGAAGTCGCCTGCCCCGAGACCGTCGGCTTCCAAGCCGACATGGCGCACACCCTGCACTACGCGCTCGGCACCAATGCCCCCGAGCACCGGCTCGTGCCGGAATCCTTCGCCTGGGAGGCGGACGCCCTCGCCGCCGCGTTGCAGGAAATGACCCGCGCACTTCGCCCGTGGACGATGGATTTCCACGTTGCGCAAAACGATGCCACCATCAAGGGCAGCGGCAGCCACGACAAGACCGGCCGCCATTGCCTGGCTGATGATCCCAACGGCAAGCTCGACATCACCCGTGACGCCGGCTATTGGCTGCGCGATGAGGCCGGGGCGTTGACCCGCAAGATCCGGCATATATGTTGGGACGGCTGCATGTTCCCCAACGAGGTAATGCTGCGGCAGGACACCTGGTCTAACATTCTGGCCGCCATGATCCAGGTGCGCGAAGCCCACGGCTGGCCTGCTGCAAGCCAGTCGATGGCTTAAACAGTATGCGGACAATCTAACATATTTAAACCAAGATAACCACTGATTGCACTGATGACCACTGAGAGCACAGAAAAGAGGATTCAATCAGTGTCCTCAGTGGGTTTCAGTGGCATCAGTGGTAATATCAACATGTCCAACCTTTTATAGTTCAACCCGCAGAATCCCCAACAACCTTATGAAAAAGCTCAATATCGGAATGGTCGGCTATGGCTTCATGGGGCGCGCCCACGCCAATGCCTTCCGCAAGGTCGGCAACTTCTTCAACCTCGATTACCAACCGGTGCTCAAGGCGGCCTGCGGCCGCAATGCGACCCAGGCCAAAGAGTTTGCCGCCCAGTGGGGATTCGAATCGATCGAGACCGACTGGCGCAAGCTCATTGAGCGGGACGATATCGATGTGATTGACATTGCCGCGCCCAACGACGTGCATGCGCCCATTGCCATCGCCGCGGCCAAGGCCGGCAAGATGGTGCTGTGCGAGAAACCCCTCGCCATGAACGCTGCCGAGGCGCTGAAAATGGTGACGGCCGTGGAAAAGGCCAAGGTTCCTAACATGGTTTGGTATAACTACCGGCGGGTGCCCGCCGTCATGCTCGCCAAACAACTCATCGACGAGGGCAAGCTCGGCCGCATCTTCCACTACCGCGCGAAGTTTTTACAGGACTGGACCATCTCCAGCGACCTGCCCCAGGGTGGCGCCGGATTGTGGCGGCTGGACGCCAAGGTCGCCGGCAGTGGCGTGACCGGGGACTTGCTCGCCCATTGCATCGACACCGCACTCTGGCTCAACGGGCCGATGGACAAGGTCACCGCCACCACCGAAACCTTCATCAAGGAACGCAAGCATAATCTAACGGGGAAGGTGGAGGCGGTCAGCATTGACGACGCGAGTATGTTTCTGGCGCGTTTCGCCAACGGCTCGCTCGCCAACTTCGAGGCGACGCGCTACGCCCGCGGCCACAAGGCGCTCAATACTTTTGAGATCAACGGCGAGCATGCCTCCATCTGTTGGGATCTGCACGATCTGCACCGGTTGCAATACTTTGAGCATCGTGATGAAGGCCGCCTGCGCGGCTGGCGTTCGATCCATGTCACCGATAGCGACCATCCGTATATGGATAAGTGGTGGGTACCAGGTTTGCAAATCGGCTATGAGCACAGCTTCGTCCATCAGGTAGCCGATTTCATCCAAGGCCTGCAATCCGGCACACCGGCGGCGCCGACGTTCCGTGACGGTCTGGCCACCGATTACGTCACGGACGCCGTGCTGAAATCCGCCAGGAGCGGCCGCTGGGAGACAGTCAAGCGCTGAGAACACATGGAGAATCCCG
>JBAXPF010000237.1:0-6833 GCA_037132955.1 Verrucomicrobiota bacterium | reverse complement strand
CCTTGACCGCCTTGGCCGGTTTGACCGCAACCTTGACCGCCTTGGCCGGTTTGACCGCAACCTTGACCGCCTTGGCCGGTTTGACTGCATCCTTGACCGGTTTGAGCGGGGCGGCGGACTTGAGCCAGGTCGCAACGGTCAGCACGGAAATGTTATATTTTTTAGCGGCGGCGGCCTGCCCACCGCGGCCTTTTTCAGCGTTCACTTTTCCCACGAAGGAGATGACTTCTTGCTTTTCGGCATCGGTGTAACGCTTGCCCTTGGTTGTTGTTTTTTTGGAATTTGCACTCATGTCGGAGGAGACATATCATGAGCATAACCCCTACACAAGACAAAAGTCACACTTTTTCCCTATGCGTCCATCACCCCCCCCGCACCCGTGTTCTCTATCAATATCATCCAGGAGGTGATGACCAAGTGCCGGTATAACAAAAAGGCGGACGGCATGGATGGAATGCCACGACCGTTGTGTTAGGCATAGCTTCGGATCGAAACATGAACGTCATCGAATTTCAACGACTCCTTGTGCAGCACTGGGGCCGTGTCCGGGCCCTTATATTCCCAGGCGGAGACATGCGAGAAATTCGCATCGTCGCGCTTGGCCTCGCCGGGTTGGGTATTGCCGGCAATAACGTCCGGATCGTTGTTAAAGAACTGATGCTCCGAGCGGAAATGCCCGCCGCATGACTCCTCGCGGTCACGGGCATCGTAACACATGACTTCCGCGAACTCGAGGAAGTCAGCCACACGACCGGCCTTTTCGAGTTCCATGTTGGCATTTTCACCCGCGCCGGGGATGCGCACGTTTTTCCAGAACTCGTCGCGGATGGCGGGGATTTTCGCCAGTGCTTCGGTTAGACCTTCGCGGGTGCGGGCCATGCCGCAATGATTCCACATGGTCATGCCCAGTTCGCGGTGGAAGGAATCGACCGTGCGGCGGCCTTGAATCGCAAGCAACTTGCCGGTGCGTTCGTGGACTTGCGCCTCGCCCTGCTTGAACTCCGGCATCGCGGTGGTGACGCTGCCGGGTTTCTGGGTGACCAGATAGTTGGCGATCGTGGTGGGAATGACAAAATAACCGTCCGCCAAGCCTTGCATCAGCGCGGAGGCCCCGAGGCGGTTGGCCCCGTGATCGGAGAAATTCGCCTCGCCGAGCACATGCAGGCCTGGAATGTTAGACATCAGGTTGTAGTCCACCCACAGGCCGCCCATGGTATAGTGGACTGCGGGATAGATCATCATCGGCTTCTTGTAGGGATCCTCGCCGGTGATCTTCTCATACATCTGGAACAGATTGCCGTAGCGTGAGCGGATGGTCCCCTCGCCGAGGCGCTTGGTGGCATCGCGGAAATCCAGATAGACACCGAGCCCGGTGGGCGCGATGCCACGACCGTCGTCGCATGCCTCCTTGGCAGCGCGGGAGGAAATATCGCGTGGCGCAAGGTTGCCGAAGGACGGGTATTTCCGCTCCAGGTAGTAATCGCGATCGTCTTCGGCCACCTCCGCTGGATTGAGGAGTTTTTTCTGCAGCTTGTGGGCGACTTCCTTGGATTTGGGCACCCAGATGCGGCCGTCATTGCGCAACGACTCGGACATCAGGGTGAGCTTCGACTGGTAATCGCCGCTGACCGGAATGCAGGTTGGATGAATCTGGGTGTAGCAGGGGTTGGCAAACAAGGCACCGCGACGCGCGGCGCGCCACGCGGAGGTGACATTGCAGCCCATCGCATTGGTGGAGAGGAAAAACACGTTGCCGTAGCCGCCGGTAGCCAGAATCACCGCATCCGCGGCGTGACTGGAAATCTGACCCGTGACCAGATCGCGCACTACAATGCCCTTGGCATGGCCATCGACGAGCACCAGATCCAACATCTCGGTGCGCGGATACATCTGCACGCCACCCTTGTGAATTTCCTTTTCCAGCGCCTGATAGCAGCCAATGAGAAGTTGTTGGCCGGTCTGGCCGCGCGCATAAAAGGTGCGGGACACCTGCGCGCCACCGAACGAGCGGTTGTCGAGCAAGCCGCCGTATTCGCGCGCAAACGGCACGCCCTGGGCCACGCATTGGTCGATGATGGCATTGGACACTTCCGCCAACCGATAGACATTGCCTTCGCGGGCGCGGAAGTCCCCGCCCTTGATGGTGTCGTAAAACAGCCGCCGCACGGAGTCGCCGTCATTCTGATAGTTCTTGGCAGCATTGATACCACCTTGGGCGGCAATCGAGTGAGCGCGTCGCGGGCTGTCCTGATAGCAGAAGCACTTCACCTGATAGCCCAACTCGGCGAGCGAGGCGGCGGCGGCACCGCCGGCCAGGCCGGAGCCGACGACGATGACGGAGAACTTGCGTTTGTTGGCCGGATTGATGAGCTTGGAGTCCATCTTGTGCTTGGACCATTTCTGCTCAAGCGGACCGGATGGGATTTTGCTGTCGAGGATCATGGGAGTGGGGAGTGAGAATTGGGGAGAGGATTAGGCCTTGACGAAGCCGAAGATAATGGAGAGCGGAATGGAGATGAATCCGATCCAAATCACCAAGGCGTAGGCGAGGGAAATGAGGCGGAGGGCACCTTCGCTTTTCTTAAAGCGCAGACCGAGCGTCTGGAAGATCGAGGCGACACCATGGCTCAAGTGGCTGCACAGCAGTGTCATCGCAATGACATAGAACAAGGTGACCCAACCGTTGCAGAAGCCATCAATGACCATTTTCCAAGCATCGTGGCGCACCAACCCGGTTTGGGCCAAATGCTCTGGATCGACGTAAGTGTCGTAAGTGTTGCCGACCCGGATGGTGAAATGCAGCATGTGATAGATGAAGAACGCCAACAGCGTCAGGCCCGACCAAATCATGATGCGGGAAGAAGGGGTGGCTTGGATGACCGCCTGGCATTCATACGGTTTGCGGGCGGCGCGGTTCTGCAGGGTCAGGCTCAGCGTGGCCGTCACGTGCAACGCCAGCGCGCTGAGCATGACCAGGCGGAAGACCCAGATACCCGCGCCGTGGACCATGTGATGGAGGAAATACGCGTAGTCATTGAACGCCTCGCGGCCAACGAACACCAGCAAGTTGCCCACTAGATGGCCGGCGAGAAACAGCACCAGAAAGGCTCCAGTGATGGCAACAATGATCTTTTTTCCAATCGAGGAGGTCCAAATGGCGGTTAGGCTGGAGGTAATGGCATTCATGGCAGATTTAAAAGGGGCAAACGCACCGCAACGGCGCGCCGCCGACCAATAGGCACTTCGTCTCCACTTGACAAGCCCAAGCCGTCGTTCGCGCAGAATCGGTCAAGCGAATGGCAGGATTTGCGCGGTGGCATGCCAAGCCGTGCCCAAAATCACCAAACGCGACCTTGCTTCAAACCCCGTAAATCTTCCTGACCTTCATTTTCCTGCCTCAAATCCCCCGTTCCCTTCAGTGAAGGTCTCAGTGGTTAGCAGTTCTTTCAGTGATCATCCTGGTCCGGATGTCCCAACATTTTCCCGCAGCTTCAAGAATGCCGATCCAGGGCTCAAAACGACCGCCGCAGGCCAAGCCAAGCGGCAAACGCGGCCGCTGCCAAGCACAGCAACAAGACCAGCGCGCCTGGCAGCACCTTGCGCTTGGCCAAGACCGGTGCCACGCCAAGAAACCCCCACATGGCGAGTTTGAGCATCCACCAATACTGGCCCATCGGCGGCTTTTTCAACATCGCAAAACCCACCACGATAATCAATAGCAACGCCATGCCGTGGAGCATGGATGCCCACATCCGGCCCGCCCCCCCTAGCAACACCGCTCCCAGCGCGGCGAAAAGCACGAACACGCCCACCAGATGCAGGGTTTTGAGCAGAACCGGATTATTCAGAAGATGATCTATCATGGCGTGTTGGGTCGCCACAGTAATCACCAATTTCCTGTTTCCCGCAAGCGGGATTTTTGTTCCGGAAAAAACCGCACTTGACGCCACGCCGGGCAAGCGGAACCTTCCGCGCGGAAAAAATTTTGTCCCACTCCAGCCGCATGCACACCATCACTGCCAAATCCCAACTCAGCCCCAATGTCACCCGGCTCGACGTCGAGGCCCGTCGCATCGCTGAAATCCGCCAACCCGGCCAGTTTGTCATCGTACGTCGCGGCAATGGCGCCGAACGCATTCCGCTGACCATCGCCGACGCCGACCCGGCTGCCGGCACCATCGCGCTGGTCATCCAGGCGGTCGGCAAATCCACCCGTGAACTCGTCGCCCTTGAAGTGGGCGAATCCATTCTCGATATCTCCGGTCCCCTCGGCCATCCCACGGAAATGATCCTCGCTGGCCGCGCCGTGTGCGTCGGCGGCGGTGTCGGCACCGCCGTGGTCCATCCCATCGCCCACGGCCTGCACCAACGCGGCGTCGAAGTGATCAGCATTATCGGCGGCCGTTCCCGCGAATGGGTCATCTTTGAAGAGGAATTGCGCCGCCTCGGCCAAGTCGTCGTCTGCACTGACGATGGCAGCTACGGCCGCAAGGGGTTTGTGACCGACGCCACGCGCGAGGTGTTGGAAGCCGGCGGCGTGGACATCGTCTATGCGGTCGGCCCGGTGCCGATGATGCGGGCGGTGGCCAACCTGACCCGGTCATATGGCGTGCACACGATCGTGTCGCTCAATCCGGTAATGGTGGATGGCACCGGCATGTGCGGCGGCTGCCGGGTGGACATCGGCGGCCAGACCAAGTTTGCCTGCGTCGATGGTCCGGAATTCGACGGCCATCTGGTGGATTTCGACCTGCTCGCCGAACGCCTCGGCACCTACCGCGAATTTGAACAACACGCCAACACCGCTTGCGAGGCCGGCACCTGCCGTGTCGGCCTTACTCATCCAACTCCAACCCCCATCCCCCAGTCGTGAACGAATCCAAGCTTCCTCTCAAGGAGCGCATGAAGATCGACCGGCAGCTCATGCCGGAACAGGACGCCACCCAACGCAGCGGCAATTTCCTCGAGGTCAACCTCGGCTTCACCGAAAAGATTGCTTTGTTAGAGGCGCAGCGCTGCATCCAATGCAAGGAGCCGAGGTGCGTGCAGGGCTGCCCGGTGATGGTCAACATCCCGCGCTTTCTCGAGTTCATTGTGGAGGGCAACCTGCCCGCCGCCGCGCGCAGTTTGTTTGGCGACAATGCCCTGCCCGCCATCACCGGCCGGGTCTGCCCGCAGGAAACCCAATGCGAGGTGCAATGCGTCCGCGGCGTCAAAGGCAAACCGGTGGCCATCGGCTGCCTGGAACGCTTCGTTGCCGATTGGGCGCGCGCTCACAGTGACGTCGTCAAAATCGAACCGCGCGGCGCCACCGGCAAGAAAGTGGCCATCGTGGGTGGCGGGCCGGCCGGTCTAACAGCCGCTGGCGAGTTGGTCAAGTGCGGTCACGACGTCACGGTTTACGAAGCCCTGCACAAGCCCGGCGGCGTGCTCGTTTATGGCATTCCCGAGTTCCGCCTGCCCAAGCTCATCGTCGAGGAGGAAGTCGAGCGCCTGATGCAAGCCGGCGTGAAGATTGAAAACAACGTGGTGGTGGGCCGCACCTACACCCTGCCCGAGTTACGCGCGCAATTTGATGCCGTGTTCATCGCCAACGGTGCCGGCCTGCCGGTCTTCATGAATGTGCCCGGCGAAAATCTCAAAGGTGTCTATTCCGCCAATGAATACCTAACACGGGTCAATCTGATGGAGGCTTACGCATTGGACTCCGACACCCCGATTCTGCGTGCCCGGCGCGTGGCCGTGGTCGGCGGCGGCAACGTCGCCATGGACGCGGTGCGCACAGCCAAACGCCTCGGTGCCGAGCGCGCCATGTTGGTCTATCGCCGCAGCCGCGCGGAAATGCCGGCACGCGTCGAGGAAGTCCATCATGCCGATGCCGAGGGCGTCGAATTTGAAAACCTCGTCGCCCCCCTCGAAGTCATCGGCAATGCCAACAAGTGGGTCACCGGCCTTAAATGCCAGCGCATGGAACTGGGCGAGCCGGACGCCTCCGGCCGGCGCAGCCCCAAACCGATTCCAGGCTCCGAGTTTGTGTTAGATTGCGATGCCGTGGTGGTCGCCATCGGCACCCGTGCCAATCCCCTGCTCACCGCCACCTGTCCCGAACTCAAACTCAACCGCTGGGGCAACATCGAGGCCGATGACGCTGGCATGACCAGCATCCCCGGCATCTTTGCCGGCGGCGACATCGTCCGCGGCGCGGCCACCGTCATCCTGGCCATGGGCGATGGCAAACGCAGCGCCCAGGCCATCGATGCCTATCTGATGCAATAAATGTCTTGCCAAACCGCCAATCGCGGTTATAGCCGCCCTGCGCACCGGTGACGGTGCCACCGCGCCGCCGCTTGAAAGGCTGCGCCCTTGTCCGGTCTTCATCGATGAGAGAGATTGTTTGAGGTTCTTCCTAAATCGCTCATCACCCGCCCGCCCCCGATTATCGGTTAGAGCTGGCATCTTATATTGACATGACCCCGACCCCATTCGAGGCGTTGCCGTTGGCAGCGCCCCTCCACCGCGTTTTGCGCGAACTTGAATATTCCGTGCCCACGCCGATCCAGGCGCAGGCGATCCCCCTGCTGCTGCAAGGCCGCGATTTGTTAGGCTGTGCCCAGACCGGCACCGGCAAGACCGCCGGTTTCGCCCTGCCCATCCTCCATGCGTTGCACCTGCACCCCCGCCAAGTCCGGCCGCGGTCCTGCCGCACCCTGGTGCTGGCCCCCACCCGCGAACTCGCCGGCCAGGTCGGCAAGAGATTCGCCACCTATGGCAAACATGTGAACTTCCGCCAGACCCTCGTTTACGGCGGAGTCGGCCAGGTGCCACAGGTCAAT
>JBAXPF010000236.1:0-6875 GCA_037132955.1 Verrucomicrobiota bacterium | reverse complement strand
GGATTGGCCGCTAGCCATTCGTTGCGATGGTGCCGCAGTTCGTTGAGTTTCTCCGTCGGCAAACCATCGGCGAGGCGATAGGTAATGAAATAGCTGCGTCCTTGCTGCTCCCAATGGGGCAGGTTGCGGTGGTGTTTTTCGGTCGGGGTATTGCCGGTGGGGTCGTAGTATTGAATCACGGGCGGGCCGCCCGTGCCCCTCTGGGGAGACGAAGAAATCACGGGCGGGCCGCCCGTGCCCCTCTGGGGAGACGCCACATTCACGGGCGGGCCGCCCGTGCCCCTCTGGGGAGACGCCACATTCACGGGCGGGGCGCCCGTGTCCCTTGATGCCACCTCGACGATCGGCAGTCCGAAGCGTTGCGCGAATTCAAAATCGCGGGCGTCATGGGCAGGCACGGCCATGATGGCGCCGGTGCCGTAGCCCATCATGACGTAGTCGGCGATCCAGATCGGGATCGGCTGGTGATTGACCGGGTTGACCGCGAAGGCGCCGGTGAAGACGCCGGACTTGTCCTTGTTGAGGTCACCCCGGTCCATATCGGATTTGGAAGCGCAGGCTAGCTGATAGGCTTCGACCGCAGTCTTTTGCTCTGCGGTGGTGATTTGTGCAACATACGGATGCTCGGGCGCAAGCACCATGTAGGTCGCGCCAAACAAGGTGTCCGGCCGGGTGGTGAACACTTCAATCTCAGATTTGAAATCTGCAATTTGAAATCTAACGGACGCACCCTCGCTGCGACCGATCCAGTTTTTCTGGAGGAGCTTGATGCCCTCGGGCCACTGGAGGGTGTCGAGTTCATCGATGAGGCGCTGGGAGTATTTGGTGATGCGCAGCATCCACTGGCGCAACGGGCGGCGCTCGACGGTATGGCCTTTGGACCGCCATTCCTCGACTTCCTCATTGGCCAACACGGTGCCAAGGTCCGGGGACCAGTTGACGGCAGCTTCCGCGACGTAGGCGAGGCGGACGTCATCCACTTGATCTTGGGACCACCCCTTGGCTTCGAGTTCGGACACTGGCCTGGCCCGGTTGGTCTTGTCGCAATAATACGAGTTGTAGAGTTGCAGGAATATCCACTGGGTCCAGCGCACGTATTGCGGGTCGGTGGTGGCGATTTCACGGTCCCAATCGTAGGCAAAGCCGAGTGCCTTGAGCTGCCTGCGGAAATTCTCGATATTGGCGGCGGTGGTGACGGCCGGATGCTGGCCGGTCTTGATCGCGTATTGCTCGGCAGGCAGGCCGAAGGAATCGTAGCCCATCGGATGCAGGACATTGAATCCCCGCATGCGTTTGTAGCGCCCGATGATGTCCGTGGCGGTGTATCCCTCCGGATGACCGACATGAAGGCCGCTGCCGCTCGGATACGGAAACATGTCGAGCACATAGAATTTCGGCTTGGCTGGATCGAAACCCGCGTCGCCCGGGCCGGGAGTGCGGAACGTCTTTTCGATTTCCCAGCGGGCCTGCCATTTGGGCTCGAAGTCGCTGAAGGGGAATGGTTTGCGGATGTCAGACATGGGCGGAGGCAATGGGCGGAAGACGGGGAGACTGTGGCGGATGGCTGCCCGCTTGAAAAGAAAAACCCCGCTCCGGCATGTGACCGGTCGGGGCTGAGCAACGATTGCGTGACCCTCAATCGAGGCCCTTTTTCTCAAGCTCGGTATCGAGACGCTTGAGAAAGTCCTCGGTCTTGGGGTGTTCGCTGGCGTAGAACCGGCCGAATTCCTTGCCTGCGGAATCGAGCAGAACCACCGTGGGAAAGCCGTTGACCTTGTAGGTCTCAAGGATCGGGCGATTCTTCTCAGCCACCGCCTTGTCGCCTTTCGGCATATCCACTTCCACCAGAATGAATTTCTTGGCGGCGGCGGCGACGAATTCCTTCTTCGAAAAGACGTTTTCGCGCATCATTTTGCACGGCGGGCACCAGTCCGAACCGGTAAACTCTACCAGCACCGCTTTGTTTGCGACTTTGGCATTTTCAAGGGCTTTGGCAAGGTCATCACTCCAACCCTTGAGAGGTTCGGCAAAGGCAGTGCCGACCAGCGGTAAGGCTGACAAGGCGAAGACAGCAAGATAAGAAACGGCTTTCATCAGCCATAAATCGTCTCACAGGGACAAATTGTTTCAAATATCTTGTCCGCTGGCTGTGGCTTGGCTAGAGCAAGGGGACCATGTCAACCTTGCCGCGATTGATTGTCGCCACCCGCAACCCGCACAAATCCGCGGAAATCCGCTCCATGCTCGGGGACCGGTTTGAAGTGCTCGACGCCACCGACTTCCCGGATTTTCCGGCCATCGAGGAAACCGGCTGCACCTTTCTTGAGAATGCCACGTTGAAGGCGGTGGGCATCAGCCGCCATGTGGGTGGCTGGGTGTTGGCGGATGATTCCGGTTTGGAAGTTGACGCCCTGGGTGGCGCGCCCGGCGTGTGGTCCTCGAGCTTCGGCGGCCAAGAGGGCAACCATGCAATGAACAATGCCCGCTTGTTGCAGGAAATGACCGGCATATCCGCCCGCCGCGCCCGCTTCCGTTGCACCATGGTGCTGGCCCAAAACGGCATCGCCCAAGCGGATTTTTGCGGCACCGTGGAAGGCTCCATCACCGCTTCGCTGCGCGGCACAGGCGGCTTTGGCTATGATCCGCTGTTTATCCCTGAGGGCTACGACCATACCTTCGGAGAACTCGACGCCTCTGTGAAAAATCGCCTCAGTCACCGCGCCAGAGCACTCCAGCAAGCCGTCTCGTGGCTGGAAAACCCGCAAATATAGTTTGATTGTGCCGACCAAATTTGGAAGGCTTGCGCCCGTGCCCCGGTTCCTGCTGCTTTTTTTAACCTTGCTGCTGTCTTTGGGTTTGATGTCTTGCTCCACCCAGATCAAGGCACGCCAACCGGTGTCCTACCGGTTTGAGCCCGGTTACTCCGCCCATTTGACCCACGGGCTGGCCTTCCCCCCAAGCACTGCGCCTCCGGCCGTCAGGCGCGCATTTGCCGCCGCCAACCGCCTCCAGAGCATGCCCTATAAGTGGGGTGGCGGGCACGCCCAATTCATTGATGGCGGCTACGATTGCTCTGGGACGGTTTCCTATGTCCTCCGTGAAGCCGGCATCAACAACGGCTGCCTGTCATCCAAGGAGTATTTCAACTACGGCGACCCAGGCCCGGGCAAGTGGATCACCATTTATGTTTGCCGCGGCCATGTCTTTATGACCATAGCAGGGTTGCGCTTGGACACCGGTGGCTCAGGTGAACACTGCGGACCGCGCTGGAAAACCCAAACCCGCCACGCGGAAGGCCGCGTGATGAGGCACCCGGTAGGATTCTGAAAACGTTGCCATGGAAAGCCATCGGCGCGCAAAGTCGTGCGTTGCGTTTCTCACCAGAGCGGCTAGGCTCGCAGTCATGAACGGGCGAAAGTGGATCCTCGCACTTGGCGGCTGCTGTCTCGCCACTTGCGGCAATGCCGAGGTGACGAGTCCGCCGCCAGACGTCACACACAAGACGATTGTGGCAATCCCCAGCGGGCGCTCGGTGACGCCGCCCAGCACGCCGCGTTTGCCAATGACCACCGTTTTCAAGGGCGAGGCGAAGTTCTATGCCATCGTCGCCAAGGCGGAACGCGAAAATTGGCGCTCCATGCCGCTCGCCCAGCGCACCCTCAGGGTGGCCAGGGCCTTGGTCGGCACTCCCTATCTGAACTTCACGCTTGAAGTGGACGATCGGATCGAGTCTCCCGTGGTCAATCTCACCGCCTTGGATTGTTGGACCTACTACGAGAACGCCCTGGCGATCGCCCGCATGCTGCGTTACAAGCCCGGCCCCTACAAACCCCAGGACATGCTGCACATGGTCGAGATCGAGCGTTACCGCGATGGCATCTGCACCGGCGGCTATCTGAGCCGGATGCATCAACTTGAGGAGGTCTTTGACAACAACCAACGCCGCGGCCTGGCCACCAACATCACGCCACGCTTGCCCGGCGCGCTGCGCCTCCACCGTGACATCCACGAGATGACCGTGGCTTGGAAAAACTATCGCTACCTGCGCTCCAATCCCTCACTCATCGAACCGATGGGACGCATCGAGGATCGCGTCTCACGACTCCCGGTCTATCACATTCCGCGGGCGAATGTGCGCGCCGTGGAAGCCTCTCTGCAGGAGGGTGATATCTGCGCGATCACCACCACCGACCAGAATGCTTACACTTCCCACGTGGGCTTGATCACCCGGCTCAACGGCCGTGCTTATTTCACTCACGCCACATCGGATCGGGACAAGGGCCGCATGGTCATCATCGATCGTCCGATCACCGATTATCTCAATGGTTCCTCCACCCACGCCGGCATCATCATCTGCCGCCCCAATGATCTGCCGCCCTCGCCATTGGGGCAGCAAAACGCCGCCGACAGCGGCGACAAAAAACCTAACGAATCCTGAGCGCCGCAGCGTTTGTCAGCTTGCCGGCCGCCGTTTGACCTTGTCGGAGCCTTCCTTGAGTTTCGTACCGGCCTCTTTTTCCACCAGAGGCCGGGCGAGCATTTCCTCGTAGATGGCAATGTAGTTTTTAGCAACCTTTGCGTGGCTGAACTCCAGCGGACTCTCGCGCATGACGCGGCTGATCTCCCGATCCCGGATGTCCTGCGGCAGTGCGTGGAAATCCATGGCACGATCAACCGCCCAGCGCAGCGAATCCGCACTGTAGTGATCAAAGCGAAAGCCGTTGCCGGTGGACTTGTCCACATCGAGCGGGTGGATCGTATCGTAGAGCCCCCCGGTGGAATGCACCACGGGTAGCGTGCCATAGATGGGCGCGGTCATTTGCGGCAACCCGCAGGGCTCGAACAAGGATGGCATCACCATGTAGTCCGAACCCGCATAGGCGAGTCGCGACAGGCGTTCATCGAAATCCACCACCACCACCCGCTCGTGCAAGCCGAATTCCTGCACGATGTGATGAAAATGCTGCTCGTGCGGGCCGTTGGCGACCACCACCACCTGCAAGGTCCGGTCCCAATAGTCCGACACGATTTGGTAGAGAATCTCGGTGAAGAGTTGCGGGCCTTTTTGCACCGGATCAAGCCGTGACGGCCAGAAAAAGATCGCCGCCTCGGGATCCACGATGAGTTGGAGTTCTTGTTGCAGGGCCCGCTTGTTGGCGGCTTTCCCGGAACGAAAATCCGCCGCCGTGAACGGCTGCACCAAGGCATCATCCGTGGCCGGATTATACGACGCGTCCGGCGCGTTGAGCACCCCCGTGGCGCAACCGGCGGCATATTTGTGCCGCAATTCGGCGCGCACCGAGTCCGGCACCACGGAGTGCCAGCCTTCGACGATTTCCCACAGGAACCGCGGGCTCACCGTGTTGATGTAATGGGCGGCGAAGATGCCGGACGTGAGAAGATCCACCAGCACATTGGATCGGGCTTGATCATAACCGTTAGGATTGCCGCTGAAGTAAAGATTCATCCAAAATTCCGCCGCATCAATGCCGGTTTCCTCGATTTGCGCCAGCGTCACCTGCCGGGTGTGGATATTGTGCACGGTGAACAGGCTCTTGATGCCGCGCCGCCGCGCCATGGCTGGCAGCAAGGCCGTCATCCAGTCATTGCAATGAATCAGGTCCGGCCGCACCTGCGGAACGATGTGGTTGATCACCTCGCGCTGGAAAATCAGCGCAATCCGCATCGCCTCATCCGAGCTGTCACTGTATACCCTCTCGCGGTAGTAGAAAATCCGGTCCTCCGCAAGGTGAATGTTAGAGTGCGGCAGCACCTCGTGATACATCCGCAACTGCTTCTCATGCAGGTTGAAAACATCGCCGTGAAACATCCGCCGGTAGTTTGGCAATGCCACATGGACATCCGCCCCAAGCGCGAACAACGCCGAGACCAGCGATGCGGAAACATCCGCCAAGCCACCGGCTTTGGCCGACATCCGTTGCACCATGTTGCCCATCCCCGCCGGCAAGTAGGTGATCTCCGGCGTGACAATCAGAATGCGGGGGTTATCAATTTTGGAAGCAGCGGGCATGGCGTGGTGGAACGGGTGTTGGCAACAACGTCTATCGCAGATCTAGCGCATTTCAAGCACTCGGACCACAGTAATTTTCACCAACCCCGATCCTCCACGGTCGAAGCCCCTTCAGGATCAGTCCCCAGCCAAGTGACGAATGCAGTATTGCGACCAGGTTTCCAAACGTTCGAAAAGTTCGCCATTGAGTTCTGCCAGCGGTGTAAAGGCCAAATCCATCAAGGCATCCTCGCGCGAGGTGACCGACTCGGATTCCAGTTCTATGAGGTGGACAATCCCCAGATGGACCTGGCCCACCGGGTTGGATTCATCGTTGAGCAAGGCGATGATGCGCTGGGTGGTGGCTCCACAAAGCTCAAGTTCCTCGTCAATCTCACGGGCAACTGCCGCATGATAGGCATCCGGACCAATGCGTCCCTCGCCGGTATCAATCGGATTGATATGCCCCCCCACACCCACCGAGATTTTCGCATGCAAGCGGCTCTCGCCGCCGGATTTCCCCCGCGTGTAGTGCAGGATGCGCTCACCACAGCGGAATATACAGTAGGGGATCAGCTGCTTGTGGGACGGATCGTCCTCGGCCGCCGCCCGATCCATGAAAAAATGGTTCGCCGGATCCAACAAACGCCGGATCGCCGCGTCCATCGCCGCAGTCTGAATCCCTTGAAATGCTCCAATTTCATTCAACAGCTCCCGCCGCACCACCAACACTTCTTCGCCAGCATACTTCGACATGCGCCCGACCATAGCCACCTCATCCCGTTCGCCAAGCCTGAAGTGACCGCATTCCCCGCACAAGCGCATTCCCCTCTGTTGTCATCGCGACAATCGCGTGGTCCGATCG
>JBAXPF010000235.1:0-6896 GCA_037132955.1 Verrucomicrobiota bacterium | reverse complement strand
GTCCGTTTGCTGCACGATCTATCGCGCAAGGACGGGCGCATCGTGCTGTCGGTGACCCACTCGCTGGCGCATCTGGAGTTGTATGATTCGATATTGGTGTTGCACGAGGGGTGTCTGGCATTTCATGGTCCGCCGGAGCGGCTGACCCATTATTTTTCGGTGAAGGACAGCGAGGAGGTCTATCCGCGGTTGGCCACCCAGACGGCGGAGCGCTGGCAAAGTTCCTGGCAAAAACACGGGGCTTCATATTACCAAATGTTGGAGCGCAACCGTGAAGTGCTCCTCGCCAGCGGCGGCCTGCAATTGCCTGCCAGCGGCGAACCCGCACCTAACAGTGCCACGCCAGTCGCGGCGGACAAGGCCCCCTCGGACGAGACCGCGGCCACGGTGCCGGTGCCGACCTCCCCGCCGGCTTTTGAACCCTTGCCGATGCCGGGCTTTTTCAGCCAGTTGTCCACGTTGCTGTCGCGGCGTTGGCGGATATTTTTCCGGGATCGCGGCCAGGTGTTTCTGCAACTGGCCATCTTGCTGTGTTTTCCGATTCTTGTCACGTTGTTCAGCGACAAGGCGTCGGGCAACATCCGGCGTTTTTCCGACACCCGCCAGACGGATATCTCCGCGGAAATCCGCGAGCAACAGAACGTGCGCGCGGACCAGGCCAAAGTCGGTTCCGCCGTCTCCGGCATCATCATGTTTCAGGTGGTGCTGCTGTCGTTGATGGGATCTAACAATTCGGCCCGCGAGATTGCCGGCGAGCGGCCGATCTACGAGAAGGAAAAATTCGGGGGGCTGCGGCCGTCCGCCTATCTGGCGTCGAAAATCGCGTTTTTGTCATGTCTGGTCATCGCCCAATCGTTATGGATGGCGTTTTTCGTGAATTTTTTTGGCCAGTTCCGCGGCGAGTTTTTCGTGCACGCCGGTTTTTTGTTGTTAGTCAACGCGGCGATGACGGCCATTTGTCTGGCCATTTCGTCGATGATGCGCACGGCCGAGCAGGCGTCGTTGCTGTCGATCTATCTGGTGGGTTTCCAACTGCCGCTGTCCGGGGCGGTGCTGGCCCTGCCGGAAAACATCGAGGTCTTCACTCGTCCGTTCATCTCGGCGTATTGGGCTTGGTCCGGCTCGGTGGAGGCGCTCCAAACGCAGGTGCATGATGCGGTGAAGTCGGTGATCGACACCACGCTGTCGCTGCAAACACCCTGTCTTTACACGCTTTTTGCGCACATCGGAGTGGCTCTCATCATTGCCTGGGCGGGAGTTCGCCGGCCGCAATGGGACTGATGCGGATTTAGGCCTCGATTTTTTCGATTGCGCAGGTAGATTGGCGCGGTTCGCAGCATCCCCTTCATCCTCACAGCTCATGGCTCGTCGCGCTAGTTCCCGTTTGCATCCCGGAGTGTTCATCGGCATTGCCGCTGCGGTGGTGCTAGCCATTGTGGCAGGGCAATCGTTCTTCAAGAAAAAGAAGCCGCGGTTTGGCGACGTCAGCCCGCTGAACATCGAGGATTTTTTAGAAAACGGCAACAGTCTGCGCGGCAATGAATACTCCCTCACCGGCAAGATTGATGAAAAGCTGCGCTGGACCACCAAGCACGGCCAAATCGTCAGCTTGCGCGTGAGCACGCCGGGTGGCGATGAATTGATCGGGGTGGAGATTCCGCCGGACTTCAACAACCTCAACATCGAGCGCGAGCAGCGCTATGCCTTGCGCATCAAAGTCCGCCAAGGGGGCATTCCTGTGGCCACCGCCGTGACCCGCCTCTAACGAAAAAAGTCGCCCCACCGATGAAAACGCCCATTTTTCTTTTGCTGTTAGTCTCCGGCATGGCTTGTGGCCAGGTGTATACGCCGCCGGCGGGCCAGCCTGCCGCCCAACCCGGTGCGCCCACCGACACGGTCACCACTCCCAAACAAAAGCCTGCCGCCGGGCCGCTCGGCCAGGAAATCCCGATGCTCGATCCCTCGGCGGAAACCATCACGGTGGGAGGCGTGACTATTCCGTTAGGTGACAACCGGCTGCTCAAGGCGCGCTTTGAAAAGTATCTGAGTCAACCGCCGGAGAGTGATGAGGCGACGCTGGAGTATCGGAAGACGATCGCGACGATATTGGCGACGGTATCGCCGTTTCACAAGCCCGCGCCCAATCTCTACGATGCCTTCTCGCTGCTGCCACGGGCGGCGACCTATCCGGGAGACGCCAATATCTGCATGACCCTGGCTGAGGCGGTTTACATGGCCATGCTGTCCAAGCAAGACATCGCCGGCCTGAAAAAACTCAACGAGTCCATCGAGGTTGAGAAAAAGGCCATCGTCGCCGAATCGGATTGGGCCGCCCGCCATGAAAAGGCCCCCGGCGTGGCTGCCCAGGCCGCCCCCGCCGGCAAAAACGGCAAACCCGCCCAGGGCGGCGGCGCGGCGGGAGCCACTCCCGGGGCTGGCATGCAATCGCTCAAATACGCCGACGCGCTGCGCCGCATCACCGAGATTGAGGTTTTGAAAAAGGCCAACCTTGTGCGCACCGAGGCGCAGACGATCAAGACCAAGGCGCAGTATCAGGTGAACATGGTGCTATGGTTCATGCAGCGCCGCTTCGAGCACGTCATCATGGCCGCGCGGTTTTACAATCAGGTGTGGAAAGACGGCGATACCACCCTGCGCATCGACAAAGGCTCGGATGTGGCCAAGTTGTTTTCCGAATCGATGGGGGTGAGCCCCACGGTTTCCTCGTTGGACTCGCTCTCTAACGAAGCGGTGCGCGAAGCCGACAAATACATCGAGGCCTTCAACCTCATGCTCATCCGCGGCGAGCTCCACTCCGCGTCGCAACGGCTCATGGAAGCCTTTGCCGTGGGCGAATACCTTGCGCCGGTGGCCACCCTCCCGTTGGAGAAAAAGCTCAAGGTGCTCACTTACACCCGCGATCTCAACGAGGTGTATGGGGCTCTGCAAGCGCATGATTTCACCAAGGCCAAGGCTCTTGCCGACCGCCTCAAGGCCTCCGCCAAGGATTTTCCGTCGTCCAAGATGGATGGTGCCATCTCCGGTTACTCGCTCGCCTCGGACCTCGCCATCGAGGAAGCCAAGGCCCACCTGTTAGCCCGCGAAAGCGACAAGGCCGCCGAGAAGATCCGCGCCGCCACCGAGATCTGGCCGACCAATCCGAAGCTTGAGGAATTCCGTGACATGATCAAAAAAGGCCAACCCGTGCTCACCGCCCGCAACGACTTCGACCGCCTGCTCAGCGAGGGCAACTACCGCGAAATCGCCAAACGCCAATACGAATTTGCGCCCGCCATTGCCGGTGATGCCAAGCGCGAGGATGCGTTCAAACAAATCATGACCAATCTAACCAAGATCGAGGCGGCCCTGGGCAAGGCGACCGAGTTTGGCAAGGTCGGCCAGAACTACGCGGCCTGGGAGCAGCTCGCCGCCCTGCGCGAACAATTCCCCGATGATCCCAAGCTCGGCCGCGAACTCGAACTGCTTGCCCCCAAGGTCGCCGATTTCACCAAGGCGCTGGACCGTGCCCATCAATTCGAGACCCGCACGCCGAAGCAGACCGGCACCGCCCTGGCGTGGTATCTGAAAGCCCGCGGCATTTACTCACGCAGCGATCTGGCGGAAACCGGCATCAAGCGCTTGCTCGATGACATCATCCCGGATGACGCGGCTGACAGCGCCCCGGGTGCCACCGCGGAAAGTGCTGAGAAACTGCCGCGCAACAGCAATTGACGGCTTGCAGGATGACAGTCCCCCCTGAGCTTCACCCCAAGGATCCCTTGCATGGCATCACCTTGGAAACCGTCGTGAAATATTTGGTGGACCATCACGGCTGGGAGGAAATGGCGTGGCGCATACCCATCCGGTGTTTTCTTTTCAACCCGAGTCTCAAGTCCAGCCTCACCTTCTTGCGCAAAACCCCGTGGGCCCGCCTCAAGGTCGAGGAATGGTTCGTCACCGACCAGGTCCGCAAACACTTGTAAGTGGGAATTTTTTTCATCTTGGCTCGCTTTATGGATTGCCGTATTGTCAAGAATTGTTTTTTATCTCGGCAAGGCGTGGTGAAATTGGTTTTGGCACGCCCGGAGCAGTTGAGTTTTTCCTTCCAGCGTGGCCACGACCCGAAAAATCCTCATTGCCTGTGGCGGCACAGGCGGACATTTGTTTCCCGGCATCGCCGTGGCGGAGGCGCTGCAAGCGCGAGGGCATGAGGTGCGCCTGTTGATTTCAGAAAAGCGGGTGGATGCCGAGGCCAGCGCCAAATACCCGCACCTGAAATTTGAGACTGTCGCGGCGGTGGCCAAGCCGCCAACCTTGTCGCCGCGCATGCTGCCATTTTTATGGAAGCTGTGGACCTCGGTCAGCCATTGCAAACAAGTGATCCGCGCGTTGGGTGCCGAGGCGGTGCTGGGCATGGGTGGCTTCACCTCGCTGCCACCGGTTTATGCCGGCCACCAGCTTGGCCTCAAGACATTCATTCATGATTCCAACGCCCGGCCGGGCCGCGCCAATGGACTCACCAGTCGCTTTTGCAGCGGCATTTTCCTCGGCATGGATGCCGCTAAAGCGTTTTTTCCGGGCGGTGACACCACCACCACCGGCACTCCGGTGCGCCCGGAAATTCTCCACCTGCCGACGCGGGCGGAGGCAGCGGCCCGCTTCGGTCTCGACCCGCTACTGCCGACCTTTCTGGTCACGGGCGGCAGCCAGGGTGCCCACCGCCTCAACGAACTCAGCGCGCTGGCCGCGGCCAGCCTGCCGGGTGACACCCAGGTGCTGCATATCGCGGGCACCAGTGACTATGCCCGTGTGGCGGAAATCGCCCGTGGCCAAACCGGCTACAAGGTGGTCGGCTTTTGCGATCAAATGGCATCCGCCTACGCGCTCGCCGATCTGGTCATCGCCCGCGCCGGGGCCTCCAGTCTATCAGAAATCGCGCAGGTCGGACTGCCCTCGATCCTGGTTCCCTATCCGTTTGCCACCGACGATCACCAGACGCGCAACGCAGAGGTCTTCGAGCAAGCCGGTGCCGCCAAGCTCATCCAGGAACGCAACTTGAGCGCGGAACAACTCGCCGCCTTGGCCATCACCTTGCTGCGCGACCCGCAGCGCCTGAGCCAGATGGCGCGGGCGGCCAGCAGCCTCGCCATCGCGGACGCCGCCGACCGCGTCTGCACCGCCATCGAATCCAGTTTTTCCGCCTCATGACCGATTTTACCCAGCGCCTGACCCGGCCCGATCCACCGCTGCGCATTCACCTCATCGGGGTGGCTGGCTCCGGCATGAGCGGGCTGGCCTTATTATTGTTAGGCATGGGCCACCGGGTCAGCGGATCGGACCGGGTGACCACGGCGGAAACCGAGCGCATGCAGGGCTTGGGACTGGTGTTCTCTTCACCGCATACGGGGGATGCCGTGCAGGACGTGGACATCGTCGTCTATTCCTCCGCCATCCGCCCTAACAATCCTGCCTATGCCGCCGCGGTGGCGGCCGGTATTCCGCTGCTGCGCCGTGCCGAGTGCTTGGCTGCCATCCTGCACACGCAAAAGGGCATCATCATTTCCGGAACCCATGGCAAGACCACCACCTCCGCCATGACCGCCCATGTCCTGCGCGAAGCCGGCATGCAGCCCAGCCACTACGTCGGCGCGGAAATCCCGATTCTGGGCAGCAACGCCCGTTGGTCGGCGGAAGGTGAATTCATGGTGGCGGAGGGCGATGAAAGCGATGGCACACTCGTTCTCTATCACCCCGAGCACGCGGTCATCCTCAACATTGAGGCTGAGCATCTGGATTTCTATCGGGATTTGGAGCACATTCGCGAAGTGTTTGCCACGCTGGCCGATCACACCACGGGCAAGCTGGTGTATTGCGCGGAAGATGCGGTGGCCCACGAGGTGTGCGCCGGCCGCGCCCATGCGGTTTCCTACGGCTGGGAGGATGCCGATTACACCGCCACCGAGGTCCGCGATCTCAACGGTTCGTCCGCCTTCACCGTGACCAAATACGGTCAAGTCCTCGGCGACATCGAACTGGGCATCCCCGGCAATCACAACATCCTCAACGCCCTTGCCGCTATCGCTCTCGCTGATAGTTGCGGTGCCGAGTTCGCCTCGGTGGCGCGCGCGCTGGCCACTTTCGCCGGGGCCAAACGCCGTTTCGAAACCAAATACCTTTCGTCCCACTACCGCATCATCGACGACTACGGCCATCATCCCTCCGAACTGGCCGTCACCTTGCTGACCGCCCGTTCGCTCAAGCCGCAGCGGCTCGTGGTGCTGTTTCAACCGCACCGCTACACCCGCACGCAGGCGCTTGCGGATGATTTTGGCAAGGTCTTGCAAGCCGCTGATAGGGTATTCATCACGGATGTTTATCCGGCCTCGGAGGCACCGATCCCGGGTGTTTCCGGCGAGACTCTGGTGGAGGCGATGCGACGCCACGGGGTGGTGTCGGCCGTTTCCGTGCCCGATCTAACCACCGCTCATCATGCCGTCGGCAATGCCCTCAAGCCCGGGGATTTGCTCATCACGCTTGGGGCGGGCAATGTGCATGAAGCCGGCAGCCGCATCGCCGCCGACCTCAAGGTTTTGGAAGAAATGCGCGCCCTCATGCCGCCCGGCGAAATTGATGGCGCGCTCTACGAACCGATGAAGCGCCACACCACCCTGCTCGTCGGCGGACCCGCGCAGTATTGGTTAGAGCCGCACAGCTTCTACGGCTTCGCGTTTCTGGTGGAATACTGCCGGGCTCGCGGCATTCCGGTGCGGGTTGTTGGCCGCGGCTCCAACCTGTTGGTGCGTGATGGCGGGTTTCGCGGGGCCGTGATCCCCTCGAGCGGCGGTGTGTTTTCCGACACCTCGATTGATGGAAAGGGCCATATCATCGCGGTGGCC
>JBAXPF010000234.1:0-6903 GCA_037132955.1 Verrucomicrobiota bacterium | reverse complement strand
AAGAACTTAAGAAATCTTAATCTCTTTGTCAAGTTTATTTATTTACGCCGCCTAACCAACGGCGTAGGTTTCGATCTTGGAAAAAAGCGCGCTCTTTTGCACGCAGTCTTGGTCTCAAAAGCGGGAGAGAATGGAGGAAATTCTGCGAAGGTGGCACAGGACACATCACGCGGCCATCAGATATTCCCAGTAACCCCAACCTGACCTATGCCGACCAAGGCTGGGCAGGGATGGGAGACTGGCTTGGTATTGGCAGAACTCGCATTTTGAAATCAACATCTCACGACTGACATGCTCGGCCCCCTCAAACCTTTTGGCAACATCATATGAAAAAGACGCAAATGAAGAGACACCCAACACCTACAGTGCCCGATACATGTCTGATGGGTAATTACGGAGCGGCACTCGTAATGACCCGCATCAGCGCTCAAGCGCTTGTGCGTCCCGTGGCGGCAGATACTGACATCGGGATTGATCTTTATTGTGAGACCATTGTTGGAGCGCACCCCCACTTGCACTTCTGGGTGCAGGTCAAGGCGGGCAAGCAGTGCGAGGTGGACAGCCAAAAAAGGTATGCTTCGGCAAAATTCAGTACCGAGAAGATCCGCTACTGGGAACGACAGCCCGTACCAGTTTTTGCCGCACTTGTCCCAACTCAATGGCCGCCAAATGAAGAGCCGAACATCCATATTATAGACATCACCACGCAGGCTCTCTTCAACCCCTTCTCAGGAAAACAAAAGACGCACACACTAAGATCAGATGACTGTTGGCCAGCGGGTTCACATGACGCTGTCAAAAAAATTTTTCAATGATGTGGTCCCCCAGACGACAGCACGACTTCACGTTGCGAAAGGCATTATTGCGAGCACTCCCACACTGGAACCGGAGTATGAGCAGAAGTTGCCATTTGTGCCGGTGAACAGATTCATGGGCAAGATCATGAACCAGATTCGGACAACTGCCGCCAACGCGATAATCTTTTCGATGCAAGGTCAAGACTGGGACCAAAGAGACAGCGCGGCCACACGAACGCTGGCGCGTGTCGTAGCCGCTTTCGATAACCCCAGTCCCGACCCGCACTGGGAGTGTTCTTGGGCACAAGCGCTCGCTCATCATGCGGATGGGGAGTTCAGGGATGCGGATGCTCTTTACCAACGGGCAATTGATTCGATTAGAAACGACCCGAATGTCTGCAATTCTCCCGACTGGCAGCTGCCTCTCAAGAAAGTGCAACATTTTCAGCAACGCTCCAAGGCGGGCATCCGGCTGGCCTCGGTGCTTTCGGAAATGTGACACTGAGGTGTTGGCCGTCTCACATGGGTTCAAATCCTTACCGGCGAGCATAGCCTGTGCTCACGGCCCAGGTTCACGCTGACCCCGTGAATTTTATGGGCTGAAAGCCCGTGATATGGGACGTTAGGTCTGCGATCCAACGTCTGATGTATCGGGCATTCAGCCCTCAATATTCATGGTGATTCCGTTACCCATGGCGTTGCCATGGGCTGGTATGTTGCCGGGCCGTTGGCCCTGAAGAATGCCATGTGTTTTTCCAGAATTCCGGGTATCTTCCCCGTCATTTCAGAGACGTGTTCAGGGTATTTGTACTCTGTAAACGCCCTTGATCTAAACCGGTCAGAACGTGATGGAATGAAAGCTTCTGGCACCCTGATTCCACAGTCGTTCGTCGGGGTTTTGTCGCGCATTATTGATGGATTCGACACATTCCTTCAGGTCGTCGTGAAAGCGACGAACATCATCAGGCGTAAGTTTCTCCAATGGGAGCAACCGCCATGCAGCGCCGTCGGCCGGTCTTCCTCGCGTCTTGACAATCACAGGCTTTACCTGAGGCTCTTGCTGTGTGCGGCCATGCGCCAACATATTGCGAAGCTCGAACAATTTCGTCAGCGTCTGAAATGGGCGACGAGAGCTATCAGCTTCGAAGTTGAGATGTTTGGATAGGACATGGAGTTTCTTGGCATGGCTTATGTGATCGATATCATTCCAAAATGAGATCTCTTCCGCGCCGACATGGTTGAGGTAGGCCTCAAACGAGAAGGCAAGAAAGACCGCGGCCCCATTGAGATTCAACAAGCTTCCTTCGGCATGTTTTTCTGCCATGTCCAGCAAATGCCAACCCGTTCGAAACAAAGTGACGTACGTCTTGCTCTGGAATTCATATGTGGTCGTTTGGTTAGATTTCATGGTTGCCAGATTAACAAACGATCCGGTCTCTGCAAGTGAGTTCATTCGCCATTCTGAATCCCCGTCACGGTCTCCAAGGACGCATGTGGCAGCAGATCCTTGATAGCATCGGTTGGCTCACTCGCTTCAGAATTCCTGATCTCGCCGGAAAATGATTTGGCACATTTTGACGCTTCAGAAGAGTTCGAAAATCTTTATCTTCACTTGGAAATTGGGAGTTGGGACTTGGATGTTGGACATTGAAAATCTTCGGACTGAATAGCCAATGTCCAATAGCCAAGTGGAAGAATGGACGATGCTGTGACATTTCATTGGCCCGGAGAGCCGCGAAATGTGCCAAATCATTTTCCAGAATTCATCGTCAATTCTTTGACGATTCAATGCCTGGCTCAGGAAGTCTGCACTTGGCTCAGCGATGGAGTGCCTCTACACCATTTGCGGATGGCATTGGGCGACGCGGAGCAGGGCGCGTGCGGTGCCTTCGGGATGGCGGTGGACTTGGTGGCGGGACGCCACCGGCACGGCCTGCCGCGAGACGCGGCAGCCACGTTCGTGGCAGGCAGGGCGGAATCGGGGGCAGGGTGCAATAATTGATAAATCCAAGCGGACTTTGCGGGTGTGTTCATTCGCCATGTGGGATCACCGCTGCGTCATCCAGAGATGCGCAAGGCAGCAGATCCTTGAGTGCATGGGTCGTGCGTTCTCTGCCGTTTTTGAAAAGCACCGTGGTTTTGTCGAGCGTTGCGACACAGCGACAGTTGAAGAATTCGCGGTTGAGATCGGCCGCTTGCTCAGGGGTTAGATTTTCGTCGATTTTGCCGCTGATATTGTGACCGTCCTGAGTGAGGAAGTCGAAGCGCCATGGCGCTACGCACGAAGGGACAGATCAGATAGTTGGTGCCGCGAGGGTGGAACGCACGGAATGCTTTGAACGCAGCAGGATCCAGTGCATCGGGATTGATCTTGGCTTCGAGCGCGTCCGCGGCGCCGTTGGCATGGGCCACAATAAAGTCAATCTCGCGCTGGCTCTTGTCGCGCCAGTAATGGATGGTTGCGTGGGGTGTTGCTGCCCGCAATTCAATTTCCCTTTGCCCGCCGGCACCGACCTCGCCGCCACCCTCGATCCCGCCACCGTGCGGGCGCTGGTCGAGCCGTAGGCCCTTGAAAAACAATTTCATCCCGCCCCTTGCACATCGGGATGATCTTTCTACATTGCGGGCGCAACCATGAGCGACTCCCCCAGCCCCGTGCCCTCCCAGAAAGGCGTATTGACCGTCATCTTTCTAACCGTATTTCTCGACCTGGTCGGGTTTGGCGTGGTGATTCCGATCCTGCCGATTTACGCCCACGACAATGCCGCCAAGGGTTGGGAAATCGGTGCCATCATGGGGGTTTACTCGCTGATGCAATTCGTGTGTTCGCCGTTGTGGGGGCGCTGGAGCGACCGCATCGGCCGGCGCCAGCCGATGTTGATTGGCACGCTGGGGGCGACCTTTGCCTACGCGGTGTTTGCGTTAGGATCGGGGATGCCGGGGCGGCTGGCGCTGGGGGTGTTTTTCGCCTCGCGGATGTTGGCCGGGTTTTTCGGCGCGAACCTGTCGGTGGCCCAGGCGGCGATCGCCGACATCACTCCGCCGGAACAGCGCTCGCGGCGCATGGGACTCATTGGCATGGCCTTCGGGCTCGGCTTCATTCTCGGGCCGTGGCTCGGCGGAGTGAGTTTGAAACATTTCGGGGTGGCGGGTCCCGGGTGGGTGGCCGCCGCGTTTTGCGGGCTGAATTTTTTGTTAGCCCTGGTATGGTTGCCGGAAACCCACCGCAAGACCTCGGAGCACGCCGCACCGCTGCCGCATCTCGCCCAATGGCGCCGCTCCCTTGGCCACCCGCAGATCGGGCTGGTGGTGATGGTGTTTTTCCTCAGCACCTTCGCCTTTGCCTGTTTCGAGACCACTCTGGGCCTGTTGGTCAGCCATAACTTCCACCTCGACTACAAAGGCAAGGATGCCACCACCATCGGCAATCTGTTCATGTTCACCGGCTTCATCGGCGTGCTTGCCCAGGGCGGCATGTACCGCCCGCTGCTCAAGCGCATGGGCGAGGCCGGCCTCATCGCCCTCTGCCTGTTGCTCTACGGGGTGAGCCTGGCAACCCTCCCGTGGATCACGACGTGGGGACCGCTGTGCGGGTGGCTCGCGGTGCTCGGGTTTGCCTCCAGCCTCTCGCGTCCCCCCATCTTCGGCTTGATTTCCCGCCTGACTCCCGCCACCGAACAGGGCGCAACCCTCGGCGTCGCCCAAGCGGTCGGCAGCCTCGCCCGCATCGCCGGGCCGGTCTTTGCCGGCGTCTTTTTCATGATGCATCCGGCGTGGCCCTACGTCGCCTGCGCCGCCATGGCGCTCTTCACCTGCGCGGTGGTCGTGAGCAAACTCCTGCCCTCGCTGCGGGCCCATGCCGCCGCCCAACCGGTCGCCGACACCGGCGCTTGATCCCGAAATCCGAAGTGGAATTCCCGCAACGGGGGATGACAACCACGGATTATAGGGATTATAGGGATTTTTTGGTTTGGAAATTTTCACCATTTGCAACTTCGGAGAAATTGCAAATGGAACCTATTTCAATCCGCGTAATCCGTGTAATCTGTGGTTAATCTAACTACTTAGATCAAACTTCGGTTCTCAGCTTCATCTGACTGACCGCCGCGGGTTTCGCCCGAACTCCGGGGTTTCACGAACAGATCTGGATTTCAACTTCCATTTTCGGGTTTCATGGTGCCAGCCACTGGCGGGCGGCACCGGCATCCTCGGCGATCTGCCCGCGCAGCAAATCCAACGAGGCAAAGCGCATTTCGGCCCGCAGGAATCTAACAAACTCTACTTCGATTTCCCTTCCATACAGATCGTCGGCGAAGTCAAAGAGATGCGCTTCCAACACACGGATGGAACCATCCACCGTTGGCCGCACGCCAAGGTTGGCCACGCCGGGCAGGGCGGAGCCACCCGCCACCGCCACGCGCACGGCCCACACCCCATCGGGCGGCGCCAGCATTTCGCCGACGGCCACGTTGGCGGTGGGAAATCCGAGGCGTCGGCCGAGCTTGCGGCCTTCCACCACGCGGCCTGCCATCGTGTAGGGTCGGCCGAGCATGCGGGTGGCGGCCTCCAGCGAGCCATCGCGGATCGCCTGGCGGATGCGGGTGCTGCTCACCCGCTCGCCATCCACCATCACCGGCGGCACTGCCTCTAACACAAACCCGTGCACCGCCGCACGCCCGCGCAAAAATTCCACATCGCCATGGCGGCCATGGCCAAACCGCCAGTCCTCGCCCACTGCCAGCGTGCGGATCGGCGCGCCGGCCAATTGTTGGAAAAAGTCCGCCGCCTCCAACCCGGCCATGGCTGCATCAAAATGCAACGGCACGAACAACCCGACGCCCAAACCGGCGACGATGCGCGCCTTGGACTCGAGCGGGGTGAGCAAGGCCTTGGGTGCCTTGTCCGGCGCCAGTACCCGGATCGGATGCGGGTCAAACGTCAGCACCCCAGCCAACCCGCCACAGCGGTCCGCCGCCGCCACCGCCCGCGCGATCACCGCCTGGTGGCCGACGTGCACCCCGTCAAACACCCCGAGCGCCAGATGCAAAGGCACTCCCAACCCCGGCAGTTCATCCAAATGGTTTCGCGTCAGCACGCCCGCTAGATACCCCACCCACCTCCAAACGAAAACCCTAAATCCGCACGCTGCAGGCCGGGAGGGCCTCGTGGGCGCGGGTGACCCAGCCAATTTGCGGCGGACCCGGTCAATTGGGAGAGGAATCCGTCCCGCGATTCTCCTCTCCGTGGCATGAATGTGGCCAATTCATGCCACTTGACGGATTGGGCGATTGCCACGAGAGTATCGCCCGCGCCTGCAATGGTTTAACATTCGCGGCGCTGCATGAGGAGTCTGAGATGCGACAATCCCTAACAATCATATTGCTGGCGGCTGGTTGGCTGGTGCTTGGCCGTCCGCTTCTGGCAAATGATCCGATGCTCATTCCGCCCACCCGCGTGGGCAGTTCAAACTGGGGCGCCAACGAGTCGGTCAATCAGATGTTCAGTTGGGCCACGCCGGTCATTGGCCAGCCCGACCCGGGATACATCGCCGACACAACCGACGGGAATTGTTGGGACTCGGCTGGCGAGTTCAATCTGATCGCGTGGCTCGACTTTGGCGAGGACAAGACGTTCAGCGCCCTCGACTTCGCCACCCAAATCAATTCAGATGGCTTCAACCGGGTCAAGCTATGGATCCGCAACGATCTGGCCACCTTTGCGGTGGTCAATGGCAGCACGCCGCCCGCCGGCGCGCCCGACCTCGACGTCACCTGTGGCGTCAACGGTGCCAATTTCGCCCGCTATGGTTTGCCATCGCCGGTCCACGCCCGCTATGTCGTCGCGCAATTTCTGTCGGAGCGTGTGACGAGCACCAGCAAGTACCACCCCCGGGCCTGGGAACTGCGGATGGAAGGGGTCCCCTTCGTGGCGCCGGTGGCCGCCACCTTGATCCACGTCGGGTTTTCGGACCCCGCCACCTTTGGCTTCACCTTGCTGGGCGAGGTCAACCGCACCTACCGCATCGAGGCGTCGATGGATCTCGTTGATTGGGGCGAAGTGGATCAGGTGTTGACGTCCGCGGTCGAAACCGCTATCTCCGTGCCCG
>JBAXPF010000233.1:0-6917 GCA_037132955.1 Verrucomicrobiota bacterium | reverse complement strand
GGTGGTGGGGGCGTGCCGTCTGAAAGATTCCCCAGAATGTGTGCGGTGGTGTGAATGACTGCTGAAGGAGCCACAGGGGACACCGTGAGAGCCAAGGACGCCGTGGGGCCAGCACGACCCACGGTGAGCGCCCCGGGTGAAGTGGATGCCGCCTCCTGGGAGCAAACGGATGCGGCGGTGGCCATGACGGCCGCCCACACAAGGGGGAGTGCTTTCATTGGAATTGCTACTCTGATAGGTGATCGTGCGTGGCCCCGACAGGACAAAGCGAGCGGGGCTCCTTGTCGGCGAGGCTGTTTGGTGGTGCGGAGCGCGTTTCTTCGGGGGAGTTGCTGGAGTGGGCTCAAAGGTGGTTCTGTGATGTGCGTGAGCTGACCCGATTCACGGACGATGTTTAAGCATCACCCACGCGGCGAGCATGACTAAGCACGTTCCAGCGATCCACGGCCAGAAAAGTGCGATGGGTGTGGATTCGTGTGGCTTTGTCTGCTTTGAATCTGTCTTGACCATTGGGAGCACTCCTCGGCTTGGCGGCTCGTCTGACTCCTGAAAATTTCTAGGCTTTGGTTCTTTCTGTTCTCTTAATTTCTCAATAGCTCGAAGGGCATCATGTGGCGTGAAGTTGCTTAGTTCTATTTTCCGGGCAGCATCCTCCTTCAAGAGTAACCGGTCGTTCAAGAGTTTGTAATTACTATCTACATCATCAAGAATGAGCGGACGCCAAGAAGGGTTTTCAATCGAGACAATGTCAGCAAGCAAGCAGATTTTCACTTCCGGCTTGAATCGTTGAAAACCTGCTCTTGGTGGGGTTCCGCTTTCAAGACCCAAGGAAACTTCATCCAGCAAAGCTGTTTCAGTGCGTGTAGTCAATCCATTTTTATCAAAACGAGAAAATACAGCGGCACCGCCCTCCGCTCCAAATCGAGCGTAATCCAACATCTCAGAGGTGGACGCACTCCACCAGAATCCATATGCCCTTAGGGATGAAGCTATTCCCAATTCTTTACCAGAGGCACCGTCATAAACAGTCCAATAGCAGATCAGCTTGTCGGCGTTGAAGGAGGAAGTGAAGAATTGCTCATCCCTCCCATCAGCATCAACGTCGAAGGAAAAGTTCAGGACATACCCCCCCGAAATGGATAGTCGCCATTCTGATAAGTCTAATTCATCGTCCGGAATCTGTATGTTCTGTCGAATGATAGTCTCGGCAAATTGCCGAGCCAATGAATCGGCACAGGCCGATGATCCAAAAGCGGCAAATGCTAGGAAAGCGAAGACTGATTTCATGGTTGCACATCCCCACAGACTCTGGCGACGTAGTTGAAGCCTAGATTGTAAAAACACATAGGACCAGCATCTCTCGTGACAGACCGCCAGTGGGATGCTTGGCGGTGCGGAGCGACGATCTTCGAGAGAGCTGAGTGAAATTTCACAGGCCGCTCACTTTCGCTTTTTCAATAACAACCATAGCAGTCCAATCGCCGCCACGATCAACACCGCCACTCCTGCCCACGGAGTTGATGATGTCGGCTTCTCGCTCGGTGTCACGGACGAGGGCTTTGCTTCGATTACCCGCTTTGGCGCTGAGGGCTGCACAAGTGCAGGAACTTGCGGGCTAGTTGTGTTGGTTGCAGCCGATGGATTCGCCTTTGGGGATGAATCGCCTTGCATCTTCAAACGGTGAACCATCATCTTGCCGCTTGACTCGAAGGCCACTTCACGGGTCGCCTGCTTCAATACATCGGGGAGCTGCCCCTTGGGTACAACAAGCCATCTTGATGCTGTCGCTACGAACTTGCCGCCTTGTCTATTGAGCCGATACACCAGGGCCAACGCTTCATCAGCTCCAATTTCTGGGACTGTGATGCCTGCGATGTCATCGCCAAGCTCCAACCTAGCGGCAGTGAAACCATTCCCATTCTTCGCAAAATAGTAGCCGACTTGACCCGCCAACGGATCGCTGCCTGTTTCAGCCGTCACCAATGCTTGCAGTTCGACAAGTTCTTCAAAGAATGCATCTGACGTTTTGGTCGAATGCTCTATCCGACCTCCGAAGATCGATTGAATTTTTATTTCTTCAATAAGTTCTTGAGCCGCTAGACCACAATTGTCTCTATTCGCGTAGATTTGCGCTTTTCGAAAATGCACAAGGGCCACTTTCTCCGCCCATCGTGCTTTGTTGACGCCATCTAATTGACTCCATTTTTCGAGAAGACTGTCAGATGCTTGGAGATGCTGATCGGGTGGAGCTGATTCCTGAAAAGTTTCCTTGTAATTCTTTAGAGCCGACAAAAAATCTTGCTCTTGGGCGCGTGCATTTGCAGCACCCAAAAGACACATTACTAGTATTAGTATTCTCATTTCAGTTCCCCCTCGCCTTCTTGTTTGATTTCAATGGCCATACATATAGTGTCGCTATGGAGGGATGCCTTCCTTCTAGATACGGTCTTTTCACACGATCCAAATAGAACAAACCGTCTGGATAAGCATTAGGAGGGCCATACCGTTTAACTGCAGTATCCCATGATTTCCACGGACCTGGTATGTAGGGATTGGACGGGTTTGGTGGCTGCGGAGGGTTGGGGTTGTCGTCTATCGACGATGCTTTCTGATAAAGCCAGCAAACTCCCCAATGGATTGCAGTTGCAGCAGGCGTTTCGTCGGCTCCCGGATAAGAGAGCATCCTCGTTGAGTTGTTCGCAACATCTACCTCACGCAGAGCCTTTCCTCCCAAAGGGGCCACGCCGGGGAGCCTGTCATAGGGCGGAACGTTTCGGAATGTGTCGAGCACATGGTCTCCCGGATTGCCGACGGTCATGATGTCAGTCGCATCTGTCAGCCCAAGCTCGCTTTCCGCCATCCCAATTGCTTTCAGCCGCTCCACGTCATCAACTTGGTGCTGATACACGCCGCCCCAATGGTTGGCGGCATCAACGAACGCCTTGTCATGCTGGTTGAGGTCGTGATTCTGACTCGATGGCAAGCTAGCATACTTCCTCATTCGCTTCTGGATCGTGTCATCCGGTGATGTGAAGTCGATTTTGCCATCGGTGGACTTCATCTTGATCTTAAGGGTTCCTTCCTTGTTGAACACAGCCTTGATTGTCCGCTCACCTCCGGCAGAAGCTTGAAGAACGAACTGTGTCTTGTCCGGGGTGACTGTTCCGTTAGTTTCGACCTGGCCGAAGTCATACATCTGCACGTCGCCCCGGTTTGGCAGGTTTTGGGTGCGCATAGCCTCCGGTTCAACGGTCAAATCAACAGTCCAATCCGTCGTTCCAATCGGTGGAACTTTGATTCGTATGTCCACGATCTCATCACGAAGCATCGTGTTGGCTCCTGGGTTCACCACTTGGCCTGTCGCAGAGTCGATTTCGGTATGTATGACCTCAACCTCCACCGGCAGGAGGTGCGCGCTCTTGCCGGTTTGTGGGAAGGGAGTGCCGGGTTGTTCGTCTTGTTCGTGGGAGCCGAGGATGTTGTCCGGGTCGTATTTGACGAAATTGCTTTTTTCCGGGAGGGTGATCTCGGCATGGTAGTCGAAGTCCTTGTTGTCTGCGGTGCCGGGTTGTTGGGGGGTGATTTCGATGCGGTAGCTGTTTTTCCGCTTGAGGATGTAGGACTTCATTTTGGCGGTGGAGCTTGGCCCGTCGGAGGCGTGGGTGTAGCGCAGGGACTCGCTGCCAGTTGGGGGCTTTTCGTAGATCTTCATCTGATAGGCCTGGAAGGCGTCTTCCGAATTTCCATCGTATTCTCCCGCGCCGATGGAGAACTGAACCGTGACGATTTCTTCCGCAGGGGGGGCGGCTCCGCCGTCCGTGGCGTCGTTCGGGTTGGAGCCTTGTGCAATTTCGGTGCCATCTGCGGTGCCATCCTGATCGGTATCCGCCAGGAGCGGCGAGGTGCCGTAGATCTGCTCATCGAGGTCGGTAATGCCGTCGTGGTCGGTGTCTTGTCCTGCTGGATTCGGGAGGTGGGGATTAAAGCCATATTCGACTTCGTAGCCGTCCGAAAGGCCGTCTTTATCCGTATCG
This sequence comes from Verrucomicrobiota bacterium, assembly GCA_037132955.1. GTDB lineage: Bacteria > Verrucomicrobiota > Verrucomicrobiia > Verrucomicrobiales > Akkermansiaceae > Luteolibacter. Next base: position 2,883 of record JBAXPF010000233.1, on the reverse strand, counting down.
TAGGCGAATATGTCCAGGCCGAGTTGATATTCGGTCAAGCAGGATAGGCCGTCTTGATCGAAATCCTGGTAGCCGTCTGCAACTTCCCAGTCGAGCTTGCGTTGGAAGGTGTAGCTGTAGTTGTAGTTGTAGTTGTATTGGAAGGAGCCGGATCTGGCTTCGAATACGTCCGGCATTCCATCCCCATCCCGGTCTTTGGTGGTGTCCGGTGTGCCGCCGGTGTTGGCGTTGTGGGGATCTAGACCGAGGACGTATTCATGCTGGTTCTCGATGCCATCGCCGTCGGGGTCGCCGGTTCGGCCGTTGGCTCCGCTGGCTCCGTAAACCCAAGTGCCGTTGATTTGGATGCTATAGACAGCGACGAGGTTGTGCAGGATTTCCCAGCCGTCCGGGAGGAAGTCGCCGTCTGAGTCGGCGTTGTTTAGATCGGTCCCGGCTTGGTATTCGGCGAGGTTGGTTAGCCCATCCTGGTCAGGATCTTCGCCAGCGTCGTCGTTGAGGAGATCCAGCCCGTTGTGGTATTCCCAGCCATCCGGCATACCATCGAGGTCCGAGTCCTCCGCGAGATGGGGATTCTTGCCGCACTGGTATTCTTCAAGATTGGTGTATCCATCGCCATCAGTATCGGTCGCGGCGTCCGCGTAGTCGTGGGGATCCAGATCGTTGGCGGTTTCCCAATCGTCCGGCATGCCGTCACGATCCGTGTCCGCCAGAACTGTAAGATGGATCGGAAGAGAATCTGTCACCGTGCCGTAAACATCTACCACGCGGGCGATAAAAAGGTGGGGGCCAACCGACAATGTGTTTGAGTAAAAAAAGTAGCCATCGGGATTGCCTGCCACCTCGCCAAGTTTGGTTCCGCCATCATAAAACACCACACGGGTAATTCCCTCAGTGTCAGTCGCGGTGGCGTTGAGGTTGACCGGTTGTCCCTCCATTACGACAAGCCCGTCTGCTGGGGAAACCAACGCAACCGTGGAAGGGGTATTTTTCACCTCAAGGCGCGCCGTCACTGGCTGCGGACTGATTCCCGCGCAGTCGTGGGAAACCGCAAGGTTGGCATAATAAACACCTGGCGGTAGATTGAGGGATTTGAACAAGCCGGAAAGGGTGGCTGTCGAATGAGCGGGCACTACCCCGCTGAGCGGAGTGATCGTGAAGAATTCGGGTACGGGGCGAATCTCGATGGCCATTTGATTGACCAAATACGGCGCGTTATGCACCACTTCAAGTCCGGATGTTCCAGTAGAATTCTGGATTCCCACCGTGCATGAATCCGCCTCGGTCGGCACAGTCTGATAGCGGATCTGGATCCGCCCATCGGAAAAAAGGACCACCTGAAAGGTGCAGGTGTCGGCACCGCCGAGTCTGGCAACGTCCTGATACTGGACGATCAGCCGGTCGAGTTCCTGCTTGAAGTAGATGTCGCCGGTGGTGCGGGTATCCAGATCGTCCCACAGCGCGGCGATGAGATTGCCTGGCGAGGACATGCTTGGCAGCACTGAATTGGAATATTTGCTGCTGCCCTGCCCGAAAGTCAGCAAACCGTTGGAGCTGACGAATACCTGGGTGAAATTCTGGCCGTAAAACGGAAAAGTGAACCCGGTGATGTCCACCGCCTCAGATGCGTCATCTGCATTGGAAACAACGGCAAGCAACGTGCCCGAGGCACTGATGTCCTCCCACGTATATCCGACATTACCCGTCAGGGAATCCCGTGAAGAATAGGCCGGGCCAGTTTTGCCGCTGAGTGCCACGCTGTAGTTTGCGATATTTCCGGTGTCGTTATTAAGCTAGATGGATTGCGCTGATGATTGATTTTGCGAAATCCGTGTGGCAAGAATCGGAGGATACACCGCAAATGCCCCGGACTGAGCGACCTCCCACTCGTCCGGCACGCCATTGGCATTGGCATCGGTGAAGCCCGGCGCAATCCCAAGTGTATGTGCCTCAGCGTCGGTCAGTCCGTCGGCATTGGAATCGACGTCCTCGATCTTGACGCGCCAGAACTGCTTGTCAGGGGGCGGGGGTTGGCCCTCGATCTGGGAGAGAGGGAAATTGTAGACTTCTTGGGATTCGCTGCCGATAAACGCCTCACCTACAGAAAGCCAATCGGCCAGGTCAGGCGAGAACATCAAGGTGTAAAGTTTTCCAGAAATCTGCGGCCATGTGACTTGAATCGCTTCGAGAGTGTGCTCTTCAATCCCGTCACCATTGATGTCGGTCCATGATTCGGGAATGTGGACTGTTTGCGGGCGGATGAAACCATCGGGCAGATTGGGATCGAAGGGATCGGTGCCCGCTGCGGCTTCCTGTTCATTAGTCCATCCGTCGCTGTCCGGGTCATCCCCAGGACGGTAGGGGTAAACGTCAATAGGGAACAGTTCGCCGCCATGGTATGCCCTTTCCCAAAGGTCGCTAAGACCGTTAGAATTCGTGTCCAGAATCGCGGAGGCGGGCAACACACACAGCGCGTAGATCAGGATGCCGCGAGAAAGAGCGCGATTCACTTGGCCGCTCCTTTCACTGGCGCGGGGGTTTCCGTGCGCCAGTAATTGAGGACGATGTTCTTGGGTTGAGGCGGATGGGCCTTGAGATCGGCCTCGCGCTGGAGATTGGCACGCTGGCGTCCCTCGTAGGCGGCTTTCAGGCGGCCGAACTCGTTGTTGTAGAGGTCGTGGAGCGACTGGACGGAGGCGATGATTCGATCGGATGGCAGCTTGCCGACGAAGGCGAAGCTGGCAGGTCCAGCGGGAAATTCTGGGATTTCAGGTGGATTGTAGGTGAGTCCGCGCATGGATTTGCTGCGAGCTTCGCGGTCCATATCCGCGTTGGTCCACATCATGAACAGGCTGCGGGCATTGCCGTCGGACCCGATGAAGG
>JBAXPF010000232.1:0-6932 GCA_037132955.1 Verrucomicrobiota bacterium | reverse complement strand
TGAACGGCTCGGCTTCGTAACAAAGGAAGCCGGTTTGGGTGTCGTCGAGCCATTTGATAAAAAGGACGACATGGCCGCCGGCCTGGTTGAGCACATCGCCCGGCCGTAACTCGGCCAACCCACGCAGTTTCACACAGATGTCGGCCAGCGAGCCCGTCGATTGCTTTTCCTTTAGGCCCCAACAGCGGGAGACAAACCCTGAGCAATCCAGACCGACCGCCGAAGCACTCACTGCCTTACCGCCTAGCCGACGCTTTTCAGAGCTGTATAGGTCACCCCCCGCTTTGCCCGCCTTGATGCCGCGACCAAAGCTCTCGAGCGAATCGAATCCGCCCCATTTGTACGGAACCCCGACGCTGGGTTGACCGGCCAGCCAGAGGTCAGAATTGCCGGTGGAACGATCTGGCGTTTGCACCTCGATGCCCGCGCTGTCGCGGCCATGGAGAACATTTTGTGCTGTCGGCTGCCACTGATGATTGGCAAACGCTTCTGCGGTTCGCAGGACTTCGGCGCGGGTCGGTGACGCTGCGCTGGCCATGAGAGGGGCCATGAGCAGGATCAAGATCGATAGCAGGGAACGTTTCATCAAAAAGGCGGATTGCGGCTTGGACATTGGGTGGACGAGCCCGGGCTCGAAGAGTTAGACCAAAGGTTGTGAATAAGCCGGAATATTTTGTGGACTGTCTGAAGTTGGAGCATGCGAATCGGGTTTGCCATGAAATTGCGGGGAGTCTTTCCCAAGTTGTTCCACCCGTGGAACCCGCACGGTGAAGGCGTGGAACTGGTCTAACAGCGGCTTGTTCACACTATGAAGAAGATGATCTTATCGGTTCAAAAAAAAGAATTCATCAGAGCAGCATGATGGCCGGGTGCTCGACAAGACGTTTGACTTCGGCAAGGAATTGCGCACCGGTGGCCCCGTCGATGACACGGTGGTCACAGGAAAGGCCGAGGTTCATGCGCAGACCGGGCAGCACCTGGCCGTTCTTGACGACGGGTTTTTCCACAATGGCACCAATGGACAGAATGGCGGCTTGTGGCGGATTGATAATGGCATCAAAGGACTCGATGCCCCAAGCGCCAAGATTGGTGACGGTGAGGGTACCTCCGTCGAATTCGTCTGGTTTGAGTTTGCGCTCCTTGGCGCGGCTGGCCAGATCCTTGACTTCGCGGGATAGGGTGAGCAGCGATTTGGTTTCCGCGTGTTTGATGACCGGTGTTACCAGGCCCTCATCAACGGAAATGGCGATGGACAGCCCGATGTGTAAGAACCGAACAATCGAGTCGCCGGCAAATGACGCGTTGACGGACGGGATAGCCTTGGCGGCATGGATGACAGCTAACAGGATGAAATCATTGAGAGTGTATTTGTTGCCGTGGGTCTGGAGGGTTTGATCGTTGATAAGTTTGCGCAGATCACTGAGGGGAGCGGCATCGGCTTCAAGGTGCAGATAGAAATGGGGAATGGTTTGCTTTGAGGCGAGCAGGCGCGATGCGATGATTTTGCGCATCGCGCTGAGCGGGTGGGTTTCATCGCCCTCATGAATCACGGGCACGAGCGCTTGGGGAGGGATGGAGACGGAGGCTTGCGAAGGCATCGGCACGGCTTTCGCCTTGATGGAGGCGCTGAGAGCGGCGGCGGCCGTGGCTTCTGAAGAGGGTGGAGCAGAGGTTTTACTTGCCGCCGCGGCTTCAATGTCTTCTGCGACGATGCGTCCGCCCGGACCGGTGCCGGTCAGGGCGCTCAGGTCGAGATGATATTCGTCGGCGAGTTTGCGGGCCAACGGTGAGATCTTGATGCGCTCTTCAGGCGGCAGGATGGTGCCGGCAGCAGTTGACGCGGACACGCGTGGGATGACCGTCGCGGGTGCGGCCGTTGCAGCAGGCACTGCCACGGTAAGCGGGGTCGGTGGGGTGACGGGTTTGTTAGCGGAGTCGCCGTTGAGGATTGCTAGAGTGCTGCCGATGGGGGCTTTTTCCCCTGCAAGAATGAGGATATTCGTGAGAACCCCGTCGTCAAAGGCCTCCATTTCCATGGTGGCTTTGTCGGTTTCTATTTCTGCTAGAATGTCGCCGATCTCAATGGTATCGCCGACCTTCTTGTGCCATTTGATGAGGGTGCCCTCAGTCATGGTGTCCGAGAGCTTTGGCATATCGATGTTCACAGGCATGGCTTGATTGGGGGTGGGGTTTCGAAGGAAATATGACGCAATGGGGGGATTGTTCCAGCCTTTTTGGTGGTCAGGTGATGACGAAAAAAGCGCGGGGTGCAGGGGCACCACCGCGCTTGGATAGCGGATTGATGATCAGGCTCAGGGAACGAGCTTTTTCATGGTGGGCATCAGGCCGATGGCGGGACTGCCGCTGGCCCCTTGGTCAGTGGCCATGCTGAGGGTGGTGTCCGAAGTGGTGCCACCGCAATCCTTTTTCGGGCAGTAGAAGTGGACGAGGTTCCCGCATTTGATGCGGGTCTTGGTGGTGACGGTTTTGTAGCGCGGAACCTTCTTTGTGGTGGTTACAACCAAGCCATCCTTGCAGCTCTTGGAGCCGCCCTTAACCACGACCTGCTCGGTCACAAGGTCATAGCCGCAGGTTTTGACTTGGCGGGTCTCCACACGGTAGCCGGCCGTTTGATTATGCTTGCCAAACATCGAGCAGCACGATGAGAAGCCCAGGGAAACGGCGATGAGGGAAGCAAGCGCAAACAGATTTTTCATGTCTTGATCAATGGTGAGTTAGGTTAGGAGAGGGAGTTTGGGTTAAAACAGGCAACAGCAAGAGGCAAGGGCAAACGCCACTGTAGCGATGGCGGCGGCGGCGACGAGGCGTTTCATGTTCGGCACCAGAGTAGGAAGCAGCCGCGCTTTGGCAATGAAAAATATGGGGAACGGGCCAGGATCGTGGATTTTTTTTGCTTTTAGGGGAATTGCAGGGGCAAAACTCAGGCCAGCGCGAGGACTTTGGCTATGATCCGTTTGGGATTGGGCAGTTGTTCGGGCTCGATGTGAGGGGAGTAGATGGCCGGCGCATCGATGGAACAAACCCGGGCGACCGGAGCATCCAGAAAATCGAAGGCGTGTTCCTGAATCAGCATGCCGATCATGGCGGAAACGCCACCAAACGGCTTGGATTCATCCACCAGAACGACGCGGTGGGTTTTCCTCACGGTGCTGAGAATGGCCTCTTGATCGAGCGGGCGGATCGAGCGCAGGTCGAGCACTTCGCAGCGGATGCCGTGCTCGGCTTCGAGCGTTGCTGCTGCCGCCAGGCAGTGGATGACAGAGCGACCGTGGGCGATGAGGGAAACATCCGAGCCCGCCCGCTTGATCTCGGCCAAGCCAAGTGGGACGAGATGGTCTCCCGCTGCCAGCTCGGGAACTTCTCCGGTCATGCCGTAAAGCAGCGTGTTTTCCATGACGTAAACCGGATCGTTGTCGCGAATGGCGGATTTGATCAGGCCCTTGGCGTCGGCAGGGGTGGCCGGAGCGCAAACTTTCAGACCGGGGAAGGCCGCAAACAAGGCTTCCGGAAGATGCGAGTGGGTGGCACCAACCCCGGTGCCGCCATTGGCCGGCCCGCGTACGACAATCGGACAGTGGCACAGCCCGCCGGACATGTAACGGATACAGGCGGCATTGCTGACGAGCTGATCGAAGGCGACGGAGTGAAACGACCAGAACATGAGCTCCATCACCGGGCGGACGCCAAGCATCGAGGCACCGATGCCCATGCCGATGAAGCCGGCTTCTGAGATGGGGGTGTCAAAGATGCGCTTGCTGCCCCATTTTTTCCACAGGCCTTCGGTGACCTTGTAGGCGCCGTTGTATTGGGCGACTTCCTCACCCATGATTACGACGTTCGGGTCGCGGGCGAGTTCTTCATCAAGGCCCTCGCGGAGGGCTTCACGGTAGCTGAGGATGCGGGACATGGGTGGCGGGAAATCCGGGGAAAATGATTTACTATGAAAATAGTACTAGATCAATCGTTGAAGAAGTGGCGGCCGATTTTGGAGGCTGGGGTGGCGTGATCCGTCTCCCAGTAAACATCGGTGCTGATGTCGGCAAGGGTGGGGGCCGGGGAGTCTTCGGCGAACTTGACAGCGGCGGCGGCTTCCTCCGCGGCCGCCTGATGGATGGCATCCGCGTCGTCGTCGGTGAGCAGGCCTTCATGGATGAGGCGGCGACGCAACAGGGTGATGGGATCGTGGTTTTGCTTGTAGTTCTCGATTTCCTCGGGCGTGCGGTATTTTTTGGCGTTGGCATCCGCGACGCTGTGGCCGTAGTAGCGGTAAGTGTCGATCTCGAGAAGAGTGGGTTTGTGTGTCTTGCGGGCCCGCTCCATGGCGACGTGGGTTTTGGCGCGCACTTCGTAAACGTCCGAACCATCGATGACATCCCAGGCGATGCCGTAGGCTTCGGCCCGCTGGGCGAGGCAGCCTTGGTAGGCGGAGGATCGCTCTTGGGAGGTGCCCATCGAGTAGCCGTTGTTTTCGATGACAAACACGACCGGAATTTCAAACAGGCCGGAAAGGTTGAGCGATTCGTGAAAGGTGCCTTGGTTGACCGCGCCATCGCCCAGATAGCACAGGCAACACCCCTCGCGGCCCAAATACTTGAGGCCGTAGGCAAGGCCGAGGCCCAGCGGCGTCTGACCAGCGACAATGCCGTGTCCTCCCCAGAAGTTTTTGTCGGGTGCGAAAAAATGCATCGAGCCGCCCTTGCCTTTGGAGCATCCGGTTTGTTTGCCAAACATTTCGGCCATGCATTCGTTCATGCCCATGCCGACGGCCAGCGCGTGGCCATGATCGCGGTAGGCGGTGATGAAGTGGTCGTTGGGCCCGGCGAGGGAAATTGTGCCGACGGCGACCGCTTCCTGGCCGATGTAGAGGTGGAGGAAGCCGCCCATTTTGCCGGCGTTGTAGTATTTGAGCGCCGCTTGCTCAAAGCGGCGGATGCGGACCATCAGGGCGAAGAGCCCGATTTTCTGCTCTGCGGTGAGAGCTTGGTTGATGGCAGAGGCAGCAAAATCGAGGGTGGGCGTGGGGGCGCGGGTCATGAGGCGGGGGAATGCGGGCGGGTTCAAGGGGTCGAGGGCGATGCCACCACCTTCGCGCTGGCTAGTTGCGGCAGGCAAATGCGGGCACTCAAGATGATCCCGGTGAAAAGGAGGTTGGCAGCGGCGAAGTTGCGCAGGAATGCCCAGGTGGGAAGCGGTGCACCGGGGGCCCCAGTCCACAGGGATTGGGTCAGGCCGCCGAGGGTCTTGGCATAGCGGGGATCCAATAGCCAGGCGGCGCCATTGGTGATGAGGTGGAACGCGATGGCCGCAGCCAGGGAGCCAAGGAGCAGGGCCGGGACGGAGCGCGAGGCAAGGGATTTGCCGATGCCGAAGGTGACCGTAAACGCAATCAGGGTGGGGGCGAAAAGCGCCGGATCGGCCACCGGGCAGTTATTCAAAAAGAGGAGGGGCAGCGGGTAACTGATGAGCCAAGCGATGAGCGGGATGACAAACCCGCGCCGACTGCCGGCCAGCAGGGCACCACAGAAAAACAGCGCCGCCAGAGGTTGGAAATTGGGCAGGGTCTCAGGAAACCCCGCACCGATCGCGCGGAACACGACGAGCAGTCCAAGAATGAGAAGCAGGGGAAGAGTGCGTTGCATGGCGGGAATGTGAGAGGTTTCTTGCCGATGTGCGAGAGGAAATTTCAGCCCTGACGGGGGATTTTTGTTGGCCTGCCAAGTGCTGCAAGGTATAAGGTGAGGAATGGATCGGGAACGACTGGTGGAAGCCGCATGGCAGGCAAGGGAGAGAGCCTACGCGCCTTATTCGAAATTTCAAGTCGGAGCCGCTGTATTGGCTGCAGATGGGCGGATTTTTTCCGGCTGTAACGTCGAAAATCTCTCCTACGGACTGACAAATTGCGCCGAGCGGGTCGCCATCGGGGTAGCTGTTGCGGCCGGCGTGCGCGATTTCCTGGCGGTGGCGGTGGTGGCCGATACCACAGTGCCGATCTCGCCCTGCGGTGCATGCCGGCAGGTGCTCGCCGAATTCCAAGTGCCACAGGTGCTTCTGGCCAACCGGACCCAGGAACTCGAGTTCACCTTGGAGGAATTGCTGCCCCGGGCAATGACCGGAATTCTGGACCGGCTCGCCTGAGATGTTCCATGTGGAACTTGGGTGTTTCGGCGCTTGAGTGGGGCGCGCCATACGCTAGGGTCTCTGGCGAGCGATGTTCCGATACCCGAAACCCTATGATGTGATTGTGATTGGTGCCGGCCATGCCGGCGTGGAGGCCGCTTTAGCAGCGGCACGACTCGGCTGTGAGGTGGCCTTGCTTACCCAAAATCTTGATACCATTGCCCAAATGTCCTGCAACCCCGCCATCGGTGGCCTCGCCAAAGGCCACATGGTCCGCGAAATCGATGCCCTCGGCGGGGCCATGGGTCTCAACACCGACGCCACCGGCATCCAATGGCGGATGCTCAATGCCTCCAAAGGACCATCCGTCCGCGCGCCACGGGCACAGTGCGACAAGAAAGCTTACCAATTCCGCATGAAGCGGTTGCTGGAAGAAATGCCGGGGCTCGACCTGCACCAGGGTAATGTGGCCGATTTACGGGTGGTGGGAGACCGGATCCAGGGGGTGACGACTTCCCTGGGTTTGGAGATTTCCGGCGGTGCCGTGGTCTTGTGTGCCGGAACCTTCATGCGCGGCTTGATGCACGTGGGTCTGCGCAATGAGGCCGGCGGACGCATGGGTGACGCCAGCTCCTCGGTGTCTGATGCCTTGCGCCGGCTGGGTTTTGACGTCGCTCGCTTCAAGACCGGTACTCCCTGTCGCGTCAATGGCCGGTCGCTGGATTTGAACCGCTGCGAGCGGCAGAATGGCGATACCCCGGTGCCGCACTTCAGTTTCATGGCCGACACCTTGG
>JBAXPF010000231.1:0-6949 GCA_037132955.1 Verrucomicrobiota bacterium | reverse complement strand
GAAATCCACACCCTCGACATCATCGACGTCAACGGCGGCAACCACGGCAAGGCGTTTGCCACCAATTTCAATCCGGAAATCAACATCCGCGAGGTGACCGCAGCGTGCCGCCACTATCAGGAGGGTGCGTTCGTCGAATCCGCTGCGATGTCCCTGCACCAGGCGTTCACCTGCCCCGACGGGGTGGGCACCTATGAAATCTATCGGATGTATCACGAGGAGCTCGAGTCCCTCGTCAAACATCTCCCGACGCTGCGCCGCGCCCAGTTCTGGATGTCCTTCTCGCCTAACTATTTGAAGCACCTCGAGGTGCTTCAAAACGTCGGCATGACCCGCATCGACCCGGTGGTTTTCCAAGGCGTGGAAATCATCCCGCTGCAATTCTTGAAGGCGGTGTTGCCCGACCCCGGCGACCTGGGGAAATCCACCAAGGGCAAAACCTGCATCGGCAACGTCATCACCGGTCTCAAGGCCGGCCAGCCCAAGGCCCTCTACATCCACAACATCTGCGATCACGAGGCGTGTTTTGCGGAAGTCGGGTCACAGGCCATTTCCTACACCACCGGCGTGCCCGCCATGCTCGGGGCCAAGCAATTGCTCACCGGGGCCTGGCGCCAACCCGGCGTCTGGAACATGGAGCAGCACGACCCCGATGGCTTCATGGCCGATCTCAACCACCACGGCCTGCCATGGCAGTGCCGCGAGTTGACCCCGGCACAAGCCCAAGCATTCCAAGTCGCCTGAACCGGAACGATTGCCACCACCGCCCGGTTTTTTTAAAAATCCCTTGATATTTCCCTTGCGCGGCCCCCGCCGCAACACCATCTTCGCCCCGTGAATCGTCGCAAAGAACTATTTTTCGCAACTGCGGTCTTGCTCGCCAGCTCGTCGCTGGGCTTTGGCCAGTTGGTGCTCACCCAGTCGACCAAGCGAATGTATCGCCAGCAAGACGCCAACACCGTCAATTTCCGCGAAGTCGGAACCTTCAGGGTGGCACTCGCCGACGGCTCGATCAAGTTCGCCCCCACCGGTTGCACCGGTCCGACTTGGTTCCCGAAAAGCGCCTTCTGCTCGCTTGGCGCCACGGGTTATATCGTCAAAGGCGACGTGGCCGGAGCGTTCGACGAAAACGGCAATGCCATCCCCGATGGCTACCGCGACGATTTCTCGTATTACGAAATTGCCAGTCTCACGGCAGCCGCGACGATCGAACCCTCGCGTCCGGATTTGGTTTATCTGTATTCCGCGCCGCCCTCGGGCTTGCCCCGGCCTTTGAACTTGTTCGCCGATGACTGCTGGGTGGCTTATTACAATATCATGAGCGAGGTCATCAAGGAATATGACATCACCAGATATTCCTACGGCAGGGACTACACCCAGCGCGATGTGATGGACAAGGAAATCGTCCCCGGCCTCTATCAGTATTCTTTCCCCTCGCTGCACCGCCCGATCGTGCCGGTGATCATTCCCGTCGTCTACCATGACATCCCCGAGGGCAGCAAGTTATATGGCAGGGTCCGCCAAGGGTTCCGTTACCTCACCATCAATGGCGAGGGCATGCGCTGGGCCCCCGATGGCTTTGTCGAACTCGACCCGCGGGTGGTTAACACCTTCAAATGGGAGGGCAACACCGAAACGGTGATCGTGCCCCGCGCGGATACCATGTATTTCTCCATTTTGCGCCTCACGGACGCGCCGCAGGGCGATCCGACCCGACCTGCCGTCCCCGCAACGCCGTTTATATCCACCCTGTTTCCCGGGTTTGCGGCCCCCGGCGCGTCACGGATCCTGTTGACCAATGCCTTGCAAAACACCTTCAAAATGCCCCCGGGCATGATCAGGGTCACCAGTCCCCCAACGGAAGGATGCATGGAGGTCACCTTGCTGCGCAGCCTTGCCACCAGCACGATTTGCTCGGACCTTTCCCAGCGCCGCTATCAGTGCCCCGTGCGCTTCATCAATACTTACGCGGGCTGGGCCGCCTTCATTTTCCCCTTCGGCACGCCCGCCTCCGCCCGCCTGCCAGACGCCGACCCGGACGGTGATGGATTCACCAACTATCAGGAATGGCTCGCCGGCACCAACCCGATGCTGGCCACTTCCCACCCGGCACCGCCAAGCCTCGCTTTCGTCCAAGGTCGTGCCAGCCACTCCACCAGCACCGCCGCCGCCGGCTTTTGGGAAACCAAGGTGACCAAGGCTGACGTTTCCCCCAAAATCACCTATTCCTACGAGTTTAGCACCGACATGCAGAATTGGAGCCCGGTCGTGGGTGATGACTCGGACCCGAATTGGCACCTGATCGAAACCCCTGCGGACCCCGCCACCAACACCCCGGGGGAACTCAAAGTGCAGAGCAAAAACCCGCAATTGTCCGGTTCCGGCTTCCTGCGGGTGAAGATGCTTCAAGGCACGGAAACCCCGCCCGTCGACGCCGCGCTTTGATCCGGCGCGGCCTCCCGTAGCGCTTGCCGCTTCCCGGTCACCTGCCGGCCAATGGCTTTGCTCCCTTGGTTTTCCCATTCATTCGACCCCTTGGACAGTTCATGCCATTGACTCTAATCGATTCGTCGGAGGTTCTTGCCAGTTACCTAACAGCTGGCGTCGGTGGCACTGCCACTCCGGTGTGTGCGATTGATACGGAAGCCGACAGCCTGCACCGCTACCGCGAATCACTGTGCCTGATCCAGTTCGCCGCAGGCGCTGACTGCCTGCTCATGGACCCCCTCGTTATCCACGATCTGACTCCGCTGGGGAGCTTTCTCGGGCGCGCAGTGGTTTGGATGCATGGCGCGGATTACGACATGACCATGCTCAAGCGCCAGTTCGGCAGCCTGCCAGCCACGATCTATGACACCCAGATCGGCGCTCGCTTGTTAGGTGCAAGACGCTTTGGCCTGGCCGACCTGGTGCTGCATTATTTTGGCCTGGAACTCTCCAAATCCTCACAAAAGGCTGATTGGGGGAAGCGCCCGTTGACGCCGAAAATGGTCGAGTATGCCCTTAACGATGTGCGTTACCTCCTTCCGATGGCGGATCAGATCGTCGCCGAACTCCATGCCAAAGGCCGCTACGCTTGGTTTGAGGAAAGTTGCGCCGCCGCCCGTAAGAAGGTCCTGGACCGCGATGAGGCGCGGCAGGAGGCTTGGCGCATCCAGGGGATCGGCAAGTTCGACCGCTACACTCTGGCCTGCCTGCGTGCCCTCTGGCATTGGCGCGACAAGGAGGCCTGCCTGTGGGATCGGCCCTCGTTCATGGTCGCCACCAATCGCCAGTTGATCGAGTGGAGCACCACCCTGGCGCAACGCCAACCGCTGACCCTGCCCCGCCACTTCCGCCCGGATCGGCTCAAGCGCTACCAGCATGCCCTCGAAACCTTGCAAGCCTTGCCGGAGGCGCAGTGGCCGGAACGCCCCAAGCTCCAGCGCCGCAAGCGCGACCGCGACTTTGAGCACAGGGTCGAACTCTTGCTCAAAGCGCGCGATCAGGCCGCCACTGAATTGGACATCGATGGCTCACTCATCGCTTCACGCGCAGCGCTCGAAGCCGTCGCCGACGGCGAGCTGGCTCCTGCACAACTTCTCATGCAGTGGCAGCTCAGCATCCTCAACCTTGGCACCTGAGTCCGCCTCAAGCGGCCGCCCGCCACCCACCTGAGCCGAAGTTAGATCCAACCCGAAAAATCCGTGAAATCCGCGTAATCCGCGGTTTCCATCCCCATTGCAGGAATCCAACTTCGGATTTCAGTTTTGTCCTGAAAAAACCGCGCTTTTCCCGCGAAGTTCCTTGTTTCCACGGCTGATATTGAGGAACCTTTGGCAGCCCTATGTCCGAGTCTCAGAATGACCCCCAAAAAGTCGCCACCCAGGTTGCTGCCGCACAGCAATATGATGCCGCGCAGATCGATAAACTCGAAGGTCTTGAGGCTGTGCGCAAGCGCCCGGGCATGTATATCGGCGACCCCGATGAACGCGGTCTCCACCACTGCGTCTTCGAAGTGTTGGATAACTCGATCGATGAACACCTCGCCGGTTACTGCAACCGCATCAAGGTTTCCATCCATGTTGACGGCTCCGTCTCCATCGCCGATAACGGCCGCGGCATCCCCGTGGACATGCACCCGAAATTCGGCATGCCCGCCGTGGAACTTGTTCTAACAAACTTGCACGCCGGCGGCAAGTTCGGCCAGGGTGCCTACAAATACTCCGGCGGCCTGCACGGCGTCGGTGCCAAATGCGTCAATGCCCTAGCCGATTGGTTCCGCGCCGATATCATGCGCAACGGCAAGATCCACCGCATCGGCTTCGAGCGCGGCAAAACCACCGAACCCCTCCATGTCGTCGGCGAGGTCGATCCTAACAAGACAGGCACCACCATCACCTTCTTCCCGGACGCCACCATCTTTGTCGATACCATCGACTTCAAATTCGACCGCCTGGCCACCCGCCTGCGCGAACTCGCGTTCCTCAACCCCGGCCTCACCATCGATCTCGAGGATGAGCGGCCGGAATCCGCCAGGAAGGGCTCTTTCTTCTATGCCAAGGGCATCGAGGAATTCGTCGTCCAGCTTGGTGAAAACAAAACCGTTATCCATGAGGATCCCATCATCCTGCATGGCAAGCGCCAGATCGATCTCGATTATGATGGAAAAAAAACCACCGACGATGTCTTCGCCGATGTGGTGTTCCAATACAACGATTCCTACAACGATCAAATCCTCTGCTTCGCCAATTCCATCCCTAACGGCGATGGCGGTACTCATCTAACAGGATTCAGAACAGCCCTCACCCGCGGCATCAACCAATACGCCAAGGTCAACAAGATTCTCAAGGACAAGGATCCCGCGCTGTCCGGCGATGATGTGAGGGAAGGCCTGGTTTGCGTCATCTCGGTGAAAATGCCCAACCCGCGCTTCAGCTCCCAAACCAAGGACAAGCTCGTCAACACCGAGATCGAAGGCGTCATCTCCTCCATCGTCTATGAGGGGATCATGCAATACTTCGATGAAAACCCCGCGCTCGCCCGCAAGGTTATCGAGAAATCCGTCAACGCCGCCCGCGCCAGGGAAGCCGCCCGCAAAGCCCGCGAAACCGTGCGCAAAAGCGCCCTCTCCGGCGGCGGCCTGCCCGGCAAGCTCGCCGATTGCTCGGAGCGCGATCCGGCCAAGTCCGAGTTATACATTGTCGAAGGTGACTCCGCCGGCGGCTCCGCCAAACAAGGCCGCGACCGCCGCACTCAGGCGATCCTGCCGTTGCGCGGCAAAATCCTCAACGTCGAAAAGGCCCGCCTCCACCGCGCCCTCCAAAACCGCGAAATCCAAAACCTCATCACCGCCATCGGCGCCGGCATCGGCGATGGCGAGCAGGAGGGGTCATTCAATATCGCCAAGGTCCGCTACCACAAGGTCGTCATCATGACCGATGCCGACGTCGATGGTTCCCACATCCGCACCTTGTTGCTTACCTTTTTCTGCCGCCACATGCCGGAACTCGTCAAACGCGGCTTCCTCTACATTGCCCAGCCACCGCTCTATCTGGTCACCCGCAAGAAACGCGCCGAATACGTCCAGGACAACGATCAACTCAACAAGATCCTCATCGAACTCGGGGCCGGCGAGGTCGTGCTCCGCACCTACGACCAATCTCGTAGTTATTCCGCCGACGAACTCAAGGGCATCCTCGACACCCTCTCCTCGTTGTCCCGTTATATCCGTTCCATCGAAGGCAACGGCGGCAATTTCCGCGACTATCTCGCCGCCCGCCGCCCTGATGGCCACCTCGTCGAGTTCATGGTCCGCATCCGCGAGGGCAATGATGAAAACATCCTCTACTTCGCCGATGACGACGCGCTGCGTGCCTACGCCGCAGACAACCGCGACCTGCGCCTGTTTGACGAGATTCTAACCGACGAGGAGCTCGCCGCTTCCAGCGGTCCGTCGCGCCGCGCCAAGTTGCATGAACTCCACGAGTCCCACGCCATCGCCCGCATCTTCTCCCGCCTCAAGGAAGCCGGCATCGCCACCGAAACCTTCCACTCCGGGGACACGCCGCTCTTCGAGTTGGTTGAAGGCGAGGGCGACCGGCAACATGCCACCCCGCTGTTCTCGATTCCCGATATCCTCGCCCGCGTGCTGGAAATCTCCAGCAAGGGCGTCCAAATCAAACGCTTCAAGGGCCTCGGCGAAATGAACGCCAAACAACTCTTTGAAACCACCATGGACCCGGCCACCCGCCAGTTCCTCCGCGTCCGCCTCGATGAGGACAATGCCGTGGAAGCCGACAAGATGTTTGACGTGCTCATGGGCGACCTCGTCGAACCCCGCAAACGCTTCATCGAGGACAATGCACTTAATGTTAGAAATCTGGATGTATAATGAGTAACGACTCCATCAAACCGATCAACGTCGCCGAGGAACTCTCCAATTCGTTCCTGGAATATTCGATGTCTGTCATCATTTCCCGCGCACTGCCGGATGTGCGCGACGGCCTCAAACCGTCCCAGCGCCGCGTGCTCTATGCCATGCGCCAACTCGGCGTCACGCCCGGCAAGCCCCATGTGAAATGCGCCAGGATCGTCGGCGAAACCATGGGTAACTTCCACCCCCATGGCGACAGTTCGATCTACTCGACCCTCGTCAACATGGGTCAGCCATGGTCGATGCGCGACATGCTCGTGGATGGCCAGGGCAACTTCGGCTCGGTGGAAGGCGACGGCGCGGCATCCATGCGGTATACCGAAGCCCGGTTGCACCAGTTGGGCATGGCCATGATGGAGGACCTCGACAAGGACACCGTCGATTTCCAACCCAACTACGACGGCTCGCAGGATGAGCCGACGGTCCTGCCCTCCGCTTTCCCTAACTTTTTAGTCAATGGCGGCACCGGCATCGCCGTCGGCATGGCCACCAACCTCGCCCCGCACAACCTCGGCGAAGTCATCGACGGCATCT
>JBAXPF010000230.1:0-6982 GCA_037132955.1 Verrucomicrobiota bacterium | reverse complement strand
GCGGATGCAACGAGATTTGGATCATTGATCACGCCACCACCACCAAGGAGGCCGCTGGCCACAGCGGTGGCAAGCAAGGCAAAGGTGGCGACCTGATTTACCGTTGGGGCAATCCGGTCGCCTACGGACGCGGCACATCTAACGACCGCCAGTTGATCCAACAACACGACGCCCAATGGGTTTCAGATGGAGACCCCGGCGCGGGCCACATCACCATTTTCAACAATGGCTACGAACGCGGTTGGTCGAGCCTCGAAGAAATCGTCCCGCCGGTGGATGCCAAGGGATCCTATCAACTCGCAGCCGGCAAGGCCTACGGCCCTGAAAAACCGGTCTGGCACTACGAAGCGAAAAACCGCACCGATTTCTTCTCCTCCGAAATCTCCGGTGCCCACCGCCTACCTAACGGAAACATGCTGATTTGCGCCGGAGTGATCGGCAACCTGTTCGAAGTCACTCCCACCGGTGAAACCGTCTGGCAATACGTCAACCCGATGGTGCGCGGCGGCATCCTCGCGCAGGGAGAAAACCCGGGCAAGGACATGCGCGGCCACCTTTGGAACGCCGTCTTCAAAGTCCACCGCTACGCCCCGGACTATCCGGGCTTGAAAGACAAAGATCTAACACCCAAGGGTGTCATAGAACTCCCCGCCTCCCAAAAAGGCAAAACCGGCCTCGACAACATGGTCGAAGAACCCCGCGGCAACCGCGAGCGGCCGGGTGCGGGAGACTCCACCAAAGAACCCAGCCGGCCCAGCCGGGGGTGGAGGTCAAGGCCGTGGACGTCAAAGTGGCGGCCAAGGCGATCGTCCACCCCGGAACTAACAACCATAGAGGGGGAGTTCATGAAAATTCCGCTGCTGTGTTTGGTTCTGGCAGGTAGCCTGACATGCAGGCTTCAGGCGGCACCTACGTCCTTTGACGGCAACATCGTGCTCGGTTGCCCGAACGCATCCGCAGTCAAGGCAAGCATCTTCAGTCCAGACCAGAATGGCAGCATAACCCTCAGTTATGGCACGTCATCCGGCACATATACCAATCAAACCCCGACGGGAGTCATCGCAGCGGGAATCCCGTTGCTGCTGAACCTGTCCGGTCTGAGCGCTGATACGCAATACTATTACCGACTGGATTTTCAAGCCGCCGGAGAAAGCGAATTCAGCCATTCTGACGAGCACACTTTCCACACCGCGCGCACCGCTGGAAGTCCGTTCACTTTCACCCTCCAGGCGGACTCCCACATGGACGTGGAGTCCAACCTCAACATCTACCGTCAAACCCTCGCCAACGTCGCAGCAGGAACCTCCGATTTCCACATCGATCTGGGTGACACCTTCATGTGCGAAAAGCACTCCGCGCCGCTCACCGCAGTGGTTCAACCGGCGACAGACGCGGCCACGGTCGATGCGAGATATATCTATGAGCGTGCCAACTTCGGCCTCATCACCCATTCGGTGCCGCTGTTCCTGGTCAACGGCAATCACGAAGGCGAGGCCGGTTGGCTCAACGACGGATCCGCTAACAACCTGGCCATCTGGACCACTCAGGCCCGCCGGCGGCTTTTTCTCAACCCAATACCCGATGCATACTATGGCGGTGACACCTATCAGGAACCCATCGTCGGCGAGCGCGCGTCATGGTATGCCTGGCAGTGGGGAAACGCCCTGTTTGTCGTGCTCGATCCCTACTGGAAAACCCCGATTCCAGCCAGTAACGACCCATGGAACATGACCCTCGGCGACCGCCAGTATCAGTGGCTCCAGCAAACACTTGCCAACACCACCGCCACCTTCAAATTCGTCTTCGTGCATAACCTGGTCGGTGGACTCGACGGCCAAATGCGTGGCGGCATCGAGGCGGCTCCATTCTACGAGTGGGGCGGGCTTAACACGGACGGCACCCCGAGTTTCACCACCAAGCGGCCCGGATGGGCGATGCCGATCCACCAACTGCTGGTGCAACATGGCGTGACCGCCGTATTCCACGGACATGACCATTTGTATGCCAAACAACAACTCGATGGCATTATCTATCAGGAAGTGCCGCAACCGAGTTGCATGAACTCCCAGAATGGCCCGGTTCTCGCCACCGATTACCACTACGCAAACGGAACCATCCTCAGCAGCTCGGGCCACCTCCGTGTCACCGTGAACGCAGACCACGCCACCTCCCAATATGTGCGGACATGGCTGCCCGCCAACGAAACCGCCACCCGAAAAAACGGCCAGATCGACGACACCTGGAGCGTCGGCGCGCCAGGCTGGCCCACCGCTTCATTCACCTTCACCCCCACCGCTCCAATTGGCAGCCAGGCCGTTGTTTTCACCGACTCTTCCACCGGAAACCCCACCGCAGGGTCGTGGAATTTCGGCGATGGCACGACTAGTTCACTCCAAAACCCAAGCCATATCTATCAAACAGCCAACACCTACACCGTCAGTCTGACAGTCAGCAATACCACAGGCGCACATACTTTTAGCCGCACCCTGACCGTGACACCAAATGTCGCTCCCGATTTCACTTTCAGTCCATCCGCACCGCTGGCCGGCCAGACGGTCGTCTTCACGGATACCACCACGGGAAATCCCACGACTTGGTCATGGAACTTCGGCGACGGCCAGAAGAGCGCGCTGCAACACCCCAATCACATCTATTCTGCTGTCGGCACCTACACCGTCACCCTCAAAGCCAGCAACGCAACAGGATCCAAATCCGTGAAGCGAACGTTGACCGTGGGTCAGGCATCCGGCATCACCGACTTCACCGGTAACATTGTCCTCGGCTGCCCGACTGAATCCTCGATCAAGGCTAACATCTTCACCCCGAACCAAAGCGGATCGTTCTATCTCGCTTACGGCACAACATCCGGCACTTATGATACCCAGACCGCCATCAACACCCTCGAGGCCGCTACCCCGACGGAGCTTTCACTCAGCGGTCTGTCACCGGACACACGCTATTACTATCAGCTCTACTTCCGCGCCACCGGCGAAACCAGCTTCACCCATACCGTTGAATACACGTTCCATACTGCGCGCCCCGCCGGCAGCACATTCACCTTTTCCATTCAGGGCGACTCCCATCCCGAGCGGGCCAACACCCAGTTCGATCCATCCCTCTACGCCCGGACGCTCCAAACCGCCGCCACCGACAATCCCGATTTCTATCTAACTATTGGCGATGATTTCAGCGTGGACAACCTCGATCCCGCAACCGTAACCGCAGCCCAGGTGACCGAACGCTACACCATCCAACGGCCGTATCTTGGCTTGATAGGCCGCTCCGCCCCGGTCTTCCTCGTCAATGGCAACCATGAACAAGCGGCCCGCTACCTGCTGGACGGCACACCTGACAATGTAGCCGTCTGGGCGCAGAACGCCCGCAACTCACATTTTTCACAACCGTCTCCCGACGGATTTTACACCGGAAATCCGGAAGTGATCCCGTATATCGGCCTGCTCAAAAATCACTATGCGTGGACGTGGGGGGATGCCCTGTTTGTGGTGATCGATCCCTACTGGGCCTCACCCACCTGTGTGGACGACCCATTCGATGGAGGACCCAAGCGGACCAACCTCTGGGATATCACCCACGGCGACTCGCAATACCAGTGGCTCAAAACAACCTTGGAACAAAACCACTCGAAATTCAAGTTTGTGTTCGCCCATCATGTATTGGGAACAGGCCGGGGTGGAATCGAACTGGCGGGTTCGTATGAATGGGGTGGCAACAACAACAATGGCACTCCGGGGTTTGACGGCAACCGACCTGCGTGGGCCGCCCCTATCCATCAACTGATGGCGGCCAACCACGTGTCGGTCTTCTTCCAGGGGCACGACCACATCTGGGCCAGGCAGCAACTGGATGGCGTCACCTATCAGACACTTCCCGAACCCGCCGACCCTAACTACTCGCTCTTCAATAACGACGCCTTCCTGACCGGTGACAAGTTCCCTAATACCGGTTATACCCGGGTTAACGTGGCGCCGTTCAAGGTCACAGTGGACTATGTCCGCACCTGGCTGCCGGCGGACGAGGGGCCGGATCGGATCAGCGGCAGCACGGTGTTCAGCTACACGCTCCACCCCACGGGCGAAACCGTGGGGGATGGCATTCCCGATTGGTGGCGGGCTCAATATTTCGGTGGCGACGGCACAACCACCAACGCCTATTCCGCCGCTACGGGCGACCCGGACCATGACGGCGTGGACAACCTCCACGAATATCTGGCGGATACCAACCCGAGTGACGCTCGTTCGTGTTTCCAAATCCTGAGCGTTGCCAAATCCTCCGGATTCGCCGTCCACTTCCAATCCTCCGCAGAACGCAAATACACCCTCTACTCAACGACCGATCTAACATCCGGCACATGGACGGCGATCCAGTCGCAAAGCAACATAGGTGGCAGTGGCGGCGTGGACACGCTTGCCGATCCCGCGCCACCATCCACCCGCTGCTTCTATCGTGTCGGCGTGCAATTGCCGTGATCCACCCGACTCCCCACATCCTGTTAACCATCCAATGAAAGTGTCGCGTTTCCGGCGCGTCCGCACACATGATCCACGCAAGCCCGAACCGCAGGGTCATCCAACCACCACATGCGGAAATGCCGCATGAATCAGGAACAAGCCACAACAAGAAACCAAAACCGCAATTTTTTCCGCGTCTTCATTATGTCTTAAGGTTGGCTGTCGTAAAGTCGCCTCATGAAAGCGAATGCCGTCATCCACGAGCACCCGCACCGACCGCTCTCCAGTGGTCAATGGACATGAAACAAAAAGAACGACAGCAATCATATCAACCCCGATCCACACGATGAAAACGAAATATATCATCAGCACGCTGACACTCGGCGCCTCCATATGCATTCTCACCGCACAAGACGGCAATCCGCCACGCGACGACCGGCGCCCGCCACCGCGCGAGGCAAACCCCAACGAACCCGGCAACGCCCGCGGCGAGGACCGCCAGAGACCGGAGGATGCATTGACAAACGCCCAAAAGGAACAGGTGAAAACCATCCTCACCAAGTATGACGCAAGATCACTCACGGCCGATCAGGCGAAAGCCATCCACGAGGCATTCCGCCAAGCCGGTTTGCGCGGTGGCCCGACCTTGAATGACACCGTCAAGGCGGCCGGATTTGATCCCGACAAGCTGCGTGACCTTGCGCCGCCGCCGGATCAAAACCCACAGGGAGACGCCAGCCCGCCCCGTCCTGAGGATCCGCAACCTCCACAAGCCGACCCCCGCCTCACCCCACAAGCACAACCCGACACGCAAGGTCAGGACGCTGGAAAACCACAGGCAAAAGGACCACGCGGGCAAGGGAATGAGCCACGTGGCCAAGGCCAATACTCCATCGAACAGGCGGTTTCGGATCGTGCCCAACTTACCACCATCGCCTTTGACGGGTTGGCCTTCCTCACCGGCGACTTCGGGTGCAACACGTTTTTGCCACCGGGCAAGGTGGCGGATTTCTGCGGCTTTCAATACATGCGCGACGTCGACACCAACCAGTTGGGCCACAACACGTCGTTTGTACCACGCGCGGCTAACAACATGCTCTATATTCTGACTGACGCGCAGAAAGCAACACTCGTCGCCCTGGCGCTGGAGCAGGAGAAGATGCTCACCTCGTTTGTGGAGAAGCGCTTCCCGTTGATCAAAGGATTCTGCCGCCAGCTTGAGGGAGACATCCCAAAATCGAGCGCCGGCCTCAACCGCGAGGCGGTGATGCAATACACCGCCAAAATCTATGAGATCGACGGCCTGTTGAGCTACCGGCGCGCCGAAGTGCTCGGCGGCATCGTTCGCTCTCTAACAGCAAAACAGAAGGCAGCCCTCACCAAGATGGCTTTCAACAATTCCGCGACCTGGCCGGAACTCGAAGATCAGGTGGACAAGAAGAGCCTGTCGCAAACCGCCCATGTGGCCGTCATGACCTACGCCAGTGAGATGTTCAGTTGGTATGCCGGCAACGTCGAGGCCGACGTGTATTTCTGTCCCGAACGCCACGCGACTTACTTCGGATCATTCTACATGAAGGACATTCCGGCCATGGGCAATGCCAACTACTCGATCAGCACCTCGTTGACGGGCGACAGCGGCGAGGCATTTCTCGCTGCCCTAACCGAGCCGCAGCGCAAGCTGGTCACCGGGTTGGTTGAGAAGCAGCGCGCCGATCTGACTGAGATTGTCACGACCCGCCGCGCCATCGCGACCGAGTTGCGGCGGTTCATGAGAGAGGCAAACGTGCCCAAGGACAAGGTTCTGGCGCTGTCGCGCAAATACGGCGAACTGGACGGGGAAATATCCTATTTTTATGCCACCGCCTTTGCCCAGGTCGCCAAGACACTTACGGCGGAGCAGAAAAAGACGCTGCTCAAGCTGCGCAATCTGGATGCCAAATTCACCTGCAAGGGCGCTTACCTCTACTCGCGGGCCATCGCCATGCCCCAGATTCCAAACACCGATTTCTTGTTCGCCGCAACCACCGTCAGCTCGCGCTAAGCATCGGTCCTTGGCTTGGCCGACATGTGGACATCCATATATACATCAGATCAAAGGAAACCACTGAAAAGCATGAAAACGATACTTCCACCCCTGCGTCTGGCATCATTGTGCCTCATGGCAACTTGTTCGCTGCATGCCTACGATGCCCTGACGCGGCCGACCGAACTGCAATACTGGGACGCCACCCGGGCGCAGAACGGCTATACCTTCTATGGGGTCGGCGGCACGTCCTATCTGCTCGATATGATGGGGCGCGTCGTCCACTCCTGGCCGGTGGGAAACAACCCGCACCTGCAGGATGACGGCAGCATCCTGGATGCCTCGACCGATGATCCGAGCGGGTTCGGGGGCTTCAAGATCGTGAGCTGGGACGGCGTCACTACCTGGTCATATACCGAGTCCCGCTCGACATATCATCCGCACCACGATTTCACCCGCGTTTTCAACAAGAAGCTCAACGCCTACA
>JBAXPF010000229.1:0-6995 GCA_037132955.1 Verrucomicrobiota bacterium | reverse complement strand
GACCTGGGTGGACGCCCCGCTGCGCCAGGCGCAGGCATGGGCAGCCACGGATCCGCTGCGCTGCGCCGCGCTCTGGAACGAAGCACTCCGCCGTGCCATGCGTCTCGACCACCTTCATCCCGGCAACTACTGGTCCAAGGAAGTCACCCTGCAAGCCATCCGCCAAGCCGCCAACGGCAAACCCGACCTCGAAAAACTCGTCCCAGCCCCCTAACCAACCCACTCCATGCCCGCTTTCCTAACCATCTTCAACGACCTAATGCGTTCATTTCTCTTAACTTAGGACGGGGTGAAATATTCGTGCAAAAACTGCAAAATATATATTGCCGTCCCACCGAAAATCGACTTCAATCCTCTCGACATGAAAACATTTCTTCACAAACTTGTCCTTGGATTGTGTCTGACTGGGGCTGTTATGGCGTTGGTGACCCCGGCTGAGGCGGCCAGAGCTCCAATCGGGTATGTTCCACCTGTCGTCGTGATCATACCAAAACCGGTGACCAGCCAGCCCTAAACCCTTTAAGTTTTTTCCTTTCCCTATCAACTCCATTGTTATGAAATTTTGTCATGCATCACTTTTCTTAGGCGTGTTAGTCGCATTCGTTCCGTCGGCCGGGTCGGCGTTCGTAGCGACTTTCCCAAGCGGGGCCCCGGGTTTTTTCACTCCTCAAGGTGCTGACGTCAATGGTATCGATGGCTGGACGGTGGGTGTGGATGGTGCGCCCGGCGATAGCGGAGCGCTTCCGGGGGGCCATCTGGCTTGGGTTTCGACTTATCTTACAAGCACCGCGGTGGCGTTGGGTGGGGTTTACAATTATCCAGCCACGACTCTGCCGGCCACTGCGTTTCTCAGCCATGAGGCCCTTGGAGAGTTGCAGTATGCAACTTTCTCTGTCAAATTCGACATCCAGCCAAGCACTGAAAATACCGATGTCACCTTCCGGGACGGATTCGGTTTTTCTTTCAGGGACAAGGACAATTCAAATCTGTTGACGATTTCACTCGTCCCTGTGGTGAGTCCCGCCATGGACGCCTATCAGGTCTGTTATACCGTGGGGGCGGGTTCACAGACAGCTGCGCTGGATGGCAACAACGATCCGATGTATATCTACCAATACGGGCCGTATACCATGAACCTGGCGCTGCTGGCCAATGGGGCCAACCCAACATTCAGTGGAACGGTTATGGGAACCAACACGCAGACATTCACCGGTGTGGCAACGAATATGGGGTCGACAGCAATTGACCGTGTGGGAGCGGTGTGGAATGTGACCGATGCGGGTGACAATTACATCGTATTTGACAATCTCTCGCTCGTCCCCGAGCCCTCCTCCACACTCTTGCTTGGCTTGACGGGAATCGGTCTGGCCCTGCGCCGCAGGCGTGCCTGAGCGGCTTGCCAGACGACTTCATCCAAAGCCGCTCCCGGAAATTTCCTGAGGCGGCTTTTTCTTGCTTGAAATTGGCCGCGCGAACCGCGAATCTCCGCTCACCCCCTGTTTCCCGCCGCCATGCCCGTCCGCCCTCCCCTTACCCGTCCAGTGGCTGGCGGCCTCTATTGGTTAGGGGTTGGCATGGCTCTGGCCCTGCCGGTCCAAGCCGTTGACAAGACGGTGCCCGCACCCCCTAACGAGAACGCCGAAGCACCCGCCGCCAGACCGGTGCTGCCGGTGCTGCCGGTGCTGCCGCAGAAAAACCCGGCCGCGCCAAACGAAGGTGCGGTGATTCCGTTTTTACCTAACGAAAACCCCGAATTGCCCGCGCCACCCGTCGAGGGCGCGGTGATTCCGTTTGCGCCGCAGGGGCCACCCGCGCCGGAGCCTGTGCCTGCACCCGCGCCGGAACCCTCGCCCAAGCCGGCCGCACCGGAAAAGCCCGTCACCGACCTTGACAACGCCTGGGATGACATCACCCATCAACGCGCATACTCGAATATGGGCGGCGGCATGGGCGACCCGTCCGGCACCCTTGCCGGTTTGTTAGGTAATTCTCCGGCGGGCTTTCCGATCGGGGATGGGATTGGGGATGATTTGCTCGGCGGCTTCAAGCTGAGCACCACCCTCAGCGGCACCTATGACTCGAACATCACGCGAGGACAGGCGCAGTCGGGCTCGCAACCGCAGGACGATTTCTTTCTCAGCCTCAACGGCAATCTGAGCTATCTATCGAAGGGCACGGCCTGGACCTTTGGCGGCAACTATCGCGGCCGCTATGACGAGTATATGACTCGGGCGGAATTCAGCGGCTACAGCCAGGGCGGCGGCGTGGTCGCCAATTACAAGGGTGGCCGTTTCACGGCATCGGCGATCGCAGGCATCGACGCAAACCGCGGGAGTCCTCAAAACTTCTCCTCCGGCACAACCTTTGGCGGCACGCCCAGCGGCTCCTTCAACCAAGCCTACAATCAGGCAAATTTCAACCGCTTGAACCAGAGTGGCAGCGTCACAGGGACCTACAAGGGCGATACCTTCAGCGCCTCCGCCAGCGTGGGCATTGATATGGATCAGGGCAGCAACAGCTACGCCTCATCCACCTCATCCGCCGCGATCAACAGCACCTCCATCCACACCTCGCTGGCGTTGCGCTACCAGGTCAGCGCCAAAACCTCGCTGGAAGGCAACCTGAGCCAAAACACTTCCAGCGTGAGCAGCGGCACCTACGGCGGCACCGATTCATTCACGCTCGGCACCTCAGCGCTGTGGAAGTATTCCCGGCTCACCGAGTTCGGCCCGGGCCTCCGCTACACCTACACCAGCGGCGGCCGGCAAATGGGCCGGACTTCCCTCGGCCCCACCCTCAGTTGCAATTACCAACTCGACAAAAGGGTGTCACTCACATCCCAAGTGGGACTCGATTTCAACCAATTCGACAACGGTCAAACTTCGGACCCGACGATGTCCGGATCGCTGGGGCTCAGCTATCAGGCATCCCGCCTGTGGAGCCTGAACCTCGCCTATTCCCGCAATGTGCAGGCCGACCCGACCAGCGCGGGGGCCTTTTATGAGGCGAATTCGCTGCGGCTTGGCTGCAATCGCAAGTTCAGCCGGGCCACTCTGAGTCTTGGCGCGTCCTATCAAACCAGCAGCGCAATCGTCCCCCAAGGGGTGACGGGCGGCAGACCCGACAGCGACATCCTCAGCCTGGACAGCACCCTGAGTATCCCCGTGTTTTCTAACAAGGGTGCCGCGAGTGTGTTTCTCCGCTACAACGATCAGACCGGCGTGAACACGGGCTATGGCTCATCCGGCGGCTCTTGGAACGCCTTCCAGGCCGGATTCAGCATCAGCCGCAACTTTTAATCCGGAATCCGTGGTTGATCTAACTAACCAAGGAGATCAAACGGCGGGCTTCAGGTTGCTCCCCGCGCGGGCGACCCCTCGGCGGCCATGACGGAATCCCCCTGCTTTTTCCAGAATTTGTGCTTGCGCGGCGCCTGCACAACGCTTAGTCACCCTGCCTCCCTTTGCAAGTTTTTCAGGTATGGCACGGGACACACCTCCACCGCCGTCATTCCTCCTCACGAAACTTCAACTCCTCAATCCCAGCCTCTTGAAACCTTCCATCATTCTTGTCAGATTGCTCCGCCTCATCCTGTGTTGCGTCCTGACTCTGGCTGCCATCGGCGCCGAGAAAGACGACACGAGCTACATCCTGCGCCCCAACGACACGGTCAGCCTCTCCATTTACGGGGAACCGGATCTTTCCACCGCAGTGCGCATTCTTAAAACCGGCGAATCCTCGTTCCCTCTCCTCGGCAGCGTGAAAATCACCGGCATGAGCGTCGCCGCCGCAGCCACTCACCTCCGCGACCTCTACGCGAAGGATTATCTGGTCGATCCCAAATTGAACCTCACGGTCGCTGATTTCTCTCTCGAGTATGTCGCAA
Organism: Verrucomicrobiota bacterium; assembly: GCA_037132955.1. Taxonomy (GTDB): domain Bacteria; phylum Verrucomicrobiota; class Verrucomicrobiia; order Verrucomicrobiales; family Akkermansiaceae; genus Luteolibacter. The sequence goes on along the minus strand of JBAXPF010000229.1, from coordinate 3,109 downwards.
TCTTTGGCGCAGCGAAATCTCCCGGCCAAGTCCCGATACCGGTGTCCGGCCGCCTCGACCTGGTCACGGCCATGAGTGCCGTCGGCGGCCTCGCCGAGACCGCTGATGTCAATGGCATCCAACTCGTCCGCGCCGCAGGTACGAGCGCCACCTTCAGCATGGAAGCGATCGAAGGGGCGGCAGGTCGCACCCAGTTGGCCGGCGGGGATCGCATCATCGTCAACCAAAGTGCTTTGGTCGGCAAAACCGTGACCCTGCTCGGTCAAGTCGGCAAACCCGGCCCCATCTCCTTTCCGCTCAAGGGCAAACTCGATTTGGTCATGGCCATCACCATGGCCGGTGGCCTCACCGACTTTGCCAACCCGAAAAAGGTCTCCATCAACCGCAAGGGCACCGTCACCATCGTCGATTATAAGGCCATCTCCCAGCGCGGGGATCGGCCCTACCTGCTCCAACCCGACGACGTCGTCACCGTCCCCGAGCGCTTTTTCTGAGCTGTCCTCCGTCTTCCGTCTTCCGTCCTCCGTCCTCCGTCTTCCGTCTTCCGTCTTCCGCCCTCCACCCATGCCACCCTCCCCCACCTCCCGCCGTCCATCCAACGATCTGGACGAGAGCGATGATCAAGACCTGGCGGACGCCGGCGGGTCGCGCCAAGCCGGTCAGGAAAAAATCCGGCGCCTGGTCAATGATCTCATCAGTCGCTGGCATTGGATCGCCCTTGGCCTCATTCTCGGGTTTCTCGGTGCCAACTACCAACTGGCCAAGACCCCGAAGCAATACACCGCCACCGCCAGCCTGCTCATCAAGCAACGGGTGGCCTCGGTCATGTCCCGCGACCAAACCGAAGAAATCGACCTGGGCGGTGCCGAGGCCATGAACACCATCGCCGAACGCATCCGCCGCCTCGACCTCCTCGAACGCGTCGCCTCCCGCCAGGACGTGCGCGAACTGCCCAGCCTGATGCCGCCGGAAATCGATTGGAGGCCAGACTGGCTGCGCAACAAATTTGCCAAATCCTCTCCCGCCACCGACGCCCCACGGCAGGCCCCTCCGCCGGCCGCCGCTCTCGGCGGAATGATCTCCGGGTGGTTGCAAGTCTCTATCCGCCGCAGCACCCGCCTGCTCGATTTGTCCATCACTCATCCGGTGCCCGAGGTTTCCAAAGCACTCGCCGATGCAATCGCCCGCGAATACCTCGCCGAAATCGCCAACGCCCGCACCGCCGGCCGCAGCAGCTCGATCGATCTGTTGGAAAAAGAATCCAAACAAGCCCGCTCCAGCCTGCAGGCGGCGCGCAGCGCCCTCTCCAGCTATACCCGCACCTTGGAAGTCCACAAAGCCCTCGATACCAAGGAAAACGAAGTCACCTCGTTGGAGCGCCGCTACCTCGCCAAACATCCCAAAATGATTGCAGCCACGGCCGAACTCAAACAATTGCAGGACCAGTTCATCCGCGAATTTGATGTCGCAAAACAGGCGGCCAGCGATAAGGCCTATTGGGAGGTGGCCGGTAAGGATCTGCCGGATCCCGCAACCCACCCTGATGAATATCTGCGGGCTGCCCGCCAATCCCTCTTCTCCCGCATCGGCGTGCTGGAAAGTGAAACCCAGAACTTAACCGCCGTCTTCAACTCCATGCTGACCAGCATCAAGGAATCCAGCGTCAATCAGGAGTCGGAGCAATCCAGTGCTGAGGTCAGCAACCTGGCACGCGTGCCGGGCTCACCTTCGGCTCCGGTGCCTAACAAGGTGCTGGCCACCGGCTCCTTGGGCGGCCTTACCTGCGGCGCCTTGCTCGCCCTTCTGCTCATCCGCCTCGACAACAAGTATCACACGGTCGCCCAAATCGCTAGCGCCACCGGGATCAATGTCCTCGCCGCGATCGCGAACGTCAAAATCCACCACCTCGACGTCGCCGAGCAACAATACCTGAAACGCAACCCGGACGACAAGAGCGACAACCACAAGCTATGGGACAAACGGCTCGTGTTCCGCCGCGGCACCTCATCCACCAGCTATGCGGAAATGTACCGCGTCCTGCGGGCCTCCATCTCCCTCCTTGGCGATGAGACGCGGCGCAAGGTCACCCTCTTCACCAGCGCGCTGCCCGGCGAAGGCAAAACCCTCACCTCCGCCAACTTCGCCCTCGCCGCCGCAGGTCAGGGCCGCAAAACCCTCCTCATCGATCTGGATTTGCGCAAACCCTCCATCCACAAGCTCTTCGGCATCACCCGCGAACAACCCCAAGGCGGCATCACCGAATGTCTCGCCAATCTCGCCACCTTCGAGCAGGTCATCTGCCGCGAAACCGGCCAACCCAACCTCCACCTCATCCTTTCCGGCATACGGGCCCCCAACCCCGGCGAACTCCTCGAAACCGGCCACCTCAATGGAGTCCTCGCCCAGGCCTGCCGCGAATACGATGTGGTGGTGCTCGACACCGCGCCCATCCTCGCGGTGCCAGACACCCGCATGATCGCCCCCCTCGCCCACAACGTCTGCCTCGTTGCCCAAGCCGAATATGTGCCCAAGGGCGCTATCCGCCGCGCCCTCGAGATTCTGGATGATGACGGCACTCATCTCAGTGGCCTTGTCTTCAATGGCTTCAAGGAAAAGCGCCGTCTGATGGGTGAAAACTACTCCTACGGCTACTACAAAACGTCCCGTTACGGCCGCGCCTACCGCTACGGCTATGGCGCCTATGGCGCCTACGGCAGCAATCCGGAGAAATAGGGAAAATCTTTCACATTTCCTAACATTTCGGCAGTATTTCCTTGAAACCGCGGCCTGCCGCGTTATGAATTCCCGACAGCGAATCGCCACCTTGGTGGATCCGTCTCAGTCTCAGAAAGCACCGCATCATCCCCTATTGGTTTTCTCCCAACCCCGGAGGATCGACCACGGGCGGCAGCGTATAGCCTCAAGCTGCCCGTGCGCGTCGGCGGTCATGGAGCATCACACATCTCTACAAAAGGGGGGCACGGGCGGCCCGCCCGTGATCTTCATTAGCGCACGGGCAAGCCGCCCGTGCGCGTCGGCGGTCATGGAGCGTCGCACATCTCTACAAAAGGGGGGCACGGGCGGCCCGCCCGTGATCTTCATTAGCGCA
>JBAXPF010000228.1:0-6998 GCA_037132955.1 Verrucomicrobiota bacterium | reverse complement strand
GGCACACGGGCAAGCTGCCCGTGCCCCCCTTGAAGACGGGACTTGGCAAGTCCCGTTCCCTGTCCCATTCCTAACAGGCTACTCCTCCTCGATTTTGAGGCGACCGGGGGTGGGCAGGCTGATTTTTTCATCGCCATCGCCAACGTCGAGACTATCCAACACATTGGTGCGGCGGCGAACCAACCCGGCATCCCTGGAGACGGCGGCGGTGCTGGGAACCTCGGCATGATAGGGGTCGTTGCCAATGACGAAGGGTTCTTGGGGAATGATGGGCGCGACATCGAGCGCCGGGAGACTGGCCAAAGCCGACAGTCCGTCACTGGTGGTCCCCGAGTGAACGCTGCAGAAGACTTGGGATTCGGTGCCCTTGCGGAAGTATTCATTCACCGCCGTGGAGCGGGAGTGCAATTTGCCGCTGCCTTTGTCTTCCGCCATCTCCTGACAAAATTGCGTGGCACGCTGACCGGAGACGCTGCAAATCGGTACCTCCACCACGGATTCAGGTGCCTCAATGGTACCGCCGCCAAACGCCGGGGCGATCGCATTCATCGTGGCCTGCCACACCGGCAAGGCCAACTCACGGCTGAATGCACCCGGATAGATCGGCCCACCCCCAGCTTGCAAAAAACCGGTCCACACCCCGCATGTCACATGCTTGTTGTAACCCAAAAACCAGGTGTCCGCGAAATCATGGGTGCTGCCACCTTTGCCGGCACCCGTGAACGACTTTTCTAACAACCCACTGAAAGCCCCGGCGGAACAGCCCCGGAAACACCCGCCCGCCATCATGCTGTGGATTTGCCAGGCGGTGGCCGCGTCCACGACCTGCTTGGAAGCCTGCGCCGGAAAATCACTGCGGTAGATGACCTTGCCCTGGGCGTTTTCCACGCGGTCCAGATAGATGAGCTGGGTCGGGCCGGTCTTGCCGCTGCGGGCAAACGCAGCGATGGCGCTCACCGCTTGCTTCATGGACACCTCCTCCCAGCCAACACACAACCGTTGGAGCAACTCGGCCCGTTCCATGGGAAAACCGAAAGCCACCCCGATCTGGGCGATGCGCTGCAAGCCAACCATACTGCCGAAGCGCACGGTGGCGGCGATCTTCGACTGTTCGAACGCGCGTCTGGCGGTGATTTTCCCATCGTAGGTGGGAGTGGCAATTTCCATACCCCATTCGCCGAGGATGCCTTCGCGCCCACCGACCATCACCGAGCGGTTGTCCATGGCTTCATCCTCAACCTGCGTGGCCGGCGTCTGGCCACCGCTCAAACCCGCGGCATAAAGAAACGGGAAAAACGCGGTGCCCAGCGGACGCTTGCCAAACTCGATGAAGTCGTAAGGCGCTTGCGCGTAATCGCGCCCGCCGACATGGGCAAGCACCTCGCCGGTGACATGATCCACCATCAGCACCGCGCCCTGAAGGTATTCCGGAGGATCGTTGGAGTTTTTCCGGTAGTCGGCATACTTCGGATTGGCGTAGCCGGAGCGGGCTTCGGCGCGGGCCAGCGTCTCTAACAAAGAATGCTCGGCGGCATCCTGAGCCTCTTTCAGGATGGTGGTGTGAATCTTGAAGCCGCCGGCGGCCAGCGCGTCCTCACCGAGCGCGCCGGCCACGGCTTCGGCAACCCGTTCGTAGAGATGGGAGGTGCCGCGGCGCAACGGCCGGGGATTGAGCTTGAGCGGTTGCGCCTTGTAGTGTTCGGCGTCCTTGGCCTTGAGCAAACCTTCCTCGGCCATCCGGACTAGCACATAGTTGCGCCCCTCGCGGTTGACATCCGGCGCGTTGATGGGCGACCGGTTGGTGGGATTTTTGATGAGCGTGACCAGTGAGGCGCACTCCGGGACGGTGAGATCCTTGGGCTCCTTGCCGAAGTAACCGAGCGCCGCGGAGCGAATGCCATGAAAACCGCTGCCGAAGTAAATGCGGTTCAGATAGAACTCGAGGATTTCGCGCTTCTTGTAGCGCTGTTCGATCCGCATGGCCAAAAATGCCTCCACCAACTTGCGCTGGATGGTGCTTTCGTTGCGCTGCTTGGCCTCGCCCTTGAGGTTGTAGGCATTGCGGGCAAGTTGCTGGGTGATGGTGCTGGCACCCTGGCTGCTGCCCTGCAGGTTGAGTTTCACCGCGCGCAGGATGCCAATGAAGTCCACTCCCTTGTGACGCAAAAACCGTGAATCCTCACCGGCACGCAAGGTGTCAATGAGGATTTGCGGGACCTCGCTGATAGGGATGACGCTGCGGTTTTGGACGAAAATGCGGCCGATTTCCTTGTCGTTGCGGTCCACGATGAGGCTGGGCACCTCAAGCACGTTGATGCGTTCCAAGTCATAGGTTGCGGCACGCAGCCGATACTCGCGGGTGTAACGCTCGGCCATCAGATAGCCAACGCCGGCACCGGCCACGGCGAGGAGCAGGCCGGTGAGCAGCAAGCCCAGCCAGAAGCGCGGGCGGCTGTAGAACCGCCGCTTGCGCTTGTTGTTTCGGGGTTTGTTTGTAGGTTTGGCCATGCCTGATTCGCAATCATCAGCGCCGCTTCGTGCGGCAGCGCTCGACAGGATCTATACGATCCCGGGCGATCCCGCAACCCCCACGTTGACCCGCCTGCTGCGGGAGCGGATCGCGGCGGAGGGTGCACTTGATTTTGCGGCATTCATGGCCACTGCACTGTATCACCCGGAACTCGGTTACTACGCACGCTCCCCCCGCCAAGTGGGCCGCCACGGGGATTTTTTCACCAGCGTGAGCGTGGGACCGCTCTTCGGGGAACTTTTGGCGCGGCGCTTTCGCCGCTGGTGGCAGGCAGCGGGACACCCTCAAAATTGGCGTCTCATCGAGTGCGGCGCCCACGATGGCACGCTCGCCGCGGATATTCTTGCCGCCCTCGGCCGGCTCGACCCCGCGGCGTTGGCCACGCTTGAGTATGTCATCCCCGAACCGCTGCCCCGACTGCAGGCCGCACAACGGGAAAAGCTCCAGCCCCACGCGGCACGCGTCCGCCTTCTAACAAGCGACGCGGAATTGGCCTCCCGCCCGTTGCCCGGCATCGCCTTCGGCAATGAATTGTTGGATGCGCTGCCGTTCGAGGTGGTCGAGTGGCAGGCCGATGGCTGGCACTCCTGCAAGGTCGGCTGCGGCCCGGCGGGCGGGTTTTGTTGGGATACGCTGGCGCCGCTTGACGATCCGGCGCTGGCGGCTGCGCTCGCACCGCTGGGCGGTGGGTTTCCCTGCGGTTACCGCAGCGAGGTGCGCACCGGCTATGGCGGGTTTATCGCGCCGCTGCTGGCTGGCTTGTCATCCGGCATGCTGCTGTGGCTCGACTATGGTTTTGCGCGCCCCGACTACTACCACCCGGCCCGCCACCACGGCACATTGCGGACGTTCTCCGGCCACCGCGCCGCCGACAACCCGTTGTTAGATCCAGGCACCATCGACATCACCGCGCACGTGGATTTCACCGCTGTGGCCGAGGCGGCCGGGGCGTTAGGGTGTCGGCCGCTGCGGTTTTGCAACCAAGGCTCGTGGCTCACCGAAGTGGCCCGCGAGTGGTTGCTCGCCATGGAAGGCCAACCGGACGCGGGCCTGCTGCGCCAATTTCAAACCCTCACCCACCCCGCCCATCTCGGCGGCCGCTTCCATGTGTTAGAACTGGCCTGGAACGATCCCGCGCCCGCCCCCCTCCCCGATGCCGACCGCCACCGCCTGGCTCTGCCCGCTCCCAGCCAGGGGCATGACCTGCAAAGCGCCGACTGCAGATTCTGAAGCCCTTGATGGCAGAGCAGCCGTCACCAATTCCCGCATTTTCCGCTTCCCATTTGGCAAAGCTGGGTTCTTCTTATGCCGTGCCTGTCACTGCTGCAAACGCTTCGCAACCTTTACCAATCTTTCTTCGCGTCTTCGCGCCTTCGCGTGAACCAACCATTGGATGAGGACTCACGCGAAGGCGCGAAGACGCGAAGTGAAGACGAAATCTGATATTTCTATCTCAATCGCGATTCCGGCCGGCTTGACATGCGGGAGCCTTCCATGCTCAACTCGGAGGTCAGCGAGTCTCCGGGGCACTGGCGGGGATTCTCGGGCCGCCCGCAGCCGCCAATTCTAACACCATGCCACTCGATCATTCCATTCAAGTCACCCTGCCCGACGGGCAGGTCCATCACTGCGGCCCCCAAACCACTGTGGAGGAATTGCTGCCCGCCCGCACCGCCGCCAACGGCCTGCCCTATCTGGCCGCCTTGGTCAACAATGACATCTGCTCCCTGTCCTTCCCGTTGCAGGTCAACAGCGAGGTGCAATTCCTCACGCTGGCCGATACGCATGGCGACTATGTGTATCGTAGGTCGGTCTCGTTTCTTCTCGCCAAGGCGGTGCGGGATTTGTTTCCCGAATGCGAGTTTGCCGTCGAGCATTCCATCGGCAACGGCTACTACTGCACGTTTTCCGCCTGCAATGCCGGTGATCCGGGCGAAGCCATGCTCAAGCGCATTGAGGAGCACATGCGCGGAATGATCCGCCGGGACATTCCGCTGGTGCGGAAAAAAATCGGCTTTGTGGAAGCCTGCAGGATGTTAGAAGCCGCGCGGCAAACGGACAAACTCAATCTCCTGCGCTATCGGAATCCGCCGCGCATCGTGATGTTTTGTTGTGAGGAATTCAGCGACATCGGGTATGGCGTGTTGGCTCCCTCGACCGGGGTTCTGAGTCATTTCAAGCTGCTGCCTTATGCGCATGGGATGGTCCTGTTATTTCCGGAATGGATCGATGGTGAGGTCCGGTTCACCCAGTTTTTCAAACAACCTCATCTGCAAAAAATCTTCGAGGAGCACAAACAATGGGGCCGCAACCTCAATATCACCAGCATCGCCGACCTCAACCAGGTGGTGGCCGAGCAAGGAATCGCCTCGGCGATTCATCTGTGCGAGGTCCTGCAGGAAAAGAAACTCGGGCAGATCGCCGACCAAATCGCCAATGCCAAACCCCGGCCCAAGTTCGTGCTCATCGCGGGCCCGTCATCCTCAGGCAAGACCACATTTTCCAAGCGCCTGGAAATCCACCTGCGCGTCAACGGCTTGCAAGCCGTGCGCCTGGAGATGGATAACTATTTCAAGAACCGCGACCTCGCGCCCAATGATGCCAATGGCGGACATGACTTCGAGCGCCTCGATGCCATGGATCTGGAAATGTTCAACGCCCATCTGCTGGCCCTGGAAGCAGGTCAGGAAGTGGCCATTCCCACCTTCAACTTCCAACAAGGGCTCAAGGAATTCCGTGGCAACCGGCTCAGACTCGAACAAGGCGACATCCTCATTCTGGAGGGCATCCACTGCCTGAATCCGCGCCTGACCCAACAAATTGACGAGGAACACAAGTTCAAAATCTATATCAGCGCGCTGACCCAGCTCACCTTGGACGACAACAACCGGATCTCGACCACCGACCTGCGCCTGCTGCGGCGCATGATACGGGACCACCGGACACGCGGCAGTTCCGCGCTGAAGACCTTGCAAATGTGGCGCTCCGTCCGCCAAGGCGAACAAAAGTGGATCTTCCCCTATCAAAAGGAAGCGGACGCTGCCTTCAATTCGGCGTTGGATTATGAACCGGCGGTGCTCAAGCCCTATCTGCGCCCGTTGCTCTCCGAGGTGAAACCTTCCGATCCGGAATATGCCGATGCCAGGCGGCTGTTAGGGTTTCTGGAATTTGTCAACTCGGCATCCGCCGAAGATGTGCCGCCCACCTCGCTGCTGCGCGAGTTCATCGGCGGCAGCACCTTTGCCTAACCCTGGCTCAGCAAGCCGGCAGCGTGCGCAAGCCGTCTTGGAGCAACGCGTCCGCCAAGCCGTGGGCCCAGGCGCCGGCCACCGCCGCCAGCAGGTTTTCAGCATGCCATCCCGCATCCGGCAGCGGCCACAACTCGCGTTCACTGGCACCTTCCGCCAAGCAAATCACGCCGTCACGCAACACCACCGCCCGTCCGCCCGCCGCGCAATGGGCAAGCGTAAGCGGATGGGCGGCATCGCGGGTGAAATACATCACCTTGCCCTTGCAGGCAGCCGCCATGCCTGCCACCAGCGCGTCATCGGCATTCAACACGGCAGTGCCACCCGGCAGCACCACCTCCACAATGCAGCGGACGGCGGCGGTGAGTTGGTGGAGGATGTCGGGCCCGGCATTTCCGAGATGCGCCGGGTCGGCATTCAACACCACGCCCACCGAGCATCTATCAAATCCAAGGCCCTCATGAAGAACCTGCTCCGGCCCCACCTCGCAAATTGCGATTTCCGTCCACGGATGCAGCAGGATACTGCGTGCCCCCGCCAGACAATCCCCGCCACCCGCCCGCGCCACCCGCGTGCCGACCTGGATGCCGTCACTGGATGCGCTGCTGACACAGGCGCCGGCCACCCGCAGAAGATGGGCGAGCACACGCAAGGTCGAGGTTTTGCCACGGGTGCCAGTCACCCCGAGGGTTGGAATCCGGCCATTCAGGCCCTCGGGAAACAGCATGTCAATGATGGCTTCCCCCACCGGACGCACCACCCCCAGCGCGGGCCTCAGATACATCAGCAGATTGGGACTCGCGTTGATTTCCACAATCGCCCCCTCTTGCCCGGTCAGGGACGCGCCGATATCACGGCACACCACATCCACTCCGCATATGTCCAAGCCGGCCGTTTTCGCGGCGGTCACGGCATGCGCCCGGATGCTCGGATGCACCTCATCGGTGACATCAATGCACCATGTGGAAAAGCGCGCCACCATCACCCGCTCGCCATCGCGGGGCACCGAATCTAACGAATACCCCTGGTCCTCCAGATCCAACAAAACCGAGGACTCCCATGCGGCGTCGTCGATCTTGCTCCACGGGCATTCATTCGGGCGACCGGCTTGCAGGCTGGTTTTGAGTTGGGACAAAACCAAGTGGCGAATGGTGTGGGTGGCATCCCCCACCACCACGGCCGGGTAGCCCTTGCTGGCGGCCACCATCTGGTCACCCACC
>JBAXPF010000227.1:0-7032 GCA_037132955.1 Verrucomicrobiota bacterium | reverse complement strand
CGCCTCGGGCTTCATTCCAGCGAATCATGAGCCGAAGAACTCCCCACTCTTGAGCTAAATACAGTCTTTACGGAAAAGCATAATGGAAAAAAGCGAACAAGGCATGGCTGGACAACCGGCGTTAAGCATTTCGACATCATGACAAATTCCTTTCAATTTCCGCCGGTGCCAGCATATTAGCGTTCGGCAAATACCAAATGAATGACTTCCATCGCCAAGCATCTGCCGTGTTCTCCTTTCTTGTCGAGGATTATGGCTTTTCCTCAGCCATTGCGGGCGATCACATGATCGTCTTTACTGGCCCGAAGTCGATACTACGCATTGGTGTCGGACGATGTGGGGATATCGGTCTGACATTTGATCGCCTGTCAGAGAGCAATTACTATCCACTTTCAATCTACATGCGCTGCCGCTATCCAGACGAATGTCGCGTATGGGAGGATAGAGATTCTCACAGCAAGCTGGAGCTGGAAGCAAATCTTCAAGATATAGCCCTCACGCTGCGCCGGTTTGGATCGGATGTGATCAGAGGCGACCCAGATATCTGAACCGAGGCCTGCCGCCGTGGCCTCGCCCGGTGGGCGGCCGGAGTCCCCGGAATGGATGCCGGAGCCACTGGCGGTATTCCCGCTCGCTCTTGCCTTCCTCACGCGCCGCCACGACAGCCTGGGCGAACTCGGGGGATGCTTGGCACCAGTTCCAGACAGAAATGCGGGACACGCTGGCGGCAGTGCTCGCCTCACTGTAGGTGCAGCCCTCGCTGAGCCTGCGGAGAATAATCTGGTGCCGCCAATCCATGAGGGCAAATTGCCCTGCAATTCGTGCTTGGTCAATACCGCGTGCGGACGGGTGCGGGGGCGGCGTTAAGCGGGACGCGGGGAATAGGCGACAGAGGTGAAGGATTTTTTGCGCCCGACGGAAAAAGGATGAAATGCAAGAAGTTGCAAAAATGTGTTCACACTTGGTGTTCACACCCGCCATTTCCCCTGAAAGGACTAAGGCCTTAACCCGTTGAGGATTAAGGCCTTAGATTGGTTGCGGGAGTAGGATTTGAACCTACGACCTTCAGGTTATGAGCCTGACGAGCTACCTGGCTGCTCCATCCCGCGCTTGAACCATGCGCCTTGCGGCGTGGGAGAGGCAAGGTAGAATGCCTGACCGGTGGCTGCAAGCATTTTTTTGCGGCAATATTTTCGTGATTTTTGAGGCGGCAGTGGATCTTTCCATGAGTGGGCTTGCGCTTGGCGGGGGAATCGCTTAAGTCTCGGGCCTGATGAAACGTCGCACCGCTCTGCTCGCCCTCGCCTTGGTTCCGCTCCTCGCCTGTGCGCAGGACAAACCCGCCGCCCCGCCAGCACCCGCCGCCCCGCCGGCACCCGCCGCCAAGACAAGTCCCGCCAAAGCCCCCAAGGTTCGCTTCAAAACGACCCAGGGTGAGTTTGTGGTCGAACTCAACGCGGACAAGGCGCCGGTCACGGTGGAGAATTTTTTGGGCTATGTGAAAAAGAAACACTATGACGGGACGGTCTTCCACCGGATCATTGCCGGGTTTATGATTCAAGGTGGCGGCTTCGCCCTTGAAGGCACCAACTTGGTGGAAAAGCCGGTGGGCAAGTCGATCAAGAATGAAGGCAGCAACGGCCTGACCAATGACCGCGGCACCATTGCGATGGCCCGCACCGCCGATCCTGACAGCGCGACCGCCCAGTTCTTCATCAATTTGGAGGACAATGCCGGGCTCAACTTTCCCAGCAGCGGTGGCTATGCCGTCTTCGGCAAGGTGGTCTCCGGCATGGAAGTGGTCGATAAGATCAAGGCCGTGGCCACTGGCAACAAGGAGCTGGTGATGCGCCACCCGGCCACCGGCAAGAGTCTGGCGATTCCATCGCCCGACGTGCCGACGGACAACGTGGTCATCCAAGCCGTCACCGTCGAGCAAGCCGCGCCCTGATTTTCCATGCAACTCTGGCTTTGTCCGCTCATTGCGTTTCTGCTAGGATCGATCCCCTTTGGCCTGCTCATGGCCAAGGCGCGCGGCATTGATATCCGGCAACAAGGTTCCGGCAACATCGGCGCCACCAATGTGTTGCGGGTCATGGGCAAGAAATACGGCATTGCCTGCTTGATATTGGATATGCTCAAGGGGTTCATCCCCACGCTGCTGGCCATCAATTGGATCCGCTTCGAGGGTGAGCCCACCGGCATGGTCATTCCATGTCTGCTGCCCTTTGCGCTCGTTTTGCCAAGTGACCAGCAAACCCTCGCCCAACTGCTGCAGGTGGGCACCGGGTTGTGCGCCATCCTCGGTCACAACTATTCGCCGTGGGTTGGCTTCAAGGGCGGCAAGGGGATCGCCACTTCGGCCGGGGTGGTCATTGCCCTGATGCCTGCGGCCATTGTGATATTGCTGTTGGCTTGGGTGTTATTGTTGTTTTTCACCCGCTATGTCTCTGTGGCCAGCATCGGAACCGTCGGGATTCTGCCGCTGGTGACCCATTTGGGTGCGCGTTTCCATCATCTTCACAACGACCCCAGCCTTCCCACTCTCTGGCAGGCCGGGGCCTGGAACAAGCCGTTGTTCGCGTTCTCGGTGGTGGTCGCCCTGCTCGGCATCTGGAAACACCGGTCTAACATAAATCGCCTCCGCCACGGCACCGAGAATCGATTTGAGAGAAGAGGCAAGAGTCGTGAATAGACAGAAGACAGAAGACAGAAGACAGAAGATTCGAGGGCATCGCCTCTTCCTCTTTTTTTCTGTCTTGAGTCTTCTTCCCAATAACCGATAACCGATAACGCCAACATGTCCTTTCCCTTCACCTCAGCCGCGATTCTTGGCGCGGGCTCGCTTGGCACGGCGCTCGCCAAATTGCTCGCCCCGAAACTCGAGTCGATCCTGCTCGTTTCGATAGAAACCGACTGTGTGGAGGGCATCAACCGCGACCACCGCAATCCAAAATATATCACCTCCATTGAACTTGCGCCGCACATCCGGGCCACCGGCGAGCATCGCGAGGCACTGGAAATGCCGCTCATCATCTTCGCGGTGCCTTCGGCGGCGGTCCGCTCGGAGGCGGAAAAGTTAGCCGCGCTCGGGCTATCAGCCGACACCCCGCTGTTGTCCTGCGCCAAAGGCATCGAACGCAACACCGGCGAACGCCTCAGCCAGATTTTGCGCGACGTGTTCCCGGCCAACCCGATCGGCATCCTCACCGGGCCTAACCACGCCGAGGAAATCGCCGCCGACCTCGTCACTTGCGCGGTGGTCGCATCTAACGACCCACAACTGGCCGGGGCCCTGCAGGACTTGTTCACGCTGCCGCATTTCCGGGTCTACACCAGCGACGATGTGGCCGGCATCGAACTCGGTGGTGCGGTCAAGAATGTCTATGCCATCGCCGCCGGCATGGCTCACGGCCTCGGCCTCGGCGATAACGCCGTGGCCGCCCTGGTCACCCGCGCCCTGGCGGAAATGACCCGCCTTGGCGTGGCGCTCGGCGGACGCCAGGAAACGTTTGCCGGGCTCTCCGGCGTCGGCGACCTCATCGTCACCTGCTTTTCCGAACACTCGCGCAACCATCGCGTCGGCCTGGCCCTCGGCAAGGGTCAGTCGCTGGACGCCGCGGTCGCCGCGCTCGGCATGGTGGCGGAAGGCGTGCCCAACACTCTATCCATCCACGATGCCGCCCGCAAGGCCGGGGTGCGCACCCCGATCATCGACGCGGTGTATGCCATCCTCTATCAAGGCAAGCCCGCCGCGGTCGCCATGCGCGAACTGCTCGACCGCGACCCGCGCCCGGAGTGCAGTTAGGGAGATTTCCTGTCAGCCGTCAGGCGCATGGCGACGAAATAGAGGAGGCACACGCCGGCAACGGCGGCGATGATCCAGAGGGCTTCCTGTTTGACGGCATGAATCAAGTGGAGCAGGTCCACGCCTTGTCCTGATTTGAGGGCGGCCATTTGTTGGGGGTCGAGCTGGTTGCCGACCTTCTGGCCTAACACGGCGAGCACCCAGCACCAGATGACGGAACCGACGAGGGTCAGGACGCTGAACTTGAGAAAGCCCATGCGGATGATGCCGGCGGGGATGGAGATCAGATGCCGGATGACGGGCAGCAAACGGGCGAAGAAGACGCCGCCGCCCTCATAACGGTGCATGAAGCGTTCGGCCCGCAAGACCTTGACTTGCGGCAAGAAAAAATATTTGCCAAAGAGCAGCACCATGGGGCGACCCACCAGGAAGGCCACCCAATAGGTGATGGCGGCACCCAGCCACGACCCGAGGGTGCCGGCAAGAATGACGCCGGGCACGGTCATGCTGCCGCCTTGCGCCGCGAGGATGGCCGCAGGCGGCACCACCAACTCGCTGGGTACCGGAAAAATCGAGCTTTCCATGGCCATCAGCAAGATCACGCCGCCATATCCCCACTCGTGCACCCAGTGGAACCATGTTTCAATTAAAGACTGCATCATGTGTGCCGTGAAGGATGCTTGGGAATTGTCCGATGACAAGATTATCCCGACATCGGGTGCCGGTTTTTCCAATAAATCCTCGGTGGCGACGTGCGCTGCAGGCGCTTAACCCAATACTATCAGGTTAGCACAGGGTTATGTTACTGAGGGATCCGGGCAACCTGCCCGGACCACCGTGGCGCGGGCATTCTGCAGCTCGGCTGAGCTCGCCGAACGCCCGCCGCCCTTTTCCCTCCTGCCGCCGCATTGGCCACACTGACGGTATTGGACGCGTAGCATCAGTCACCCTGCATTTCCCAGGTTGCGCCGGGGCCGGATTGCAGGCATGCTACGGGCGTTGGCCATGACATCGCATGCAGCAATAGCACCGCGCAGTGACGGTCGCCTGTGGGCGGCCGCACTTGGCTTGTCGTTGCTGTGCAATGCCGCCATCCTGCTGGTGGCCGGCCTGGCCGTCATCCAATCGCAGCAATACCAACACCCTAACGTCGCTCCCGCCGCGCCAGCGGAAACCGTGCGCATCATCGCACCGGAACTCGCGGACCAGGCCGCCGCCCCGGCCACCGCGGCCGCAACCGATGCCGCTGCGGAGGGCCCCGCCGCTGCCGTTGCCGCGCGCGATCCGGAGTTTGCGCGCACCGCCGATGACCAGCGGAGCAGGCGCCCGGACAAGCCTGCATTCATCGGCGAGCGGGACACCCAGGCCACCAGCGACGCCACACCGGACCCGAACGCTGCGGCCATGCCAGCCCAAGCGGGTATCCAGTCGCGCCACGAAGGCGATATCGAGACCACCGAGAGTCGGTATCAGGACGGCGTGCTCAGCGATGCCGCGGCAACCGTTGCGGAGTCGCCGCAGCCGCCCGGTGCACCAGCGCCCCCCGCGCCCGAGATGGCTCCCGCACCGCCGGCGGTTGCCAACCGCGGCGAACCCACCGCGACGCCCGGCGTTGATGAAAAACTTGCGCCTCCGCCCGCGGCCGGGCACTGGGTCGAGGGACCGAATCCGGTCGATGTGGCCGTGCCTCTAACAAGCGAGGAGGGGACTCCCAAGGGCGTGGCGCAGACGATGCCCCGGGAGGGCACCCCGGAGGCCCTGCCGACTCCCGACGAAGTCAAGGCGAGTCCTGCCGCCGCATCCCCGCAGGAAATGCCAAAGCAACCGTCCTTCCGCGGCAACCAGCGCAAGACCACCATCCAAGGGTCGATCTCGCGGACCGGACGCAGTGCACTCGATGTGGAGGACACGCCGCTGGGCCGCTATCAAGCCACCCTCAGCCGCGCCATCGAACTCGAGTGGCAGCGCAACTGCGTGCGCTATCGGGACTTCATCACTCCGGGATATCTCACCGTGCGCTTTTTTGTCGATGCCAAGGGCAAGGTGCGCAACGTGCAATTCGTCGGTGCCATGCAGACCGGCCAACAGCAAAAAGGCTTCACCCTCAACTCCATCCATGACGCCGTCATTCCCGCCATGCCGCCCGAGGTGCGCAAGGATTTTGTGAAGGATCCGCTCGAACTCATCTTCAACTTCTATTTCTAACACACACGTCATGTCCCTCCCCCACGCCCTCATTTGCACCATCACCACTCCCGCCGAAGCCTTTCAAGCAACCTGGTCATTCCTTGTTAGAGGCGGATTCTTCATGATTCCCCTCTCGTTGTGCTCGGTCATTGGCATGATGGCCATCCTCTACAAACTCCTGTCGCTGTCGCGCGGGCGCGTCATCCCGGAAGCCCTCGCGCGCCAAGTTGAGGACTACGAGCACCTCACGGCGGAGGCCAAGCTGGTGGCCGTCCCACGCCAGTTGCAGGAAGGCGGGAGCACCTTGGCCCGGCTCTGTGCCGTTGCCATCAAGCATCGTGGCAAACCCTTGACGGAAATCACCCAGGCTGTTGAATCCGCCGCCCGCGAGGAATCCGTCCACCTCCACTCCGGCGTCGGCGTGTTGGATGTGCTCGTCACGGTGGCGCCGCTGCTCGGATTGTTAGGCTCCGCCTCCGGCTTGGTCGTCATTTTCGAAGGATTGGGCGAGACCACCGACCACGTGCTGGTGGCCCACGGCATTGCCGTGGCGCTCCATACCACCATTTTCGGGATTGTGACCGCGGTGGTATGCGTCATCGCGCACAGTTATTTCACCCGCCGCATCGAACGGCTCATGGTACGCCTCGAAACCATGTTGGGCGATTTCGCCCACGCCTGCCAGGTCCAGTCCGACAAGAATTCCTAACATCCAATGCATTTCCATCGTCCCAGCCGCAGCCGCAGCCAGGTGCAGATCATTCCAATGATCGACGTGCTGATCTTCCTGCTGATCTTCCTGATCATCTCCACCCAGTTCAAAAAACCCCGCAACGTGCTCCGCGTCGAGCTGCCCACCGTGCGCGAGGTACCTTCCGACAAGGTGGCCGATGCCCGCTCGGTCATCACCGTGGATGCCGATGGCCACATCACCCTCGACACCCTCAGCGTCCCCGAGGGATTGCTCAAAAGCTATCTCGTCGCCTATCAAAAACAAAACCCCGGCCGCAAACTCGAACTCGAGGCCGACCGCAAAC
>JBAXPF010000226.1:0-7040 GCA_037132955.1 Verrucomicrobiota bacterium | reverse complement strand
GGATCGGAATGGCCGGCCGGTCCACATACTCCCAGCGGCTGTAGAGGATGCGCCCGTCCTCCATGATGGACGGCGTGAAGTCTGATAGATAGTTGGCCGAGAGCTTGACCACATTTTGGCCACTGCCATCCGCGCGGTAGAGCACCGGCGAGGTGCTGGTCCAACAATACGCAAAGGCGGGTTTGCGGTCCGACAAGAACGCGAGGCCGCCGTCCGGCAGCCAGCAGGCGTTCATGTTGTTGGATTCATGGTCGATCACACAGGTCAGGCCGCTGCCATCCGCATTGACGCGCCAAATCTTGAACGGTTCCTGCATCGTGCGCTTCCAACTGAACAGGATCTGCTTGCCGTCGTAGGAGACCTGGCAGTCCAGGATCACTCCATCGGCCGAATCAACCAGGCAGGTTGGATTCCCGTCGCCAAGGGCCAGCGTGTAAAGCCCGCCGCCATTTTCCAAGCCCTCGACATGATAGGTATAGACATGGCTCGGGTTCAGCGGACGGCGCTGGATCATGACGAGGGTGTCGATCTGCAGCCCCTTTAGCACGGCGGCCGCCTGCGGCAAGTCCGGCGGGGGCTGGGCTGCGCTGGCAGCGCATAGCAATCCCATGGCCAGCGCCACGACCCCGGCGGCGAGGCACATTGTCACAAGAGGGTTCGGCCAGATGCATCTGCCTGCCGGCTGGACGCCCAATACTGTTAGTTCAGCAGGAAGACAGGCATCCTGCCTGTCATGGCCGACGGGCATCCAGCCTGTCGTTTCCTTCGCGGACAGGCGGGACGCGCTGTCTTCCCTCACAGGCAGGACGCCTGTTTTCCTATCAGAAAACACCAAACTGTCAGTATCGGGCGGAACGCCGGAGCTGCCCGGAGTATGGCTCATTTCACCAGATCCACGGGCGGAATGTCCATGGCCGAGCCGTCCAACTCGAGTTTGACCACGGTGATCGGGGGGCGGCGCATCGCGGCGGGAAGGCTCAGCGTGAGCTTGCCCTCGGTGGCCTTGAGGTCCGCCGCGCCGCCGCCGATGATGGTGGCGGACTTGACGGCACGCGGCAGTTGCGGCAGCACCAGGGTTTCCGCAGCCTCCTTCATGACAAACAGATAGATCGTGTTGCCCTTGCGGGTGGCTGCCAAGCCATGGCTGGGCTTGAAGGGGCCGCCACGCGTGCCGTAGATGGCTTCGCTGTATTCCTGCACCCAGTCGCCCATTTCCTTGAGGCGCGTCACCTGCCGCTCCTCGATGCGCCCATCCGGCATCGGTCCGACATTGAAGAGCAGGTTGCCATCGCCCCCGATTGTTAGAACAAGCGTGCGCAGGCATTGCTCGATGGGTTTCATGGCGTCGTCAGGTTTCCACGCCCACTGGTTGCAGAGGGTCATGCAGGTTTCCCACGGGCGGTCGATTTGAAATCCGCCGATCGTTTGCTCGGGCGTGTCGAAGTCGCCGACCTTGTTGTTTTGGCTGACGCCGTCGCCGCCGACACCCGCATTGTAGGCACGGTTGTTGATCATGAGGTCAGGCTGCAATTCGCGCAACGCCTTGACCATGGGAATGCCAAAGTCGCGGCCGTAAACCTGCGGCACATCAAACCACAGGGCGCACAAGGGGCCGTAGTTTTTCACCAGTTCGGTGACCTGCTGGCGCAGATAGGCATCATAGGCCTTCAAATCCGGATTGGGCTTGTTGCTTCTGCCGCCGGGGCTGCCTAGCGGATAGGCCGGGTGATGCCAGTCGCAGGTCGAGTAATAGGTGCCGAAGGCGATGCCGTGTTTTTTGCAGGCGGCGCTCAATTCCTTGACCACATCGCGATGGAAGGGGGTGGCCATGATGTTGAAATCGGTGGCCTTGGTGTCCCAGAGACAGAAGCCATCGTGATGTTTGGTGGTGAGCACCAGATATTTCATGCCGGCGGCCTTGGCGGTCAGCGCCCAGGCCTCGGCGTCGAATTTTTCGGGATTGAACTGCTTGTGGAGGTTGTCGTACTCCGCGATCGGGATTTCATCGCCGCGGGACCAGCCGATTTCGGTGCCTTTGAGACTCACCGGTCCCCAATGGATGAACATGCCGAAGCGCATGTCCTGCCACCGCTGCACGGCTACCGGAGGGGCCTGACCGGCGTCTTGGGCGGGCAACAACGAAGCCATGGGCAACAGGGCGGTGACAAGGACGAGAAATCGTTTCATGGGAAGACGGATGGGATGGAATTTTTGATACTGCGCAGTCGCTACGCAGCGCCCGGCGCAATCCTTGCACGAAATGAGTCATCCTCGGATTGGATAGGATGCAGCATGCACACGCCCGGTGGCCATGGCGGACCATCCGTGACGGAACGTCCGGCCGCGGATGACGGCCATTTATCCAATTGGCAGCGGGAGGCGGCAAAAATCGCCAGCAACTCTGCCGGGTTTGGGGAGTTTCCTCCTCACGCGCGGTCAAGCATATCGCCGCCGCACCCAACCTGACAAAACACACGACCATGAAAGCAACCATCGCCACCCTCAGCGCACTGGCCATCGCCGCGTCGCTATCGCTCGCTCAAGACAAACCGGCCGGACCGCCCAAAGGTGCCGGTGGACCGGAGGGCAAGCAGCGCCCAAGTCCCGAGGAAATCTTCAAGAAACTCGACACCAACGGAGACGGAGTGCTGAGCCTCACGGAATTCAAAGAATCCCCCATGGCCAAGCGGGATGAAGCCAAGGCCGAGGAAATCTACAAAAAGATGGACACCAACGGCGACGGCAAAGTGACCCTTGAGGCATTCAAGGCCCATCGCCCGCCGCATCATCCCGGCGGTCCCGGCAAAGGTGGCCCGGGCAAGGGGGGGCCCGGCAAAGGAGGTCCTGGCAAGGGCGACAAAGCCCCGCCAGCCGATCCAGCTCCGGCCGCGCCGGCCCAGTAGTCGTCAAGCCGACCCCGCAGGGAAATTCAAACGGGCGCGGCGCTTGCACTTAATAAAGTCTGGCGCCCGCGCTCACGTTTCCCCGTGTTCGCTCACGCTTCCCGGTGTTCCTTGCCGGCGGCTTCCTTGACGTCAGGCTCCTTGGTCTTGACCTCGGTCTCGGCACGGGTAATCTCGCGCTCGAAGTCTTCGCGGGCCTTTTTGAACTCGCCCATGCTCTTACCCACGCCGCGGGCCAACTCGGGAAGTTTCTTTGCGCCAAACAGCAGCAGCACAATCACTAGGATGACAATCCAATCTTGAGGTGAATTAATAAAGGCAATCATGGTCTGCATAACGGCAATTCTAGGGGGGTCCTTTCACATCCGCAACCGGTAATCCTCAAATCCACGGATTTTTTCCAATCGACCAACGAACCATACTCATGAACAACCAAACCACCCGCCACCTTGCAGCCTGCCTCATGACCGCCGCCGCAATGCTGACGAGCCTTCCGGCGGTTTCCGCCGCTGACCTGACCCAACCGCGCTGCGAGTACCTCACCAACCCGCTTGGCATCGACGTGGAAAAGCCGCGGCTGAGCTGGGTTATGGAAAATCCAAAATCTGAAATCGCCAGGAGTCAGAAGCAAACCGCCTATCAGATTTTGGTGGCGACTTCGGAAAAACTCTTGCAGAACAACCAAGGAGACGTCTGGGACAGCGGCAAGGTGGCATCGGACCAGACCGCGCAGATCGAATACGCAGGCAAGCCTCTGACCAGCCGCCAGCAGTGTTTCTGGAAAGTGTGCGTGTGGACCGCCAGCCCTGCGACCGAAGCCAAGGCCAGCTGGAGCCAACCCGCAATGTGGGAAATGGGTCTGCTCAAGGAAAACGATTGGAAAGCAAAATGGATCAATGCCGAGGTCAGCAAGGATTCATCGACCGTGCCGCTCCTGCGCAAGACCTTCAAACTCGCAACCAAGCCGGTGGCCAAAGCACGGCTTTACGTGACGGCACTGGGCCTATACCTGATGCACATCAACGGCCAGCGCGTCGGGGATTTGCTATTTGCGCCCGAATGGACGGATTATCGCAAACGCATCCGCTACCAAGTCTATGATGCCACCGCCCTGCTCCGCTCAGGCGACAACGTCATGGCAGGCATGGTCGGCCAAGGCTGGTATAGCGGCCACATCGGGCTCGGCGGCTTCAAGCACTATGGCAAAATCCCCGCCCTGCTGGCCCAACTGGAAGTCACCTACACCGACGGCACCTCCGAACTGGTGGTCAGCGATGATTCATGGAAGATGACCGCCAGCCCCATCCTCGCCTCCGACTTCATGCTGGGGGAAAACTATGACGCACGCTTGGAAGTGAAGGGCTGGAATGAGCTGGGCATCGACGACAGCAGTTGGCAGGCGGCAAGTGTGCGCAAAGAGGCACCACGCCCCTTGGAAAGCCAGGTGACCGACCCGGTGCGCAAAATCTGCGAGCTTCCCGCTAAAACCCTCAAGGAACCCAAACCCGGATGTTGGACGTTCGACCTCGGCCAGAACATGGTCGGCTATGCCCGCCTTAAAGTGGCCGCACCCGCCGGCACCAAACTGACCCTCCGCCATGCCGAGATTCTCAATCCCGACGGCACGCTCTATACGGCCAACCTGCGTGGTGCGACCTCCATCGACACCTACATCTGCAAAGGCGGCGGCATCGAGGTTTTCCAACCCCACTTCACCTTCCATGGTTTCCGTTATGTCGAAATCACCGGCCTGCCGGAAAAACCCGCGCCCGATGCCATCACCGGCATCGTCATCGCCTCGGACACCCCGCGCACCGGCGAATTCGCCTGCTCCGACCCGCGCGTCAACCAGCTCTATTCTAACATTTGTTGGGGGCAGCGCGGCAACTACCTGAGCATTCCCACCGATTGCCCGCAACGTGACGAGCGGCTTGGCTGGATGGGCGACGCCCAGGTGTTTGTCCGCACGGCCACCTATAACTCCGATGTCGCCGCCTTCTTCACCAAGTGGCTGGTGGATGTGGACGATGCCCAACGCAACGGCGCCTTCACCGATATCAGCCCCGGCACCGGCGGCGGCGATGGAACCCCGGCCTGGGCCGATGCCGGCGTCATCTGCCCGATGACAATCTATCAGGTTTACGGCGATGCACGCCAGCTCGAAGCCCACTATCCGGCCATGGTGCGCTGGATTGAATGGTGCCGCAACCACAGCGCCGACCTGATCCGCAACAAGAACCGCGGCGGCGATTACGGCGACTGGCTGTCCATCGGATCCAAGACCCCCAAGGACCTCATCGGCACCGCCTACTTCGCGTATTCCACCCGGCTCGTCGCGCAGGCGGCCACCGCGCTGGGCAAGTCCGACGATGCGGCGAAATACGAAAAGCTCTTCCAGGAGATCAAGGCGGCCTTCAATCAGAAATATGTGGCTGCCGACGGGCGAATCCAAGGCAACACCCAATGTTGTTACCTCATGGCGCTCAAGTTCGATCTATTGTCGGACGACATGCGCGCCAAGGCCGTGGACTATCTGGTGGAAGACATCACGGCCAGGAATCACCATCTATCAACCGGCTTTGTCGGGGTGAGTTATCTGCTGCCGGTGCTGACCCAGGCGGGCAAGCTCGACATTGTCTTCAAGTTGTTCCTGCAGGACACTTTCCCGTCATGGTTGTT
Organism: Verrucomicrobiota bacterium; assembly: GCA_037132955.1. Classification (GTDB taxonomy): domain Bacteria; phylum Verrucomicrobiota; class Verrucomicrobiia; order Verrucomicrobiales; family Akkermansiaceae; genus Luteolibacter. Next base: position 1,458 of record JBAXPF010000226.1, on the reverse strand, counting down.
TTCAGTGAACCAGGGGGCGACGACCATCTGGGAACGTTGGGACGGATGGACCCCCGAGAAAGGATTCCAGAATCCGGGCATGAACTCGTTCAATCATTACTCGCTGGGTTCCTGCGGCGAATGGATGTTCGCCTCGCTCGCCGGCATCGACACCGATGGCCCCGGCTTCAAATCCCTCATGATCCGCCCGACCCCGGGCAATGGCATCACCTGGGTCAAGGCCAGCTATGAGTCCATCCACGGCAAGATCGCCACCTCATGGAAAATGGAGGGCGACACCTTCAGCCTGGATGTCACCATCCCGCCTAACACAAGTGCCACCCTCTGCATCCCCGCCAAGGATGCGGCGGCGGTGATGGAGTCCGGCAAACCCGCGGCCGATGCCGCCGGCTTGAAGTTCCTGCGCATGGACCGCGGCGCCGCCGTTTACCAAGCCGGGTCGGGATCGTATGCGTTCACCAGCAAATAGCCGGTCACATGAATGAAGGGGGTCTCACCCGTTGAGTTTCGCCAATGCCTTGGGCAGGAACACGCCGTCCTTGCGGATGAGCTTGCCATCGAAGCGGATCTCTCCGCCGCCATAGTCCTTGCGTTGGATATTGACCATGTCCCAGTGGATTTGCGAGCGGTTGCCGTTGTCGGCGTCCTCGTAGGCCTGGCCGGGGGTGAAGTGGAACGATCCGGCGATTTTCTCGTCAAACAAAATGTCCCGCATGGGCTCGCGGATCAACGGGTGGAAACCCAGCGCAAACTCGCCGATGTAGCGCGCGCCGTCGTCCGTATCGAGGATCTTGTTGAGCGCCTTGGTCTTGGCGCCCGCCTCCGCCTTGACCACCTTGCCCTTGGCAAACTCCAGACGGATGCCGTCAAACGCAATCCCTTGATAGATCGTCGGCGCGTTGTAGGTCACATAGCCTTCCACGGAATTGCGCACCGGCGAGGTGAACACCTCACCGTCCGGCACATTGTAGCAACCGCCGCTGGCGAGGGCCGGGATGCCTTTGATAGAAAACTTCAGGTCGGTGCCAGGGCCGGTGATCTCCACGCGGTCCGTCTGGTTCATGAGTTTTTTCAGCGCGTTCATGGCGGGGACCAGCGCCTTGTAATTGAGCAAGCAGACGTCAAAATAAAAATCCTCGAACGCCTCGGTGCTCATGCTCGCTTGTTGGGCCATCGAGGGACTCGGCCAGCGCAGCACGCACCACTTGGTCTTTTTCACCCGGTAATCCATCACCGGCCGCAGATGCTTCATCGCCAGTTGCATTTTGGCCACCGGCACATCCGAGGTTTCCGCGATGTTGTGGCCGCCGCGGATGGCGATATAGGCATCCATGTCCTTCATCTCCGCCAACAGATGCTTGCTCATGATGGCGTATTGCGCGTCCTCCGCGCCTTTGAGCATTTCACGGGTAAGCCGCGCCTGGTGCACCCGCACCACCGGCAACGCCCCCTTGGCCC
>JBAXPF010000225.1:0-7045 GCA_037132955.1 Verrucomicrobiota bacterium | reverse complement strand
ATGCAGCGGAGGCCGGATTGAACGTCAATGCGAACTGGTTGGCACCCGTGCCGAACCTCATGGTCTCCGCCTGGGGCGCCAATTTCACCGCGAGCGCCGGACTCGTGCCTGTCTTACCCCCGGCGCTCGCCGTGAGGGTCACGTTTTCCGCCACGTTGTCCTTGGCCGTGATCGTGAACGTGCCGCTGGTGAGCGTCCTGGTGTTATCGCCGAACACACCGTTGCCGTCGCAGTCGAACTGCACACTGCCGCTGCTCGTCATCGTCACCTGCGTGGAACTGTCATTGGTCAACGTCGTGCCATCGACGTCCTTGGCCGTCACCGTGGCACTGAAGGTCAAGCCCGTCGTCTGCATGGAGGTTGCGGCCACCTCAAAGTGGTGCAACGGTCCCGGCACGGGCAAAACATAAACGACCCGGAAACCGGTGTCCGAGCGGGTTCTGGCAAATAGGTCGCCGGTCCAGGAATCCGGACCGGAACTGGGCTGCCCTTGTTTCAAGCCGTCGACCTTGCCACCATTGCCCGATAAGGGTTGAATCCACTCGTAGACGACCGGACCGGTGGGGGCATAGTGAATCACGGATAAGGCCGTGTTCCACTCGGCCCCCGTTGGCAGGCAATACTTTGCGCCCGGGTTGCGGTTCCAATTGACCAGCGCGGTGTGGGCCGCGTTGAACGTGTAGGCTGCGGGAAAGCCCGCACTGGTGTTCAACCAGTTGATGAAATCCACCACCTGCTTCGGGGTGATCATGCTGGTGCCGTTTGCGGACAGATAGGGTCCGCCAGCGGAGGCGGGGTCCAGAGTGGGCGAGAACCCGTTGCCCGTGGCCGCCACGTAGAACTTGTCAAACGAGTCCCAAATAACCTCCGTGTCTGCCATTTCGAATGTGGCATTGACCGCGTTGAACGTCATCGAGAACTGGTTGGTGCCGGTGCCGAACGTCACGGCCTGCGCCGGGGCGCGGGTCGCCAGACCCAGCAGCGCGGCCAGCGCGGCCAGCGCGACGGTGAGCCATTTCAATCCATCCGCCACTTGATCGATCCTGATTTGCACCGTGTTGTTCGTTCTTTCTCGTGCTATATGGGCCGCCTTGCTTCCCTTGGGAAAACTAGCCGCAGCTCCCGGCGCCGGTCAAGTCCCTTAAGCAAGGGGTATCCCGCGGCGTTCTACTTGGGCGGCGGCATCACCGTGCGCAACGGGGAGCCGGCTTGATAGAGTTTGAGGCGGACCGCCATGGACGCGGCCAGGGACTTGTTATTTTGCCCGTTGGCCAGATCCAGCGCCTGCTGGGCGGCGGTGACCGCCTCGGCAAAGTTGCCCGCCTCGGCGCAGGCGGCGGCCAGGATGTCGAGCGCCGCCGACTCCTTGCCGCCGGTCAGTTGCACTGCCCGCTGGGCAAGTTCCACGGCCTCCTTGCCATTGCGCAGCGAGGCGTTGGGATTGGTGGCGAGCAACCAGGCGGTCCCGGCGAGAAGCGCCGTTTCATTCGGCCGCGCTTGCAACTGCACCCTCCGCTGCGCGAGCGCCTGGAGCGATTTCGCCTGCTGGGCCTGGGCGACCGCCAGATTTTGAGGCGCGCCGGGGTAGTTCGGATTGACTTCCAAAACCTTGCGGTAATGGACGATGGCCTCATCCGGGCAGCCCGTCATCAACAGGGCGGAACCCAGGTTGTTGCGGGCTTGCACGTAATCGGGCTTGATTTCCAGGGCCTTCTGGAAATGGACCAGGGATGGCTCGAACTGCTGGCGGGCAACCAACGCGTAACCCAGGTTGTAGTGGGCATCGGCGGACTTGGGATCCAATTGCAGTGCCAGCTCGCAGTGCGCGATGGCTTCCTCAGGCTTGCCCATTCCAGTTAGGGCGCTGGCCAGGTTGACGTGGGCTTCGGCGGAAGCAGGCTTCAATTGCAGCGCCTTCTCGCAGTGGGCGATGGCTTCCTCGAACTTGCCTTTCCCGGTCAGGGCGCTGGCCAGGTTGATGTGGGCATCGGCGTTATCCGGATCCAATTCCACGCCCTTGCGCAGAAGCTGGATCCCTTCTTGTTGCTGCTTTCTGCCCACCAGCAGCATTCCCAGTTCCGTATGGGCTTCCGCACTGCGGGCATTGAGTTTGATTGCCCTGCGATACATCTTTTCCGCATTCTCCCAGTCGCCGCCCACGGCGAAGGCAATGCCCGCGCGATAGTGCGAATGGTCGTCCATGAATTCCTCGTGGATCTTGCGGATGGCGGTGGGGGGGAGATTGACAAACTCCGGGATGTTGGCGGCCCGCTCCGGAGCGGTGAACCGGTCAAGGACCACCGGGGGCGTGCTGTCGCCATTGGCGTCGATGTGTGTGAGGAAGAGCTGCGTGTAAGGGCCGTTGATCTTGGAGGAGAAAACCAGCCACTTGCCGTTGGGCGACCAACTGTGCCAGGAATTCATGCGGGCGGTATTGCATAGCAGCTTGCGCGCCTCGCCGCCGGCCGCCGGGATGATGTGGAGTTGGCTGTCGGGCTGCAGGAGCATGAAGCTCTTGGCCTTGCAAAACACGATCCATTGGCCATCGGGCGAATACTTCGCGAAGTAGTTGCTCATGCCGTTGTTAGACGCGCCGGCGAGCGGTTCGGGCGTGCCGCCCCGTCCCTCATTGAAGGGGATGCGGTAAAGGTCAAAGAGATAGGTCCTGCCGCCCTTGAGGAACTCCTCGGCCTCTTCCGGCGGCACCACCACCGCCTTGCTCTTGCGCAGGCTCTCCGGGTTGTAGGCATGGCTGCGGCTGCGCGCAAAGACGATGGATTTCCCGTCGGGGCTCCAACTCGGGTTGGTCTGCACAAACTCCGGATCATCGGCCCCCGGCAACGGGTGAATCTGCTTGGTTTCCCGGTCATAGATCGCCAGGAATCCCTTGATCAGGAAAAACAACTGCGAGAACATGAGGTCCGGGGTGTAAACGGCCAGCGCCCGGTCCTTGACGGTCCCCACCACATAGCGCCCGTCAGGTGATATCTGGCAAAGCAGTCCGAAGGTCGGTTCCGTTTCGTCCCTCTTGTAGTCGTTCCAATCGATGATTTTCGAGGGGTCGAGGTCGATTTCTTCCTTGACCGGGGCTATGGCGTAGCCGCCCTTTTCATTGCCCGAATCCACCTCCATGGCCAGGGTGCCGCCGTCGCGGGAGAAGGAATGGCAATTGCCACAAACGGCGAGCTTTTCCAAGATGATGGGTGGCGGTTGGCGGGCGGAGATGGGCCCGAAGCGCCAGCGAATGAACTTGGCTGGATCGGTCACAGCCAGCTGAAACGGCAGGTTCACTTCGCGAAAAAACAGCGGCGAACCGACTTCGTCCTTGGACGTGCTGATGTGGAGCATGCCGGAAGAAAGAATCTTGTTAGGGAAGGACTGCCGCACACCGAGGATGGTGACCTTGGCTTGCGATTCCCGCGAGCGCGCCGTGAAATCCTGCCACTGTGCGGGTGAGGGAGTCCACTCCATGGCTCGACAAAGTGCCTTCAGCGGCGCCTTGCCATCGGCGAACTCGATGGCGACGAGCCAGGTGTCGGCCTCGGGATGCTGGTCCCGCCAGCGGAATGTTGGCTCGGCAATCTCAGGAGGAAAGACCGCCGCGTCCAGGGGATAGACAATGTCCACGGCCGCGCGGGGCGGTTCAGCCGGCGCGTAGGCCGCCCAGATCAGTGCCTCGGAGCCGGCACCGCCCGTGGCGGGCGTGTGCGTTGCCGGCGCGGAGCGAGTGCCGGATTTCCACAGCCCTAACCCCAGTGCGGCTGCGATGCCAATGCATGCCAGACCAAGGCGCGCCATGCGCCGGGAAGATGGAAGTTTCATACTAACCTTGAAAGGAAAATGGACTTGGTGATTTTGGTTTCTGAAACCACTGATTTCACTGATTTGCCTGATTATTGGAAAATTTCGCGTCAGGCTATCTACGCTTCGCTTCGGTTCACACACTGATTGCCTGAATATTTTCAGTGAATTCAGTGGTTCTCTTTATCCGAATATGTTAGGTTCTCCACATATCGTCTAAACCTAGGACTGGTCAATAAGGATTGATTGAGAGAAAACTGCGGCTGGAAGCCGCAGCTACTGTCCCACGCTTAGGGAGCGGGGGGGACAATGACATCCAGGCGGCCGAACATCTTGGTGTTGGCGGCACGCGGCACATAGACCTGAATGCGGTCGATGCCCGTGCCATAATGGCCGGTTGTCGTGATCACCTTGACGCCACCGGAGCCGTCGACTGCCGGAGCCCAAACCGCGCCCAAATCGGTGTTGTATTGGCACGCGGTGGCGATGCCGGCATCGAGGGAGAGGGTGGTGCGACGATAGGTGAAGAGCATGTAGTTGCCGTCCGGGATCGTGCCACCCGGATTGGTCACCAGTTGGATCGTCGGCAACTTGTCGGCGTCCATGCCCGTGGCAGGATTGCCACCGACCACCAATTCCGCCGCATTGGCCACGCCGTCGTTATCCTTGTCGTCTTTGGCGGCTTGTCCCGCAATGCCGTTGGCCGAGGCCCACGAGCTGTAGTTGATCGCGAAGCTGGCCGTCACGTTGAGATCGGCCGACACATTGAGGTCGGTGCGTACCGCCGTCGGATAGGCATCGCTCCAACCCGCGAAGTAGTAAGCACTGTCCGGGGTGGCTGTCACCAAGCCACCGTTGCTGCCGTAGTTGACCGACTGTGGCGAGGTGCCGACGATCGAACCATGGGAGCCGGAGACCCCGTAGGTCAAGGTGTAGCTGTTGATCGTCCACTGCGCATACAGGGTGAGGGCGGCTGCCGGCATCGGGAAGGTCGAGCTTGCCGTGTGGGAAGTGCCGGAGCCGTTGGCCGCCTCGTTCCACCCGCTGAAGGTGTGGCCGGTTTTGACTAGGCTACCGGTGTTTCCGAGCACTGTCACCGTCACGGCGGAGGCGTAGGGACTGCTGGTGTCGGTCGGTGCACTTCCGGTCGTTTGAGCGTTGCCGTCGTAAGTCAGCGCGTAGGTTGCGCCGCCGCCCCCGCCAGAGGTCACGGTCAAGGTGCCAACCCCCACGAAATGTGTGTCATCAATATGGGTCGCGCCTGATCCGGTGGCACCGTAAATGCCGGCCGGCATCTGGTTGACGTCGATGAAGAGCTTGTCCACGGTGTCGGTGACGGGGCCGCCGGATTTATCGAAGTCCAACTCCAGCTTGGCCGCGGTGGCAATCGTGACGGTGGAGGTCTCGTTGCTGATATTGGGGCTGGCAAGCGCCAACGTGCCCTCGTCGATCGTGGTGTCGCCACTGTAGGTGGGCGTCGACTTCAACGTCAGCTTGGCGGAACCGGACTTGACCAGTGCGTTGCCGGAGCCGCCAGTGACCGCACCCGTGAGCGTGGAAGCAGCCCCGGTCGCCTTCAGGGTTGCCGATGCGCCGGTGAGCGTCACGCCGGCGGCGATGGTGGCCGCCGTGCTGTCAAACAACAACGAACCGCGGTTGTCGCCGTCAACAGTGATGGCACGGGCGACCGAGGTGATGCCGTTGATCATTTCCAGACGGGTGTAGTTCTTTGAAGGAGTCGCGCCCACGTTGTTGGCCAGCGTGTAACTGCCGGTGTCGGTGGCGGCGCCGTTGTTCAGGCGCATGGCATTATTGCCCGCATAGGTGAAGCCGGAAGCGCTGCCTGCCGTGCTCTCGTCCATTCGTGCGGCCGTGGAATCTTTGTAGGATATCACGCCGCCATCGATGAAGACTTTATCGAAGTGGCCGTCGCCGTTGGAACCAAATGAATTGTTACCTCCGTTGTCGATATGCGTTTCCAATGCCCCGCCGTTGAAGATGTGAGCAATTCCGCCAGCTGCCGTCGAGTTATACTGAATAAGTGTCACGCCTAAAACCGAACGACCACCGGCCCCGTCCACATTGACCGCGTAGGTTCCCGCCGTGTTCGAAGTCATTTGGTCCATGCCGTTGCCACTTATATAGAATGTGCCACCGTTCGTAATGTTGATCCTTCTGTCCAATGCCTGACCGTTCGTGGGGCCAAATCCATCACTTCGGTCCGCGCTGACGTCAACTTTTGAGCCAGCCCCGTCCACCACGATCGTTTGTGCGCCTGAACCATCGAAGCCGAAATATCCATTCGCGGTGAACGTGGCACCAGCGAGGACCTTCATCGTGTTGGCGGTCCCTCTCATATGAACTGAGCCCGTGGGCCAGCCTTTGGAGGCATTGACAATCACCGCGGTCGAACTGCCGGTAAACGTGACCGTGTTGCTGGTGCCACCGACTTCGAATGAATTGGTTCCGTTATTCGTTCCTGAGAGCGTGCCGCTGTCGATGGTGATGGATTTGCCGGTGGCTCCAGTGCCGAGCCTGAGATTGTTGCCGCCCCAGCTTCCGCCAGGAATGTTTGTGGGGTCGAGTCCGCTGGCTGGTCCGGTATAGTCGGCGATGATGTCAATATTTGCCGCCATGACCATGGCCGGGAATGCGGTGAGTGCGGCGATGATGACCGGCTTGCCCGTGAATTGATTGAATCTGGCTTTCATGGTGTTGGATTTATTCGGGTGTTTTTATAGGTGTTTTTTCGAGTCTTGGCACTGTAGCGCCGCACAGCTGTCAGGATACAATCGCCAATATAACGATGTTCTATTCAGGGTCTTCAGATGGCGGCTGACAAGCCTATTTTCATTTTTCTTCATATTCAAGGGTTGGCACAATCTTGGTTACAATAAAAGCTGCCGGGTCTCCCGAAATCCGTGGTTTTTGAAATGAAATTCAATGATGTGAAGGTTGCCAGTTATCGGGCGTACCGCATGCCTTATCCACCCGCCACCAAAGCCAAAACGGATATGGAGACCTCTCTATCCGAAGGAGGGCCGTATGTTTTCGAGGGCACGGGCGGCCCGCCCGTGATCTTCATTGGCACCTCTGCAAGGGGGGCACGGGCGGCCCGCCCGTGATCTTCATTGGCACCTCTGCAAGGGGGGCATGGGCGGCCCGCCCGTGATCTTCATTGGCACCTCTTGCAAGGGGGGCACGGGCGGCCCGCCCGTGATCTTCATTGGCACCTCTTGCAAGG
>JBAXPF010000224.1:0-7180 GCA_037132955.1 Verrucomicrobiota bacterium | reverse complement strand
ACCAATAGAGCAGACCGTAATAGGCATTGGCCGTCGCGTGCTCGAGGCATTCCTTCTCACCGGTGCGGTCGTGTTTGTCTAACCAATACTCCACCATGGCATAGATGCTGTCCTGTTCAAAATCGCCCGGTGGCAAGTCCGGATGCGCGCCGGTATACCAGAACCGGCCTTCAATATTCTGCCGCATGCAGTGCTCCTGCTCCGCGCTGGCCCGCAGGCAGCGCGCATCGCCGGTGATTTTGGCGATGATGGGCAGGCCAACCAGTGTGCGACCGTTCACCACGGACTCGGACTTCTTGTTGGTATCCATATCAATCACCTGTGGGAAGCCACCGTCCGGGTTCTGCTGTGCCAGCACCCAATCGAGCGAGCGCATTGCCGCCTGATACCAATCCTGCCGGTCCACTCCCTCCTTTTCCTTCACCCGTTGCCACGTTTGCAGGATATAGCGGACCATCCACGCGTTGATGTCCACCTTGTAGCCGTTGTGATGCCAGTCCCAACTGCAAAACCCGTCAGCCGTCGCACCGCCCGGCCGGGCCTCCTTCTTGAAATACCAACTGGTGTGGAATGCCCCGTTAGGTTGTTGGCCCTTGAGCGCGAAGTCGATCTGCTCGAATGCGCGGTCCCGCCACAGCTTCTCGCCGGTGAGCTCGTGGAGGCGATATTCGTAATAGGCGATATACGGGTTGTTGCCGACGTAAACGAACGGGGTGCCGCGGTGATGCTCGTATCCAATGCCCGGCTTCCAACTCTCCATCTTGCGGCGACCCTCAAGTGCAAGCACAAAGGCTTCCTGCGGCGTGCGCACCTTGAGCGAATCGGCCACTTTATAGCTGTTGACTTTGATCCATTCCTGCATCATCCCGCTGATCGCGGCGGGGAAATTGCCCGCATCACTCAGAAACAACTGCAGCGGCAATTCGTAGGCCGTGCCTGCCACCAGCTTGCCGCCACCGCAGCGGAATTGCGGTGCCGTCCGGCGGTTGGCAAAGTGGAACCCGGTGGCGCCGGTCCATGTGTTAGGGTTGAGGTAATCGGAATTGCTGTCGATGGCGAAGAGCAGTGCCAGCGACAAGTCGGGCCGATAGATCAGCGCCCCCGGCACGCCGCAATAGCGCATGGGCGCAATGTCCGCCTCGGCACTGTTGCCGGCCCACGGATAGCTCTGCACCCGCCAGTCATTGGCGGATCCATCATGATAGGACACGCACACCTCCCAGCCATTGAGATCCTTGTCCACCGACCACTTTGCCGTGAAATTTGCCGCGGCCAGCTCAGCGTTCAGTCCCACATCCAGCGACCAGGAGAAATTTGCGCCATCGATCGCGTGCCGGCCTTTCAGACTCGCACTTCGTGCATCCAGCTTGTCGCCTTGCGCTGCCGCCAGCCAGCGGACCTCGCCGGTCTTGGTGTTGCGCAAGGCCAGCACGCCTTGGGTTGCCGGTTGCTCCACGGGCTTGCCATGAAACTTGAGCGATCCCATGGCCCAGCCGCCCGCTGTCTCCAACAATTCAAGCCGCATGCCGGCGCGGTTTTCAAGCATCATAATGTTAGATGGCGTCGTCTCCGCCATGACCGCCGGGCAAGCCCAAGCCATCGTCATGCCCAGCAATACTCCGGCATTTCTTCTCATTGGCTTGCCTACTGCCTCACACGCTGGAGCCTTTCAATCCTGCCCGAAATTCCACTATCCATGGATCAAGTAAGAGATGGGCCGCGCCGGGCAGGGAACGGCACTGGCCAGGATCCGTCTTCAACGCAAAAAAAGAGAAAGATTTATGAAAGATTGTCCGCCGCCTGTCATTATATGCGTCCAGAATTTGAGATTGTCCTTGAAATTTGGACAAAACACCCAATTCTCCCTGCCTCCATGTCCACACCCACACCATCCACCACCGAACCTGTTACCGTCGTTCCGCTTGACGACAAAGCCGCCGCCGCCTTGCTGGTTGAGAGTTACGAGAAAATTTGCGCCGAGATGGGCAAATTCATTGTCGGCCAGACTGAAGTCATCGAGCAATTGATCATCGCCGTGTTGGCGGGGGGGCATTGTCTGTTAGAAGGTGTTCCGGGCTTGGCCAAAACCGCGATGATTCGCACGCTTTCGCAGACCTTGGCGATGTCATTCCGGCGCATCCAGTTCACGCCGGACCTGATGCCCAGTGACATCACCGGCACCGACATCATTCAAGAGGACCCGGAAACGGGCCGGCGTACGTTCGTGTTTCAAACCGGCCCGGTGTTCACGCAGATGTTGCTGGCTGACGAAATTAACCGCACACCGCCCAAGACCCAGGCGGCATTGCTCGAGGCGATGCAGGAAAAGACCGTCACGGTGGGTGGCAACACCCTGATGCTCGACCAACCGTTCTTTGTGTTAGCCACGCAAAACCCGATCGAGCAGGAAGGCACCTATCCGTTGCCAGAGGCCCAGCGCGACCGCTTTATCTTTTTGGTGAAAGTGGAATACCCAAGCCGCGAGGAAGAACGCCAGATCGTGGCCCGCACCACCGGCACCTTCGAAGTGAAGATCAATCCCGTGCTCAGCGGTGCCCAAATCATGGAGCTGCAGAAAACCGTGCGCAAAGTGCCGGTGCCCGACCATGTCACCGATTTCATTCTCGACCTGGTGCGCTTCACGCGGCCGGACGAACCCGGCGCGCCGGCGTTTGTCAAGGACCTCATCGCCTGGGGGGCCGGCCCGCGCGCCTGCCAAAACCTCGTGCTGGCCGGCAAGGTCCGCGCCGTGCTGCGTGGACGGTTCCATGTCACCATTGATGACGTCGAAGCCCTGGCCCGCCCGATCATGCGCCACCGCATTGTGCCCACCTTCAATGCCGAGGCCGATGGTATCTCGGTGGACGAAATCATCACCCGCATTCTCAAGGTGGTGCCACGTGGCGAGGCCAAGCGCTCGTTGTAAGTTTCCAACCCGGCGATGACATGCCGGGGTGCATTTCTGCGCACCCCGGTGATGCGTACCCTAACCAACCGGCAGCAACTCCATGGCTCACGTCAGCGATTTCCTCAAGCCTTCCGACCTCCAGCGCATCTCCAACCTGCAAGTGTTGGCGCGCCAGGTCGTCGAGGGCTTCACCAGCGGTCTGCATCGCTCGCCCCACAAGGGCTACAGCGTCGAGTTCAAGCAGCACCGGCAATACGTCCCGGGCGATGAAATCCGGCGCCTCGATTGGCGCGTGTTTGCCCGCAGCGACCGTTACTATATCCGCGAATACGAGGAGGAAACCAACCTCCGTTCGACCCTGATCCTCGACCGCAGCGGGTCGATGAATTATGCTGGCTCGTCCGCCGGCGGTGTGACTAAGTACGAATACGCCACCAAGCTAGCCGCCTGCCTCGCCTACATGATGGTGCATCAGGCGGATGGCGTCGGCCTCACCACTTTTGACACCCATATCCGCCGCCACATTCCGCCGCGCTCACGGGTGAGCCACTTGCGGGTCATCCTCGATGAGTTAGAAAAAGGCCAACCCGGTGGCGAGACAGACCTTGGCGATGTGTTCCACGACCTTGAGGCCAAGCTGCATCGCCGCGGCCTGCTCATCATCATTTCCGATTGCTTCGGCGAGGTGGCCAATTTCATCAAGGCGTTGGCCCATTTCCGTCACGCCCGCCATGAAATTTTAGTGTTTCAAATCTGGGACCGCGATGAGCTCGAGTTTCCTTTCAAGAGTTGGACCCAGTTCGATTGCCTCGAGCAGGACGGGGTCAAACATTTGCTGGATCCCGTGATGTTGCGCCAAGCCTATCTGGAAAACCTGGCCAACTTCCGTGACAGCCTGACCCGCGGGTGCCGCCGCCATAACATTGACCTGGTGCCTTTCTGCACCGACGAGCCGTATGCCAACGGCCTCGCCGCATACATGACCCGGAGGCTCGGACGCCGATGAACTTTCTCAACATTGCCATGCTCGGTGGAGTGCTCGCGGGATCAATCCCGCTCATCATCCATCTGTTTCACAAAAGCCGCTTCAAGGTGGTCAAGTGGGGCGCCATGCACTTGCTCACCGCGGTGCTGCGCACCAACCAGAAACGCATCAAAATCGAGCAGTGGATCCTGCTCGCCATCCGCTGCGCCATTCCCATCCTCCTTGCGCTGATGATGGCCCGGCCGATGTGGCAGGGTGCCGCAAGTTTGTTAGGAAACCGGCCGACGTCCACGGCAGTCTTGCTGGATAACAGCTACTCCATGGAAGCCGGCCGCGCCGGAACCAGCAATTTCAGCCTTGCCCGCGACGAGACCCAGCGCCTTGTGGGCGAACTCAAGCGCGGCTCCGAAGCGTATGTCTTCCTGATGGGGGAGGGGGCTGGATTGTTAGATGAATCCACCCGTGACATCTCTCGCGTGACCCAGGCGCTCGACAAGGTCAGCTCCGGCTATGGCGTGGCGCGGGTGCCCGCGGCCCTCGAGTTTGTCGCCGGCACGCTGGGCAAAATGACCGAGGGCACGCGCCAGGTCGTGATGCTCACTGACTTCCAGCGCCTGAGTTTCCCGGCCAGCGAGGACAAGGCCTTTGGCCAAGCCATCGAGCATTTGAAAAAACTCCCGGTCCCGCCCGCCATCACCCTTTGGGATGTCGGCGTCGAGGTGAAGGAAAACGTCGCCGTCGAGTCGCTCGACTTTTCCAAGCTCATGGTCGGCATCGGCCAGAAAGTCCAAATCCGCGCCAACATCCGCAACTATGGCGAAACCGCCCGCAACGACTTCCGCGTGAAGCTCAAAGTCGATGGCCGGGACAAGTCAACCTCGCAGGTTTTGTTAGGAGCGAAGGCGCAGAGCCAGGTGCTTTTCACGCATGTGTTTGACACGGCAGGCTCGCACGTGGTGGAAATAGAAATCGAGGACGACGCGGTCAAGGCCGACAACAGCTATCTGGCCAGCATTGCGGTGCGCGACAAGCTGCCGGTGCTGCTGGTGGACGGCGCTCCCGGTGCCACGCCCGATGATTTAAAAGGCGAGACGGGCTTTGCGCAGATCGCGCTCTCGCCGTTTGCGGCGGGCAAGGTTGAACAAGCGGACCTCATCCAGGCCATGGCGGTTACGGCCGAGGCCCTCAGCGCCAAACAAATCACGGATTCGGCCGTGGTGGTGCTGGCCAACGTCGCCAAACTCGGCGACGCGCAGCTCAAGGCGCTTGAACTTTTCGTGCAGCAGGGTGGGGGGTTGTTGGTGTTCAGCGGCGATCACACGGACGCGGCATGGTGGAACGGCGCGTTTGGCAAACTCGCGCCACTTCCGTTAGGGTCGATGGCCGGTGATTTGAAAGAGGGCGCCCCGACCATGGGGGTCACCAGCCAGCGCTTTGAGAACCCCGCCCTCGAGATTTTCAACGATCCGCAAAATGGCACGCTCTCCGATGTGGCCATCAAGGCTTGGTATCGTCTCAAGCCATCCGAGCGCAGCGGCGGGCCGGAAGACCCGGTGGTGCTGGCGCGGCTCGACAGCGGGGATCCCTTCCTGGTGGAAAAACCCTGTGGCGAGGGCCACGTCATCGCCTGCGCCACCACTCTGGACGCGGAGTGGAGCAACCTCCCGGCGCGCCCGTCCTATCTGCCCTTGATCCAGCGGCTTTGCGTTTACCTTGCATCTAACATCTATCCACGCCGCAACCTGCAGGTCGGCGAGCAACTCGTCGGGTTCCAGCCCGTGACCAGCGCCGGCAAGAATGCGGTGCTCACGTTGCCGGACACCAGCACGGTGGAAGTGCCGGTGGTCAAGAAAGGCGAGCGCGGAGTGGTCGAATATGCCCAAACCCGCCGCCCCGGTCTCTATACCTTGCTGCCAGCGGGCGGCTCTCCCATTCATTACGTGGTCAACGCCGAGCGCAGTGAATCAAACCTCGCCAAACTCGGTGTCGCGGAAATCACCACTCTCGCCAAAACTCACGGCTTGCAATTGGTGCACAACGCGGCGGAATTCAAGGCGCTCGACAAGGTCCAGCGCTACGGTCACGAGCTATGGAAATGGGCGCTGCTGCTGCTGCTGCTGCTGCTCTTTGGAGAGCTCATCTTGCAACAAAAATTCGCCCGCGGAAAGGGTAAATCATGAACCGCGAAACCGTCACTACTACTCTGCGTTGGCTCGGCGATTGGCCGTGGTATGTCGGCCTAACAGCCGCACTTGTTCTCGCCCTCGCCGCGTGGTTGCTCTATCGCCGTGAGGCGGGGGCCATGCGCCCGGCATTTCGCGTGTTGCTGCCCGTCCTGCGGGCGTTGGCCGTGTTTCTCATCGTTGTTCTCTTAGGTGGGCCGGTGCTGCATCACCGCAAGGTCATCGGCGACCTTGCCCGGCTCATAATTCTGCTAGATGGCTCGGAGAGCATGCAACTGGCCGACCCCGGGATGGATGCCGGACGCAAGATCCAGATTCTGGAACGGCTCGGCATGCTCGATTCCGGTGCAGTCAACCTCGACCAACCGCAGGCATCCGCCGCCCTCGCTGAAGCGAAAAACCTGGCCGATGGAATGAAGTCGATCGACGCACCGAGCGCCGAGATATCGAAAAAGCTGGCTATGGATTTTGCCGCGCTGGTGACCAAGGCGGACGGGTTGTTTGCCAAATCCAGCAAGACCGCCGAGCAACTGACCAACTTCCGCACGGAACTGGTCACACCCGCCACGGAACTCGCGGCGCGCGAGATCAAATCGGTTGATGACGGCAACCGCGCCGCGCAGGACCTCACCAAACTCGCTGACGCCGCGGCCCGTTGGTCCACCGTGATTGCCGGGCTGTTCCAAGAGGCCATCAGCGCCGAGAGCGCCAACCCCGCCGTCAAAAACGCCCTCGCCAAATTCGACGCCCTGCCACGCTGGCAACGGGTGCAGGCACTCATGTTAGGTGGCAAGCCGGAGCAGCGCCTGCTGCCCAAACTGGCCGACAAGTTCGATTTGCAGCTCGCCACCCTCGACAACAACGAGGTCAAGAGCCTGTGGCAAACCGGGGCCAATGATGCGCCCATGCCGGGTGCCCTGCCCAAGCCCGGGGGCAGCATCACCAATCTAACCAAAGGCCTCGAGTTCAGTGTGAGCCGCGAACAGAAGACCGGCAAGGGTGCGGTGATCCTCATCACCGACGGCCAACAGAACGCGGGCGATTCACCGCTCGCCGCCGCCAAGGTCTTGGCCGGCAAGAAAATGCCCGTGTTCACGCTGGGTA
>JBAXPF010000223.1:0-7188 GCA_037132955.1 Verrucomicrobiota bacterium | reverse complement strand
AGAATCATAAACAGTATCGCCAAAAAAGATTATGTGCGTTCCGCCCTGAATGACAGTACCGTGAACTCCGGTGCGTGCGCAAACTGCGAGGTGTAGTTTTTCGACGAAAGTTGTTGGATGTGGGTGCGCACTTGGCGGGCGTGGCGGTGGAGACATTCCTCGCGGAGGTTCTCGTCGGTGGCTTCCAGCGCGTCCAGATAGGCGTCCATCGGGGTTTTGGAATCCACCACGATGGTCTTGCCGCCGGGCAGGCGCACAATCAGATCGGGGCGCAGGTTCTTGCCTTCATCGGTGGTGGTGGAATGTTGGGTTTCGAAGTCGCAGTGTTCCTGCATGCCGGCAAGCTCAACCACGCGGCGCAGTTGCATTTCCCCCCATTGGCCACGGCCGGTGGGTTGGCGCAGCGCTCTAACAAGAGAAGCGGTTTCGCGCTGGAGGCCGAGTTGGCCCTCGCCGAGCGAGCGGACCTGGGTGCGCAGTTCGGCGTAGGCATCGGCGCGAATTTTTTCGATTTCGCCTAGATGCACCTCGAATTTCCCGAGGCTGTCGGCGACGGGTTTGACGAGTGAGGCGATGGCGGTCTGGCGTTTTTCGATATCGTTTTTGGCTTCCTCGGTGTGGGCGCTAAGAGAGGCTTTGGCGAGTTGCAGGAATTGTTCGGAAGAGAACTTGAGGGCGTCGGCGGAGAGGGCTTTGAAGGTGTCGGCGAGTTTGAGTTCGGCGCGTTCGAGGAGGGCTTGTTTGTCGGCGGCGGCCTTGGTCTCGGCTTCGAGGCGGGAGCGGATTTCGGTGAGTTGGTTGCGGAATGTCTGGGATTCTTGTTCGTTGCGCTGGGCGTCATGGGTGGCTTGGGCGAGGCGGGCTTCGATCTCGGCAGCGCGGCGTTCTTCGGCTTTCAGGCGTTCCCTCACGGCGGCGAGCTTGCCGCTGGCAACCAACTGGGTGAACAGCCAACCGCAGATGAGGGCGACAAGGGCTGTGATGATTTCTGGCAAGTGGCGCTGGAGTTCTGGAGGCATGACGGGAGAAGACAAGCGGAAACACTGAAGCGCTGAAAGGCTGAAATCGAAAACAGGCTATTTAAGCCCGAGAATTTTAGGCGGACTGGCATTGCCATACCGGTCCAGGGCCGTGACCGCGATGGCCGCAGCACGGGGTATTGTTAGATCGGCCGCGGATGCGGGCAGAATCCGGACGGTGCGCCAGGTGGAGCCGACGCGCGCTTGCACCGCGATTTTAGCCGTAGTGGCATCCGGCACCCAATGGACGACAGTGGCCGAGTCTTGCAGCGTGGCGGAAACGCCCGGCGCGGTTGGCGCGGACTGGCTCACCCACGGCATCGGCGGAATCGCGCTGGGCTGGGTGTAGGTGTTGGCGAGGCGGTTGGCGATGCCGCCCTGATTGCTAACAAGACTCTTGGCACTCCAATGGATGTGGCCGTTCCATTTGCTGCCGATCTTGCGGGTGAGGTCGATCTGGTTGGTGATTTCAGAAGCGGGGCGTCCGGGGTCTTCCGAGGACCCGATGCGGGCGGTGGCAATGCCCGGCCACACCGGTCGCGACCCCTGCTGGCGCCACCAGGCAAGCAGTGCGGTAAAACTTTGTTTTTGCGGGGAGATTCGCCAATAGAGCTGGGGTGCGAGGTAATCGACCCATCCGTTTTGCAGCCACTTGCGCGAGTCGCAGGCGAGTTCCTCGTAGCTGTTGAGCTTGGCTTCAATGCCTGCGGGCGAGCCCGGTTTCCAGATGCCGAACGGGCTGATGCCGACGCGGACCCAGGGTTTCTGGCGTTTGACCGAGTCGTAGAGGTTGCGAACAAACTCATCGATGTAGGCGCGGCGCTGGGCCGGGGACTTGCCATCGGCGAAACTCAGGTTGCCGGACGGATACGGATAGAAATAATCATCGAGATGGACGCCATCGACGTCGTAGCGGCGCACGACATCAAGGATGGCATTGAGGGCGCGCTTCCGGGTTTCCGTTAGGGACGGATCGCACCAGACCATCGAGCCGTAGCGCTTGGTGATCTGAGGTGCGGCGCGGGTGACGTGGGTGGAGGATGTGGGATGCGCGGTGTTGGGCAGCGCGCGGAAGGGATTGAACCACGCATGGACCTCAATGCCGCGGGCATGGGCCTCGCGGATGCAGAAGGCGAGCGGATCGTAGCCGGGCGAGCGGCCCATGGTGCCGCTGAGCCACGGGCTCCACGGTTCAAGTGCGGAGTCATAGACCGCATCGCAATGCGGGCGCACCTGGAAAATGACGGCGTTCATTTTCAGGGCGACGAGTTTGTCGAGGATGGCGCGCAGTTCCGCCTGTTGGGTTGCGGCGCTCAGGCCTTTGGCACTGGGCCAGTCGAGGTTGTAGATGCAGGCGACCCAGGCACCGCGGAATTCCCGCGCCAAGGCCGGCGGCTTCTCGTTCACCGGGGTATACGACTCGGCGGCGGCATGTACGGCACAGACCACGGACAAGAGCAAGACGAGCAGGCGGGGCATGAGGGGGACTATGCCTCAATCGCGGGTTTCCGCAAGCGCTGACAATGTCGGTGCCACGAATTGATCCACTCAATCTTCCGCTCTTCGCCGGTTGTTATTTTGCTGGCGGGAATACCGACTTGAGGGTTTTCAGGGACGTGTGGAGTTGTTTGACCGCCACGGCATCCAGGGACTCTGTGTCACCTGTTAGGTGAATCGTGGTTTGGCGGTGCATGATGCTGGCAGCGGGCTTGAGTGCCGCCGCGGGTGAGGAGGTTTCCAGCTCGTAGAAGGGTCCCAAGGGTGGCTTGCCCGGGGCGGGGGAGCCGTCATTGTAGGAATTGATCACGTCGCCGCTGAACGGGTCTTTCTGCTTCTCCCAGGCGGAGTTGACATAACTCACGGCGTCCTGGGGGTGTGCATAAAGCACGAGGTTGAGGGCCTGGTTTTCGCCGCTGTAACTGCCAGCCACGCCCAGTGAGCGGCGTGGCGGAATACCGATTTTCCCACGTTGTTCGCCATCGCCCTTGAAGAAGATCACATTCTCGCGCACCTGAAGTCGGTCGCCGGGGACTTTGCCGAAGTAGGCGTCGTTGACGAGCGGACCGAGTTGTGGGTCTTCGCCCGGTCGGACCGGGATGGCCACCACGGTTCGCGGTGATGGTTTATACATGCCCAGCATCCAGACGGAAAGCAGGCCGGTGTCCGGGGTCCATGCGTTGTCGCCGCGGTTGGTGAGTTGGTTGCTGGTTTCATAGGCGACCGCCTTGACGTTGGCGGCCAGCGGCACGCCTAACAAGCTGGCGATTTCCGCCGTGGAAAGCAGTCGGACGGTGCGCCTCAACTCCACGTTGAACTGGGTTCCCGAATGATTGGTGACCTTGAATGACTTGGCGAATTCCGCCTGGGTTGGGGATGAGGTGACCACCTCGAAGGGCAGGGTGTCGAGCGGCGGCGGGGTTTTCCAGTTGGCAAAATCAAAGGGAGTGCCGGCCGGGAAGAAGATCCCGAATTGACCACCTTCCGGGCCAAGCCATAACCGCTCCTCACCCCCGAAAACATAGATGTGCGACTCGAGTTTGCCAGCAGCCTTGTCCTCTGACAAAACGCCCTGCTCGATCAGTTTGTAGTTCAACCAACCAAAGCTGTAACCTCTGTCACCCGTCGCCGTGCTCGTCATGACGCGGCCTTGAAACGCCGGTGCCAGGGCCACCGCCGCGTCACCGTTCCTGAGCTCGATGACGGCAGTGTGTTGGCGCAGGAATTCCACATCCTTGCCATAGGGGAGGGGTGTTTCCGCTGAAAGCGAACCGATGGCGAGCAAGAGCATGGGGAGTGAAGTTTTCATGGGTGTCGGACGCGCATGATAGGTCCGGTGGAGTTGGTGGCAATCCTATAATTGACCCGATTGGACGCTCATTGCGCAACTTGGCGGCGGGCAACATGCCCGCATCACAGTGGACCGGGCATGTTGCCAGGATCCGAATGTGGCATGACGCCCAGACCGATCAGAAGCTGTATGACAGGCTCACGGCCACGGCGTTGGATAGATTGGAATCCGAGCCAAACTCCGCACGGTAGTTGGCGCCGATGCTCAAGGCATCGGTCACGTTCCAGACCGCGCCAACCCCAACCGAGAAGAGGTCTTGGCCCAGACCGGGAGCGATCACGCTGAACGGGGTATTGCCATAGATGAACTTGGCACTCACCAAGCGCTCCGCATCCATGAAGTTATGGGTATAGCCGATGCTGCCGAACCAGGTGAGGCTGTTAGACATCCGGTATTCCGCATTGAGCGAGATTTCCGCGAACAGCGCGTCCTGATCCATGGCATTGACGGCCAGGGCGGTGATCGGCCCGGATTCGTTGACCGCATCGACATTTGCCTGCAGATAGTGGACGCTCAGCATGGGGCTGAGGCGCAACTTGTCAGTCTTGTAGACATCTGCCCTCACGGACGCGAAGACGTCAAACACATCGGTATCTCCGCCGTCGAAACGGGCCAGTCCGGTGAGGGTGTTGCGGGTGCCGTCAAATTGATAGCTGCCATAGGTCAAGCCGCCATCGATGATGACGTTATGTTCCGCATTCGCGAGATAGCTGATGAAGCCGCCTAACACGTATCCGCTCACATCCGCATTCACAAACGCAGAAGAGACCTGACCCTCATCAATACCGATGAACCCACCGAAGGTGAGGTTGTCGATGGAGTGGCGTATGCCGGCAATGCCTCCATTGCTGTTGATGTCATAATCGGCGCCGTTGATGGAGGAATTGGAACTGGCATCGTAGTGGCTGAAAGCACCGAATACCGTGGTGGTCCTTGCCGCAGGGGCGCATGGCTCGGATGGCAGGCCACCCTTGGCGTCTGCCATGCCGCCCTTGGAGTCAACCATGCTACCCTTGGAATCAACCATGCCACCTTTGGAGTCAACCACGGGAGTCGGACGCGGTTGTTGCACCACGCCCGGTCCGGGAATACCCATCGCGGTGCGGGTGTAGTTGCGCGTGACCTGGATGGCGTAGTCACCGAAGCTGGCGTAGCTTTCCGGGGAGAGCAGGTCAATGCGTGGCTTGATCAGCGGGCAGTCTTCGATAACTTTTAGGACAATCTGATCGAGGGGCTTGTCATCATCAATGAAGTTGGACGGAGTGAGTACATCTAACGATAGCGACTTGGCGATCGCTTTTTGATTGGCGTTGAGTCCCGGCAGATCACTGAGGTCCTGGGTCTTGAGGACATTCACGCCATACAACCAGCCCGTGCCATTGTCGAAAAGCATTAGCTTGTCAAAGTGGGCTAGGCTGAGCGGGTTGATCTCTCCGTGGAAGTTGGCTTTGTCCGAAATGATCACCTGGGTCTTGTCACCGCAAACCATTTCGAAGTCGCGCTTGAGCAGCAGCAGCGTGGTGCCATTCAGATAGACCTGGCCATCCACCTTCAAGTGGTCGCTGATGACGCCTTTGCCCGGATTGCCATCCAATTCGATGGCGATCGTGCCATTGCGGCTGTGGCTGTCGTTGGCAGGACCGTTGTAGTTGCCCCTGAGGGTCAGGGTGCCGATGTCATTGTTGCCTGGGGCCACCGTGCCATCGTTCCACACATTGCCGCCAATGGTGCCGTGACCGGCAAGGGTGGCTCCCGGAGCCAAATAGCCGTTGCCAACAACAGAGGCATGGTTGTTAGCCAGGCTGTCGCCTATGACCAGCGTGCCTTGCATGACATCGGTTTGGCCGAGGTAACTGCTGACGCCGTTCAACTCCAGGGTGCCGAGGCCGAGTTTCTGGAGGCCGCCGGAACCGGTGATGGCCAGATTGTACTCGAAGATGTTGGTGGGTGCCGCGATGTCGATGCCGTTGGTCCGCTCGCTGGTATCGGCCAGCACGACGTCGCGGGTGGTGGTGGCAAAGGCGGTGCCCGTGACCTGCCAGGTGCCGCCGTCGATGGTTAGATCGCCGGCGAGCGCGCCGAGATTACCGTCTTCCGAGGTGGACATCACCCCGTTGTAGATCGTCCACGGCGTGACTTGCGGTGTGGTGTGGGTCAGCGTCCAGGTGCTGACGCCGGTCTTTTCAAAGATATCAAATCCCTGATATTCGGTGTGACCGTTGTTAGTCGTTGCGGTGGCCACCAGATCCCTCACGTCGAAGGTGCCGTTTTCATCGCCTCCCAATGCGAAGGTGTCATTGACCGAGTTGTCGGTGAGCACGTCGCCTTCGATGATCGAGTCGTCCCAAATTTCCATGCGGTTGCCGCCGCTGCTGAAGATGACGGCATCAGCTTGCACGGTCTGGCCAAAGTTCCAGCCACCGGCAATGGTGCCGTCATTGATGACCGCGGTGTTGCCCACGCCGACGATGGCGGTGCCACCCAGACCGGAGAGACCCGCGTAGCCCGCGACTGCGGAGCATGTGATGTTAGATCCGGCCAGACCTTGTGAGCCGTTCGCTCCATTGATGCCCGTGGCGAGGCCTTTCGTGCCCGGATTGCCGGGAGTGCCCGGCGCACCGTTGGCGGCAGGATTGCCGTCAAGACCGTCGGCCCCGTTGACACCGCTAGATCCGGCACCCAGGCTTCCCGCACGGGTTTGAGTTTGGCTGGTGCCCGGGGTGCCGGGGGATCCCTGGGCACCCGTGACGGTCGATCTATCCAGCCCATTGGCACCGAGGCCCATGACGGGTGCGCCCGAGGCGCCTTGGGGCGCTTGGGGGCCCGGCGTACCTGGAGCGCCTGGAGCGCCCGGGCTGCCGGTGGCGCTTGGAGGCGCACCAGCAACCGGACCTTGAGCGCCGGGAGTGCCATTGGTTTGGCCGGGGTCGGCGACGCCGCCCGCGCCACCGGCACCTCCGGTGGTGGTGCCACTGCCGCCGTTGCCGCCGTTGCCGCCCACAATTCTTGAAATGCCGCCCGCGCCGCCTGCGCCGCCGACGCTGCCGCTGGCGTAGCTGTTGCCGCCGTTGCCGCCGTTGCCGCCGGGGTCGGAGCCGCCGTCGCCGCCGTTGCCGCCGGTACCGCCGATGCTGCCATTGCCGCCGGTGCCGCCATTGCCGCCGTTATCGCCGGAGAAGATGATGCTGGAGTCGCCGCCATTTCCGCCGTTGCCACCGGGACCGATGAGGCCGCCTGCGCCGCCTGCGCCGCCTGCGCCAATCGTGCCAGGCAAGCCGCCGAGGCCGCCAAGCCCGACACTGCCCGCGGTCGCACCCGCCC
>JBAXPF010000222.1:0-7210 GCA_037132955.1 Verrucomicrobiota bacterium | reverse complement strand
TCATCCCATGCTAAATGACCGATAATGTAAAGTTTATTAGTTTACGCCGCCTAAGCATCCCCCCGTAGGCGCATTCGTTAGAATGCGTGGGGGCCTTGTAGCGGCGGTCTGCGATCGTCGCTGGCCAAGGGGCGCGGCATGGGGGTTTCGGCGATCACAGACCGCCGCTACTGGGCCTTGCCCGCCGGCAGCATATATGCTAACAACTGGCCGATTTTATCGCGCAATTCATGGCGGGGCACGATCGCGTCGATGAGTCCGTGTTGGAGCATGAACTCGGCGGTCTGAAACCCTGGCGGCAGATTTTGATGGGTGGTTTCCTTGACCACCCGAGGGCCGGCGAAGCCGATCATGCACTTGGGTTCGGCGAGGTTGATATCGCCGATGGTGGCAAACGAGGCTGTGACACCGCCCGTGGTCGGGTGGGTGAACACGGAAATGAATGGCAGCTTTGCCTCTGCAAGCTTGGCCAAGGCACCACAGGTTTTGGCCATTTGCATCAGGGACAGCATGCCCTCCTGCATACGTGCCCCGGATGAGGCGGACACAATGACAAGGCCCCGCTCTTCAGCGATCGCCATCTCCACGGCACGGGTGATTTTCTCACCCACCACCGACCCCATCGAGCCGGCAAAATATTTGAAATCCATCACCGCGAGCATCGCGGGTTGGTCGCAGATGGTGAGACGCCCAGTCACCACGGCGTCATCCAGCCCGGTTTTTTCGCACAGTTCGGCGATTTTTGCCTCATACCCCTGAAAGCCGAGAGGATTGGAGCTGATCAGGCCCGCTTCGGTTTCCTCGAAGGTCCCGGCATCGGCCAGCAACGCGATCCGGTCCCGCGCGTCCATCAAAAAATGGTTTTGGCAGGCTTGGCAGACGTGGAGGTTCTGCTTGAGTTCCAACATGTGGATCATCGCACCGCAGTCGGAGCACTTGATCCAAAGGCCTTCCGGCATGTCCTCGCGGCGATCATGCCGTTGCAGCAGCGGTTTACTGAAAATACCCATGAGCTTGAAAATGATTGAAGGTGAAAAATACAGCGGCTCGCAGGCAAGCCCGCGGCTGGCAAGCTAGCAAGCGATCCAGCCTAGGACAACCCCCAATTCCACCCCGCCTGAACGAATTAAAAATTGTTTTGCCTTTCCTTACAATGCGGCCCACTCTCAGCGCGTCTGCACTGCGCCTCTCACATCCGATGAAAATGCCCCATTTTATCAGTGGTTCTGCCGTTATGATCGCCGGGTGGCTGATGCTGACATTCCTGCATGACGTCTCGCCGCAGCAATATCCACAGCAGCGGCGGGGTACACCAGCGCACGCGGTCATCCGGGGGGCTGCCAAATCGGAGGGTTCAGCTCCTGCCGCCATGGCTGAAACCGCCATCGGGCTCACGGCCACCCCCAAACGCTGACGACAGTCCGCCGGCCACATTCCGCAATTTAGCGGCTTGACCCCGGCCGGATAGCGGCTAGGGTGGCGGCCATGGCTGAAGAACCAATCGTCTGTGATACAAAACCGCTGGCCCTTGAAGTCGAAGCAGGCACCTACTGGTGGTGCGCTTGTGGCCGATCTGCCAAGCAGCCCTTTTGCGATGGTGCCCACAAAGGAACCGGCTTGGCCCCGGTGAAATTCGAGGTCGCCGAAAAAACCACCGTCTGGTGGTGCCAGTGCAAGCAAACTGCCGGCCCGCCGCTCTGCGATGGCACACACAAAAAACTGCGGGTGCCGTAAGGCTGGCTGCTTGTCCCCCGCCCAAGGCACCGGCGGCTCCGGCCGCTGACGAATAGTTGGTTTTTTGCTTGCATCTGCGGCGGGTGGCAGCTGCCGTTGCGTCTCACGGATACCTATGCCCGCAACCACCCCACCTTCAACCCTAACACCCCACCCGGTCGCACCCCGAGGCGGTTCGTTCTGCTAGATTATCGGGTCTATGGCTGACATGCTTACGATTTCCGTGGTCATCCCAGTATATAACGAAGCGCCGGTGCTGGCGCTTCTGTTCGCGGAGCTTGATGCCACGCTGGACCACTTGTTGCGGACGCATGGTCCGGTGGAGGTCGTGTTGGTCAACGACGGCAGCACCGACGCGAGCTGGGATCTGATCAACGCGCAATGTGAGCGCGACTCCCGCTACATCGGCGTCAATCTATCACGCAACTTCGGCCATCAATTCGCCCTGGTCGGCGGCCTTGAAACCGCGCGGGGCGAAGTGGTTATCTCCATGGATGCGGACTTGCAGGATCCGCCCGCGATGCTGCCCCAACTGGTGGCCAAACACCTCGAGGGCTACGACGTGGTTTACGCCACGCGCAGGACGCGCGGCAAGGAACCCTGGGGCAAGCGGATCACGGCAGGATGGTTCTATCGGATCATGGAAAAAGTCAGCGGAGTGGCGGTCCACAAGGACACCGGCGACTTCCGCCTGATGAGCCGGCGGGCGCTTGTTGAGTTATCCCGGATGCGTGAGGTGCATCGGTTTCTGCGGGGCATGGTCCCGTGGATTGGCTTTCCGCAAACCCAAATTTTCTATGACCGGGGCGACCGGGCCGCCGGCGAGACCCACTATCCGTGGCACAAAATGTTGGGACTCGCCTTTGACGGCATTGCCTCGATGTCCACCGCGCCCTTGCGTCTGGCCTATCTGCTGTGCCTGTTGTTGTTCGGCATTTTCATCGGTTACATCGTATGGGTGCTGTGTGATCATTTCCTGTACGGCAGTGAACTGGTCCAAGGTTGGACCTCGATCATGTCCGCGATCACCATTTTCGGCACGATCGAATTGCTGATGTTTGGCATCTTCGGCGAATACCTGGGTCGCACCTATGAGCAAGTGAAGCAGCGCCCGCTGTTCATCATCGCCGAAACCAAGCGCAGCAGCGCCGCCCCCTTGGCGCCCCCGCCCCCTCCCTCCATTCCTTCATGATCTCCAAGTCACTTCCCTCCGACCCCGCATTGAGCCCATCCGAGGCCCGCCCCACCCACACCCTCAATCCAGTCCTCGCGGCGGCGGCAATCGTAATCGGGCTGGCCCTTTTTCGCTTATGGTATTCGACCCACATCGATCTGGTTCCTGACGAAGCCTACTACTGGGTTTGGTCAAAGCACCTTGCGGCGTCGTATCGGGACAAGGGACCGGCCATCGCGTGGGTCATTGCGTTAGGGAACTGGCTGTTTGGGGACAACGTTTTCGGTGTGCGTTTTTTTGCCGTGTTGTTCAGTGCAGGCACCAGTTGGCAACTGTTCACGCTCGCGCGGCGGTTGGCGGGCGAGCGCACGGCCTTGTGGTGCCTGGTCCTGGCCAACATCATTCCGATGTTGGCCATTGGCTCGTTGCTGATGACCATCGATATCTTGAGCCTGTTTTTCTGGGCCTGGGGGATGAACGTGTTCTGGAGCGCGCTCCACAGCCGCAAACTCTGGCACTGGGCGGGTCTGGGCCTGATTGTCGGGTTGGGATTTCTCGCCAAATTCACTAACGGATTGCAATTGGTTTGCATCGTCGCGTTGCTTTTCTGGTCCAAACCGCATCGCGCGCTGTGGTTCAGCAGGCAGACCGTCGTGATGGGTCTCGCCTTCTGCCTGGCGATCCTGCCGGTGGTTTGGTGGAACGTCCAAACCGGCTGGATCCACGCGGGTGCCTTGCATTCCCGTAGCGGCGTGGCGAGTTCCTTCCACATCCGGCCATTGGAATTATTGCGCTTCATCGGCGGACAGATCGGAGTGCTCTCACCCCTCATTGGGGTCGGCATGATCGCCGCCGTCGTGGGCACCTTGCGCAACCCACACCGGGAGCTCGAGGCGCGGTTTCTGTTGAGTCATTTTCTGCCGGTCTATGCCGTGTTTGGTTTCTTCAGCCTCAATTCGGCTGGCAAGGAAAACTGGGCGGCGCCGGCACTGCTGGCGGGCATCGTGATGCTGACGCTGTATTGGCGGAGTCGGGTGGCCAGCCATCCGCGCTGGCGCGGCTGGGTGGGTGCGGCGCTGGGCTTGTCCTGCGTCATGACTCTTGTCTTGCACAACACCGACTACCTGCACCTGCCCACCAAGCTTGAGCCGCTGCGGCGTGCCCAAGGTTGGGGCGATTTCACGGCTCATGTCCAACGCGCGCGGCTCCAGCATCAGCCGACCCTGCTCATTGGCAATCATTACTCGCAAGCCAGCATGATGCAATTCTACCTTCCCGGCCATCCCACCACCTATCTGCCAGAACAACCCTACGGGCAAAACCAGTTCACATTGTGGCCGACCTATCAAGCCAAGGATCACCAGCGGGCCCTTTACGTGACTAACAAAACTGACCCCTTGCCGGATGTCCTCCTGCGGGACTTCCCCAACTGCGAGGTGGTGGATGATTTCTGGTCCATGCACCAGGGGCGACCCATGGCGCACTTCATCATCTATCTATGTCAACGCGATTGAGGCGCGGGCCGTTCACTCGATAGAGCCGACCGACACACCCATTTTTGTTAGCCATGAATGCCGCCACAACAAGCCGCCGGTTCGTATTAGGCGCCACTGGGATCGGCCTGCTTGCCCTGAGCCTGTGTGCCTTGCTTCCCATCAACCCGCAGGGCCCCTTCGATGCACGCGACAACACGCGCTTGCCCGGCATGCGGCTGGAAACATCCGCCTCCGCGGCGTTCATCGAACCTTTGGCCGCCCCACTCCGGATCGTGGCCGGAGCTCCGGACTTCCGTCTGGCGACTCTGTCGTGTCTGGTTTGGGTCATCTGCGGTGCCGCCCTGTGGCGCGCAGGTTCCGACCTGCGAACGCAGCGACCCGGATCTATCAGAACCCGGATCCTGCGTGCCGCCACCACGGCCGGACAGGCAGGCGGCGTGTTGGCGCTTTGGATTGCCTTCGGAGTGACGGTTCGTCTTCCCGGTTGGCGCTTGGTCGTGGATGACCCGCATGCGCTCATTGTGGACCTCCATTCGCACACCTACGGCTCCCATGACGCCTTTGTGTCGGGACCCACCAATCTTGCCTGGCACGCCGCCGCCGGATGCAATGGGGTTGCCATCACTGAACATGGCGACCCGGCCGCGGCCTTTGCCACCGACCTATACGCGAACACGGCAACGGGGTCGTCGCCCGCCGTGATTCCAGGGCTGGAGTTGGCGGTGCTCACCCGCGGCCAGCATCTGCTGGCGCTGGGACTGCAGCCGGACTATCAGACACCTCCCGGACGGATGGCGCAGGATTTTCCTGCGCGTTACATGACTTACATCCACTCCGCTCAACACGGAGCGGTCATCGCCATGGGCTACAAGTTGCACCCGGAGGATGCCAGCGTGCTGGCTGACGCGGGCGTCGACGCCTTTGAATTCACCAATCAGGGCCACCCGAACGTCTCCAACGCCGTGCGCAAGGCCATGCTCGAGGTCGCCGCCAAGCGCGGCATCCCACTGGTGGCATCCTCGGATTGGCACGGCTATGGGGGCATTTTACGAACGTGGACCGTGATCCGTACCTCGGCCGTTGCCGCGACCTTGTCGCCCCAACAAAAATCCATGCGGGTGGTGGAAAAACTGCGTGAGCGGGCCACGGCGGATATCATTCCGGTCGTGGCCGGATCTATCGGGCCGCCGTCACGGATACGGGCCGTTTTTTCGCCCTTTGCCGAAGTCTTGCGCTATGCGGCCGAGCTTTCCCTGGCACAAGTCCTTGCGTGGTGGGTGTGGGCCGCAATTCTGTTAGGCATAACGCAGCTGCTCGGCCGGGTGGGCCTGCCAGCCCGGCAGGTGTTGCCCGCCCTGCTGCTAGGCGTGCTGGCCGGTGGTCTGTTGTGGGCCGGGCTCGCGCTGGTTGCGGTCAATCCCAACGGCTTGATTGCTTCGGGGTTCCCGCGACATATCGGAACCTATACCCTGCTGCTCGGCAGCCTGGCCCTGATAGCCGGCGGCTGGACTGGCCGTTGCGCCTGGCTGGAGCGCAGACGACCAGCGCCCGCAGTGACACTTCAGAGCTGAGCAAGCGGGCCGCGCTGGCGCCTTTCTTGCGTTGTTTCTGGACACGACGGGGCAAGCCAGCCAAATTGCGGCGACACTATGCGAATCTCTGACCGCTACATCGGGAAACAGGTGCTGTTTGGCACGCTGTTTGCGATCTTGGTGCTGAGTTTGGTGTTGGTGCTGGGCAATCTTTTCAAGCAACTCCGCCCGCTGCTCGTTGATAAGCATGCACCGCTGTGGCTGGTGCTGCGCTTTGTGCTCGATGTGCTGCCTTTCTCCCTGATGTTCACTATCCCGTGGGGCTTTCTTACCGCCGTGCTGATGGTCTTCGGGCGCTTGTCCTCGGATCAGGAAATCACGAGTTTCCGCGTGGCAGGAATGGGCCTCACACGCCTGGTGGTGCCGGTCTTCGTGATTGCCGCGCTGCTGTCCGCCGCCTGCCTGTGGCTCAATGTGAACGTCGTGCCGCAGGCGAAGGCGTCGCTCTCGGACTTGCTCTATGAGCAGGCCAAGCGCGATCCCCGCTCATTGCTGAGTCCGGGCATGGTGCATGTCGGATTGAAGGACGTGAAGTTTTTCGTGGAAGACCAGACGGGGGATTCGCTCCTCGGGCTGCACCTGTATCGGATCCCGGCGAGCGCTGCAGCGGATGAGCCATTGGCTGACTACCTTCACGCCGAGCGCTTCACGTTCGTGGTCGATGACACAAAAAAGGAGCTGCGTCTCAAATTGTATAATGCCAGTTTTGAGACTCTCAAGCCGGATGGCAGCGTCGATATGTTCTCCGCTGCGGAGGCCGAGCCCTATCTGATTCCCTACGGTGCCGCCAAGATTGAAAAGTCCAAGGCCTCGACCATGACCAATCAGGAAATCGACAACTATCTAGCCAGGCACTCGGAGCTCACCCCGGAGCGGCGGGTTTATTATCAAGCGGAAATCACCCAGCGCTATTCCTTTTCGCTGGCGTGCCTGGCGTTTGCCTTTGTCGCCGTGCCCTTGGGCATGCAATCGCAACGCCGGGATTCATCCAACGGCTTGCTGCTGAGTTTACTGTTAGGCACCGGTTATTTTTTGTTCACCATTTTGGCCAATGATACCAAAACGGAAGTTGGGGCATCGCTCACGCTGTGGGCACCGAATGTGATTTGCGTGGCAGTGGGGTTGTTCCTGTTCCGGCGGGCCCAATACAAATAGGATGCGGCTTTACCCATGACCCTTCAGCGAAATCTCACGAAGGCGATTCAGAACACGCG
>JBAXPF010000221.1:0-7223 GCA_037132955.1 Verrucomicrobiota bacterium | reverse complement strand
GTTGCTGAGGGTGCCGGCGAGGGTGACGGTGGTGGAGCCGGTGTCCACGGTGGTGACTCCATACACCAGGCCGATCGCCTGATTGATTGTCTGGTCACTGGACGAGCTGTTAGTGATGTTGCCGGCCAGGGCGATGGCGTTGCCGCCGAGGGTGAAGTGCGGGGTTCCCGCGTCAAACTCAATGCCGCCGAATGACGCACCGGCGGCTAGATCGTTGTTAGGAGTGACCCGGGCGGCGGGGCCGAAGTGCAGGGCCGCACCTGCTGGCGGCGGCGTGCCGCCCCAGTTGGCGGCGGTTTGCCAGTTATCGTTGCTGCCGCCGCCGTTCCAAGTGCTGGTGGACGAGGCCGCCACCCACTGGGCCAGGGCAAACTGTGACGACGAGTTGAGCGTGCCCACGCCGCTGATGAGGTGATTGCTCAGGCTTGTCGGCGAGCTGGTCAGCAACTGCCAGCCATTGCCGGCGTTTTCAAACAAATTGAGCGTGCTTTCCTTGCTGCCGGCAAGCAGGGAATCGTAGCGGAAAGTCAGGGTGGCGGAGTTGAGGCTCAAGCCGTCCGCCGGAGTGAAGGCCCAGATGCCCACCGGTTCCACCAGACCGGGTAGCACCGCGGAGTGGGTCGGTGCCAGCAGCGAAACGCCAAGGCTGCCGGCGGGGCCGCTTCCTGTTAGGCCGGTGATCCGCAGGCTGTTGACCAGACTGGTGACGTCCAAGGCGGTGAGGGTGCCCCGTTCGCCCCAGTTCAGTGCGGTGGTGGTGGCGGTGACGACCAAACTCGGCAGGTTGAGGCTGCCGCCGTTCTGGGCATACCAACCGGGGAAGCTCGCGTCGCTCAAGATGCCGCTGGTTTGCCGGTTGAGCGAGGCGAAGCTGAGATTGAGGGCGCCGCCGTTGGCCACGAAACGACCGTCGCTGTAGAGCGTGTTAGATACATTGATCTGACCGGCGCCCTGGACCAGCGTCAGTTTCTTATTGCCGTCGCCGAACCTTGCGGATTGGTTGAAGTTGAGCACCGCCCCGGTGGCCATGCCCAGCGTCGCCTTGCCTTGGCCGCCCACATAAGCTTCACCGTTGAAGGTCACGTTGGCCGTATTGGCGATGTTAAGTGCGGTTACGGAATTGGCGGAGTTGCCGTCCAAGGCCATCCGTAACTGGTTGAAAATCACGCTGGAGCCGGCGCCTATGCTGAGCTCGGGTGTTAGGGCGGCGTTATCCACGCCGTTGGCCAGCCACAGGTCGGTGAGCGGATTGACTGAGAACGCGCCGTTGACCGGTGTGTTGGAGAATTGGAAGCCATAGGTGCCCGCCCGCAAATCCAGCCGCATGGATTTGCCCGTCATGTTGATCTGCCCGTTGCTATACAGGTTGATGGCGCTCGGTCGCTGTGCCGAATTGCCCCATCCTCCGGCAGTGAAGTTGCCACCGACATTGAGTGCGCCCGCGTTGATGCTGACGTTGGTGGTGGCGGCGTTGTTCCAGGTATTGCCGTTCAGCCCGTAATGGCTGCCCAGATCGACGTTGCCGGCAAAGTTCACGGCCGCACCGCTGATGTCCAGGGTGCCGGCGAAATTGGTGTTCACATCGGTGGCCAAATACAGGTTGTTGAACTGCAGGCCGTTAGATGAGGGCCCGAAAGCGAGGAAGGAACTCGCGCCCGGCACCAGCACCTGCAGGTTGGTGCTGGAGGCGGCAGAGATCATGCCATCGGTGGGAGTGTTGCTCAGGGCCAGATTGTTGTAATTGCCATCCCGCAGATACAGGGTGCGGCCTGCCCCGGTCATGTTGACCCGCGAGTTGCTGGCCAGCGTGACGCTGGCAGGATTGCCCTGGCCGCCAAGCGACACATCGCCACCGACGTTGAGTTGCCCGCTGCCGCTGAGCGTGAGCGATGAGAGCCCGCCGAGAATCGCGCTGCCGCTGACATTCATCACGTCGCCATCAAAGATGTTGACATGGGCCATGCCTTGGTTGGCGTGGTCGCGGCGGCCCATGTAGGCGTCACCGTTGAAGGTTGCGGTCGTGGCGGATGGCGAGGCATCCCCCACATTGAGCGTGGTCACGGACTTGGCGGAGTTGCCGTCCCATGCCATCCGCAGTTGGTTGAACCGGACATTGGAGCCGGCGGCGAGGTTGAGCGTGGAAGTGAGGGCGGCATTGTCCACACCGTTGGCCAGCCACAGGTCCGTTAGGACATTCACCGAGAACGCGCCGTTGGTCGGGGCATTGGTGAATTGGAAGTCATAGGTGCCGGCACGGAAGTCCAGCCGCATGGACTTGCCTGTCATATTGATCTGCGCGTCATTGCCGAGCGTGATAGAGGACGCCTGCTGCGCCGAGTTACCCCAGCCGCCGGCGGTGAAGTTGCCACCGACATTGAGCGCACCCGCGTTGATGCTGACGTTGGTGGTTGCGGCGTTGTTCCAAGTGTTGCCGTTCTGCCCGTAATGGCTGCCGAGATCCACATTGCCGCTGAACGACACCGCCGCTCCGCTGATGCCGAAGGTGCCGACGTAGTTGGTGTTGACGTCGGTGGCCAGATACAGGTTGTTGAACTGCAAGCCGTCGGCCGCGGAGCCTAACATGAGCGTCGAATTCGCGCCCGGCACCAGCACCTGCAGGTTGGTGCTCGTAGCCACCGAGAACCTGCCATCGGCCGGGACGTTGGTCAGTGCCAGGTTGCTGTAGTTGCCATCCCGCAGATAGAGGGTGCGGCCAATCCCGGTCATGTTGACGCGCGCGGCGCTGGCCTGTGTGACCGTGGCCGGATTGCCCAGGCCGCCGAGTGACACGTCGCCGCCAATGTTGAGCTGGCCGCTGCCGCTGAGCGTGAACGCCGAGAGCCCGCCTAGAATTGCACTGCCACCGATGTTGAGCACATCCCTATCAAACACATTGACGGTGGCGATGCCCTGGTTGACGTGGTCGCGGCGGCCCAGATAGGCATCCCCGTTAAAGGTTGCGACCGTGACAGACGGTGCCGCATCCCCGACGTTGAGCGTGGCCACGGAGTTGGCGGAGTTGCCGTCCCATGCCATCCGCAGTTGGCCGAACTGGACATTGGAGCCGGCGGCGAGATTGAGCGTGGGGGTGAAAACGGCATTGTCCACGCCGTTGGCCAGCCACAGGTCGGTCAGGGCGTTTACGGAGAATGCGCCGTTGGTCGGGGTATTGGTGAATTGGAACCCATAGGTTCCGGCGCGGAAATCCAGCCGCATGGCTTTGCCCGTCATGTTGATCTGCGCGTCATTGCCGAGCGTGATGGAGGATGCCCGTTGCGCCGAGTTGCCCCAACCACCGGCAGTGAAGTTGCCGCCGACGTTGAGCGCGCCGTTGCTGATGCTGACGCTGGTGGTGGCGGCATTGTTCCAGGTGTTGCCATTCTGTCCGTAGTGACTGCCCAGATCCACGTTGCCGTTGAAGGTCACCGCCGCACCACTGATGCCGAAAGTGCCGACGTAGTTGGTGTTCACGTCGGTGGCCAGATACAGGTTGTTGAACTGCAAACCGTTGGCATCGGGGCCCATGAGCAAGGTGGAATTCGCCGCCGGCACCAGCACTTGCAAGTTGGTGGTCGGGGTGACTGAGAACTTGCCACCGGCCGGGGTATTGACCAAGGACAGGCCGCTGTAGTTGCCATCGCGCAGATACAAGCTGCGCCCGATCCCCGTCATGTTCATCTGCGAGGTGCCGGCCAGTGTGAGAGTTGGCATATTGCCCAGGCCGCCGAGTGACACGTCGCCGCCGACGTTGAGCTGTCCGGTGCCGCTGAGCGTGATCGAGGAGAGTCCGCCGATAATCGCCGAACCACCGATGTTGAGCACGTCCCTATCAAAAACATTGACTCTGGCGATGCCTTGGTTGCCGTGGTCGCGGCGGCCCAGATAGGCGTCGCCATTGAAGGTGGCAAGCGCGACCGATGGTGCGCCATCCCCGACGTTGAGCGTGGTCACGGAGTTGGCCGAATTGCCGTCCCATGCCATCCGCAGTTGATTGAACTGGATGTTGGAGCCGGCGGCAAGATTGAGTGTTGATGTTAGAGCTGCATTGTCCACGCCGTTGGACAACCATAGGTCGGTGAGCGGATTGACTGAAAACTTGCCATTGGTGGGCGTGTTGGCGAACTGGAACCCGTAGGTGCCGGCGCGGAAATCCAGCCGCATCCCGGTGCCTGTCATGTTGAGCTGCGAGCTGTTGTCCACCGTGATGGCGGCCGACCGTTGGGCGCTGTTGCCCAGGCCGCCAGCAGTGAGGTTGCCGCCGAAATTGAGCACTCCGCCACCACTGACGCTGACAACGGTGTTAGACGCATTGTTCCACGTGTTGCCGTTCTGCCCGTAATGGCTGCCCAGATCGCCGTTGCCGTTGAAGGTCACGGCCCCACCGCTGACATTGAGCGTTCCCACGTTGTTGTTGTTGACGTCGGTGGCCAGATACAGGGTGTTGAACACCACGCCGCCGGACTCGGGACCAAGGTTGAGCGTGGCGTTGTTGGTCCAATTCGCCCTGATCTGGAGGTTGGTGCTCGGCGTCACCGAGAGCTTGCCGCCGGTGGGCGTGCCGGCGAAGGCCAGTGGCTTGTCGACGGTGTTGAATTCCTCGTTATCAAGATAGAGGGTGCCGCCCACACCGATCATGTTGAGCTGCGACGTCGCGTCAATAACGACGGTCTTGGCGCCATGCCCCAGAATGATGTTGTTGCCGACGTCCAGAATGGAACCGCCCACGCCGAAGCCCTGGGTCAACTTCAGCGTCGCGTTCGTGTTGTCGTCGTTGGCCAGTTGCAGGTCCTGCACCAAGCGCAGGCTTGAGCCATTGTCGATGAGCAGCGTGCCCTGCGAGAATCTGTGCGTCGCGTCCTCGACCCGCCCGATCAAAACCGTGCCGGTCTTGTGGCTCATCCCGTCGTCCAGGGTGACGGTGGAACCGAGGAAATCATGGGTATCAACATCGACAATGCCATTGCCGATCACCGCGGTATCGCGCGACTGCGGAGCGCCCACCGCGGGCGCGGTGAGACTGCGGTTGGTCCAGTGGGTGTCGTCCGTCCAGCTCGCGTCGGCTGCGGCATAGGTGGTGGTGGTTTCGCGGTTGCCGGCGAAGGCCGCCGCGCCCGGGGCGGTTCCAACGCCGCCGGTCGTGGCCACCGCAAACACGGCTCCCGCGCCAAAATCAGCCACCCCGCTGGCCGTGAGCGTGTGGGCCACCGTGTCCAGCGTGCCTCCGGCATCCTGCCAGGCGCCTCCAGAAAGACGAAATAGCTTCAGGTTGCTTTCGTTAGATCCGGCCGCCAGATTGTCATAGCGGAAGGTGAGGCTGGCGTCGGTGAATGCCAGACCATTGACCGACTGGAAGTCCCACACGCCCACGGCTTGGGTCAATCCGGTGGTTGAGGTGGGAGCCACAATGGCCCCATTGAGTCCCCCGGCCTTCAGGCTTGTGATGTTGGAAAGGCGCACGCTGTTGACCAGATTCGTCGCGTTGAGGGAAGTTTGATCCGGCCGCTCACCCCAGGTGACGGCGCTGGTTGCGGCAGCTAAAACCATCGTCTTGAGCACCAGGGTGCCACCGGTCGCGGCATACCAGCCGGCTTGCGTGGTGTCGCCCTGGGTGAGCACCAGCGCGTCCCGATAGAGCCGCCCGAAATCGATGTTGAGGGTGCCGCCGCTGGCGACGACCCGGCCGTTCATATAGAACTGGTTGCCGCCGTCATAAGTCCCCTGGCCTTGCAGCGTGGCGGACGCCTGCGCATTGTTGCGGAGGTGGGAGTTGCCGAAAAACCCCAGATAGGCGCCGTTTTGCAAGGTCACGGTGGCGGTGTTTGGATAGGCCGCGCCGGCGCCGGTGTCACCGCCGCCCTGGCCGAACACGCCGTTGCCGGCAAGGTCCATACCGATGCCGTTGAAGGTCAGGGAACCCAGGGTCTGATAGGCAGTGGCTACATTGATGCTGCCGCGGGAAACGAGTTTGGTCCCCGCCGTGCCGGTGAACGTGAGAGCGTCGTTGTTGTAGTTCTGGTCCGCCACGTAGAGGCTGCCGCCAATGGTCAACGCGCCGTTGCTGCGCCTGGCGGCCAGCGGCAGGGTGTAGGTGCCGGTGCCGCGCAGGATCAGGCTGCCGGAGAGGTTCATCTGCGAGCTGGCGTCCAAGTTGATCGTGGTGGAGCCGAACTGCCATGCCCGGTTGTTTTGTTGCCATGCCCCCATCGTCACGTCGCCGCCGAAGTTGAGCCGCGCCCCGTTGGTTAGATTCAGCGTCGCCTGGGTGTAGCTGGTGGTGGTGTTGCTGCCCCAGCCGCTTGCCAGGGTGGCGCCGCCGGCAAAGTTCAGGGTCCGGTTGACGCCGCCGCCGTCCAGATTAAGCGTGCCCCGTGGCCCTTCGTCCCAGTTGGCGATGTTGAGCGAGCCGGTGAAGTTGAGCAGTGACGGACTGCCGCCGCCGACCGTTAGAGTGGCGTCCCGCTTGTAACTGTTAGCAATATACAGGCTGCGGCCGAACGCCAGCGCGCCATCGGTCGGCGTCGAAGCCAGAGCCATATTGTAGGTCGCGGCGGTGCCCGGCGTCGCGTTGGCGGAGCCGCCGTTCAGATACAGGTCATTGGTCACGTTCACCTGCGCAAAGCCGTTAATGCTGACGGTGCTGTTGAGATTGAGGCTGTTGCCCACATTCAACTTCGACTTGGCACTCACCGTGCCGCTCAGGGTGAGTGCCGACTTGTTCTGGGCGACGTTCCAGTTGGCCCGGCCGAAGGTGAGGTTGCCGCCGAGGGTGAGCACCGCCCCGTTTGTTAGATTGAGTGACGCGGACGAACCATCATCGCCATTGGCGGCGTTGGCGTCACCCGTGCTGGAAAATGCCAGCGTCCGGTTGCCGTCCACGGTCAGCACCGCCGTGGCCTGGGCGCCATTGGCCAGACCCAGCACACCGGTGAAATTCATTGCTGCGGCGCCGCTGTTGACCGTCAGAGTGTCGTTGTTGTAGTTCTGGTCAGCCAGATACAGGTTGTTGTGAAACGCCACCATGCCGTTGGCGGGGGAGGACGCCAGCGGCAGGTTGTAGGTGCCGGTGCCGCGCAGATAGAGGCTGCCGACCGTGCTGAATTGTGAGGTGGCGTCCACATTGAGCGTCACGGAACCCACCTGCCAACTCGCGCTGTTTTGCTGCCACGCCCCCATGGTCACGTCGCCGCCGAGGTTGAGCCGCGCGCCGTTGGTTAGATTGATGG
>JBAXPF010000220.1:0-7236 GCA_037132955.1 Verrucomicrobiota bacterium | reverse complement strand
CGCTATACGTGTGAAACGGTGGCGGCCAATGGTCTGAGCGCCGGCTACATCCGGCTGGTGGTCACGCGTGGCTGCGGCGAACTTGGACTCAACCCCTATCTGTGTCCGCGGCCGTCGATGTTCATCATTGCCTCGACCATCAAGCTCTATCCGGAGGAACATTACAACAACGGTCTCGCCCTCATCACCTGTGCCACCCGCCGCCCCGCACCCGCCGCCCTCATGCCGCAGGTCAAATCCCTCAACTACCTCAACAATATCATGGCCAAGGTGGAGGCCATCCAGGCCAACGCGCTGGAAGCCGTCATGCTCAACGAGCAGGGCTACGTCGCCGAATGCACCGGGGACAACCTCTTCATCCTAAAGGACGGCGTTTTGCTCACGCCGCTCATCAGCGATGGGGCGCTCGATGGCATCACCCGCGGCGTCATCATCGAATTGGCCGCCACTCTCGGCATTGCGTGTTGCGAGCGCTCGCTCACCCGCTATGACATTTTCGTGGCAGACGAATGCTTTCTGACCGGCACGGCGGCCGAAGTCATTCCGGTGGTTTCGTTGGACCGCCGGACCATCGGCAGCGGCAAACCCGGCCCCCTGACCCGCCGTTTCATCGAGGGCTTCAAAAATCTAACCACCACCACCGGCACGCCCTTCGCATGACGGGCGCTGGGCTCGCCGGCCAAACCGATCTTTTTTTCGCAATCCGGCGCTGCCGGTTCTAGTTTCTCCCGGATATGAAATGTGACTTTTGTGATACCAAGGCCACGGTCTTCCTGACCCAACTCGTCGATGGGCAGATGAAGAAGGTGAGTCTTTGTGAGGACTGCGCCAAGGAGCGCGGAGTGACCGACCCGACCGGTTTCTCGCTGGCGGATCTGCTGCTCGGCGGCATCGGCAACGCGACCGACTCCTTGGCTGCCAGCCCGGCGGGCGGTGGCGGCAACAAGACGTGTCCGGCATGCGGCTTCACCTTGGAGGATCTGCGCCGCGTCCGGCGTTTCGGTTGTGCCGAGTGCTACACCACCTTTGGCGAGGAGATTTCCCCCATGTTGCGCGGCATGCACAAGGGAGTCACCCACGTCGGCAAGGTCCCGGAAGGGCTCATGGCCCTCCAATTCAAACACCAGCGCCTCCAAGACCTGCGTTCGCGGTTGGAACAAGCCGTGGCCTCCGAAAACTACGAGGAAGCGGCCGGCATGCGCGACGAAATCCTCACCCTCTCCCAGTCATGATGCGTTTTTCCACTTTGATCAAGAACCCGGCCGATTGGATGACCGGCGGGCAGACGGAGCGTGGGGCGGTCTTGACCTCCCGCATCCGCTTGGCCCGCAATTTGCGTCACCATCCCTTCACCGGTTGGGCCAAACGCGACCAACGCGCCGCCGCCCTCGATCTGATGCGTCCAGCCGTTGAGGCGCTGCCCGTCATGAAGGACGCCTTCTCGCAGGAACTCAGCGAGCTGAGCGCGGTGCAGAAACAAGTGCTGGTCGAGCGCCACTTGGTGTCTCGCGAGCACGCCGCCCGCGGCGACGGCTCCGCCGCCATCATCGAGCGCCGCCAAAGCTTCAGCTTCATGCTCAACGAGGAAGATCACCTGCGCATGCAGGCGATCCGCCCGGGCCTGCAACTCACCCCTGCCTTCGAGGCGCTCTCCGCGCTGGACACCGCGCTGGAAGTCGCGCTCGAATTCGCTTTTGATCCGACGTTTGGCTACCTCACCACTTGCCCAACCAATCTGGGCACCGGCTTGCGGGCCTCGGCCATGTTGCATCTGCCCGGATTGGTGCTCAGCGATCAAATCGGCCAGGTCCTCCAAGCAGTCAGCAAAATCGGTCTCGCCGTGCGCGGGCTCTACGGCGAAGGGACCGAGTCGCTGGGTCATCTCTATCAGATTTCCAACCAGTCGACGCTCGGTGAGAGCGAGGAAACGATCATCCGGCGCTTGGAGCGGGTGATTGGGCAAGTGGCCCAGCACGAGCAAAACGCCCGCGAGAAGCTGCTTGAGGATGATCCGCAAATGGTCGCGGACAAGATTGGGCGTGCCTTTGGCGTGTTGCGGCATGCCCATTTGATTGATTCCAAGGAAGCCCTCAACCATCTTTCGCTGGTGCGCCTTGGCGGCACCCTGGGATTTTTCCCTGCGGACACCATCGTTTTGTGCGACACGTTGTTGATGGATATCCAACCGGCGCACTTGCAGTTGCATGCCGAGCGCAAGCTCTCCCCGGAAGAGCGCGATTCCATTCGCGCACAAATCGTTCGCGGACGCTTGCTAAATCTCAATTCCCCGGCTACCAGTAGTCCGGCGGCCGATGGAGTGCCTCCCGCCGATGCCTCCGCCACTTCACCTAACGAATCATGAACAACTTCACCCCACGCGCCCAACAAGTCCTCGCCTTGGCTCGCAAGGAGGCGGACCGCTTCAGCCACGCCTACATCGGGACCGAGCACCTGCTGCTCGGGCTCATCAAGCTTGGCCAGGGAGTGGCCGTCAACGTCCTCCAGCACATGGGACTCGAACTTGAGGCCGTGCGCATGGAAGTGGAAAAGGAAGTCGGCTCCGGCCCGCCGCAAAAGTCCACCGGTACCATTCCCTACACGCCGCGCGTCAAGAAGGTGTTGGCCTTTGCCAACAAGGAAGCCAAGGCGCTCAACCATTCCTACGTTGGCACCGAGCATCTGCTGCTCGGGTTGCTG
This sequence comes from Verrucomicrobiota bacterium, assembly GCA_037132955.1. Lineage (GTDB taxonomy): Bacteria > Verrucomicrobiota > Verrucomicrobiia > Verrucomicrobiales > Akkermansiaceae > Luteolibacter. The sequence goes on along the minus strand of JBAXPF010000220.1, from coordinate 4,539 downwards.
CGGGAAGGGGAGGGCATCGCCGCCCGCGTCCTGCGCCGCCTCAACGTCGATATCCAACGCACCCGCAACGAAATCCTCGCCGAAATCGACCCTAACTTCTCGCCGGAGGACTACGACGATGACGATGACGACGACGATGATCTCGAAGATGGCGACGGACCGTTTGAAGAGGCGGAAGTGCAAGCCCAAGGCCAACAATCGGCCCCACCCCAAGGCCAAGGTCAGGACAGCGCGAAAAAATCCAAGACCCCGGCGCTCAACGCGTTTGGTCGCGATCTGACCAAGATCGCGCACGATGGCGGTCTTGACCCGGTGATTGGTCGTGAGAGTGAGATCGAGCGGGTGATTCAAATCCTGTGTCGCCGGACCAAGAACAACCCTGTGCTCATTGGAGAAGCCGGCGTTGGCAAAACCGCCATCGTTGAAGGGTTGGCGCAGGAAATCGCCAACGGCAACGTGCCCGAACTATTGCGGGATCGCAAGGTCATCACGTTGGACCTCGCGCTGATGATTGCGGGCACCAAATACCGCGGTCAGTTTGAAGAGCGCATCAAGGCGGTGATGGACGAAATCCGCAAGACCAAGAACGTTATCCTCTTCATCGATGAACTTCACACCATCGTCGGTGCGGGATCCGCGGAAGGCACCATGGATGCTTCTAACATCATCAAGCCCGCCCTCAGTCGTGCCGAACTCCAGTGCATCGGTGCCACCACCCTCAACGAGTTCCGCAAATACATCGAGAAGGATGCGGCCCTCGAACGCCGGTTCCAACAAGTCAAGGTCGAGGAGCCATCGGTAAGCGACGCGATCAAAATCCTCCAGGGCCTGCAGGATAAATACGAGAGCCATCACAAGGCGAAGTTCACGCCTGAGGCCATTGCGGCGGCCGTCAAGCTCACGTCGCGTTATCTAACGGCAAGATTTCTCCCGGACAAGGCGATTGACGTGCTTGATGAGGCGGGGGCGCGTGCCCGGATCGGGACCATGACCCGTCCGCCGGTGATCAAGGAGTTTGAGGTGAAAATCGGCCAGATCAACCGCGACAAGGTGGCGGCCATCGCCGAACAGAATTTTGAGAAAGCCGCCGCGCTGCGCGATGCGGAAAAGCACACCAAGAAGGAACTTGAGGAAACCCTCAAACACTGGCGGGCCACCTCGGAGGAAACCATTGTGACTGTCACCGAGGATGATATCATGGCCGTGGTCGCCAAATGGACCGGTGTCCCGCTCCGCCGCATGGAGGAAAAGGAAACCGAAAAGCTGCTCAAGATGGAGGACGAACTCAAGAGCCGCGTGATCGGTCAGAACGTGGCGGTCACCGCCATATCCAAAGCCCTGCGCCGGTCCCGCGCCGACCTCAAGGATCCGCGCCGCCCGATTGGTTCGTTCCTTTTCCTCGGGCCCACCGGGGTGGGCAAGACCTATCTGGCACGCAACCTCGCCGAGTTCATGTTTGGCGATCCGGAGGCGCTCATCCAGATCGACATGTCCGAATACATGGAGAAATTCACTTCCAGCCGCCTCATTGGCTCGCCTCCCGGCTACGTCGGGCACGAGGAAGGTGGCCAGTTATCCGAGGCGGTGCGGCGTCGTCCGTATTCGGTGGTGTTGTTTGACGAGGTGGAAAAGGCGCATCCGGATGTGATGAACCTGCTGCTGCAAATCCTTGAGGAAGGCACCATCACTGATTCGTTAGGGCGCAAGATCGACTTCCGCAACACGATCATCATCATGACCTCCAACGTCGGGGCATCCGACATCAAGCGCCAGAGCACCCTTGGCTTCGGTGCCATGGCTGCGGATCAAGGCGACTTCGAGACGATGAAGGCCAAGATTCTCGAGGAATCCAAGCGCCATTTCAAACCCGAGTTCCTCAACCGCCTCGATGACATCGTCGTGTTCCAGATGCTCGAAAAAGACGACCTCAACAAGATCGTCGATCTCGAGGTCGAGAAACTCCTCAAGCGTCTGCGCGAGAAGGATATCGTGTTTGTGCTCAGCGATGAAGCCCGCGCCCTGCTGGCCACCAAGGGCTACGATCCCGCCTATGGGGCCCGGCCGATGCGCCGCGCCGTCGAGCGCTTCCTCGAAGACCCGCTCGCCGAGGCCATCTTGCGCGGCGACGTCAAACCCGGCGACCTCGTCAATGTCAGCCCCAAACCCGACAGCGAGGAACTCCAGTTCATCACCGTCCATCAGGAGGTCGCGCCCGTGGCCGCGGAGGTCTAACAATCAGCCGATCCATGCCAGGAACTCCTGGTTGCCATCGGTGCCGGTGATGGGGGAGGGGACGAGCCCCCGCCATTGGCGGGCATGCTCGTCAGTGACGAAGCGGCGGATTTTGTCGATGGCCCGCTGATGGAGGTCAGGATCTCTAACGATTCCGCCCTTGCCGACATCCTCGCGCCGCAACTCGAACTGCGGCTTGATGAGGCACACCACGCTGCCTGCCTCATCCAACACGGAAAACACGGCGGGCAATACTTTTGTTAGGGAGATGAACGATAAATCCATCACGGCAAGGCGGACCTTCTCACCAATGTCTTCCGGGACCATGTGCCGGGCGTTGAATTGCTCCTTGGCGATGACCCGCGGGTCGTTGCGCAGTTTCCACACCAATTGGTTGGTCCCCACATCCACGGCATGCACGCGCAGCGCTCCGCGTTGCAGCAGGCAATCGGTGAAGCCGCCGGTGGAGGCGCCCACGTCGAGACACACCCAGCCGCTTGGGTCGATGGCGAAGGCATCCAGCGCGCCCTCGAGCTTGAGCCCGCCGCGGCCGACAAAGCGCGGTTTGGTCTTCACCACCAGTGGCGCATCCACGGCCAGCTTGCTGCTGGGTTTGTCGATGAGGCGCTCGCCGCTGCGCACCTCGCCGGCGAGGATGAGCCGCTTCGCCTGCTCGCGGGAATCACACAGCAAACGCGCCACCAGCAGCGCATCGGCGCGGTCGGTTTTTGGTTTGCTAGATTTCGGGGATGGCATGGGGGTGTGTGGTTTCTTTGAACCACGGATTACACGGATTGCACGGATTGAATATTGGAGTGTGGGTTGCTTGTCCCTGCCACCACCGAAGGCGACGATACTGATATGTTAGATATGTTTCCATAAACCCTAAAATCTGCCAACCGTGTAATCTGTGTAATCTGTGGTTATCACGCGAGCTGCCTAACATACCTCGACGTGCGCGCGGTTGACGGCATCGATGAATTGGCGGAGGCGGCCGAAGTCGCGGCGGTGGTGGCGGAACACCAGGCGCGGCAGCGCGGCCATCTCCGGCTCGTCATTCTCCTCTTCGAGCGCGCCGCGTTGGGTCATGCCGCCGGCCTTGACGAGGTCGGCGAATTCCGCATGCAGGCGCTCGGGTTCGCCGGTGGCCAGCGGCTCCAGGAGGCGCATGACGAGCTTGTCGCCGACATATCGATAGGAATGGAACACCCGATAGAAGCCGGTGATTTCTGCCACCGCTTCCTCGATGTCATCGGTGACCTTGAAAAGTGATAGATCGGACTCGGAAATAAGGGCGAGGCGCAACAGATGTTCGCGGATGAACTGGGCCCAGAATTTCCAATAGGTGCCGCCCTTGGCATCGATGAGCACGATCGGATGGATCGCGGATTTGCCGGTTTGGATCAGGGTGAGCGATTCGAACACCTCATCCATTGTGCCAAAGCCGCCGGGGAAACCGACCAAGGCGTCGCTTTCCTTGACGAAGCTGAGCTTGCGGGTGAAGAAATAGTTGAAGGCGACCAGCTTGTCGTCGCCGGCAATGAACTCGTTGGCCATCGCTTCAAAGGGCAGCACGATGTTGAGGCCGAAGCTTTCGGCGCGGCCGGCACCCTCGTTGCCGGCGGCCATGATGCCCGGGCCGGCACCGGTGATGGTCATGAATTTTTCTTCGCGCATGCGGCGGGAGAACGCGACGGCCGCCTTGTATTCGGGTTCATCCGGGCAGGTGCGGGCGGAGCCGAACACGGACACCTTGCGGATGTTGCGCCAGGGTTTGAACACTTCTTCCGCGCGGCGCATCTCCTTGAGCGTGCGGTTGAATAACTTGAACTCGCCGGCCGCAATGTCCATGCGGGCGGTGCGGGCGCTGGTCATGAGCATCTCCACTAACAATTCCGGGTCGCGCACGCCCGGGATGCTGGCGGCCAGTTCCTCAATCCGTTGGTCGACGGCCGGATCACCGGTGGATCCCGTAAACGAACGCCGCCGTCCGGGGCGCACCATCCCGGCGGTGAAATCGCGTTCCATCGGTACAGCGGTGGGGTCTAGCAGATTGGCCATGAGCGGAGCTTGGGGGGATATGGTGGGAAAGCCAAGTTGATTGTTATGGAGTCGGCTTGGAGAGGGGGACGGGCCAAGCGGGGAACGGGCGGCTCGCCCGTTTGCTTATGAAGATCACAGGCGGGCGGCCTCGGTCCCCCTTGTGGGGAGGGAACACAAGCGGGGGCGCCGGGTTTGCAGGGCCGGACACACGCCAGCCTGCCCTGCCCCCCCTTCAGATGGCCCCCCTTCAAAAAAAGAAGGAAA
>JBAXPF010000219.1:0-7257 GCA_037132955.1 Verrucomicrobiota bacterium | reverse complement strand
CACGGTCAACGTGGCTGTCGCGTCCCGCGGCAGGCCGTGATTGCGGCGTCCCGCCCCGATGCGGGCTTTGGCAAGTCCCGTTCCTAACTTGCCGCGCGGCGGAGGCGGTCCATGATGGCGACGCCGAGACCGGTTTCACTCACCGGTTCGGCGATGATGGCATCGAGGCCGGCCTCATCGAGGGTGCGCATGACAAAGAACAAGCGGATCGCCGCCTCGGCGAGCTTGCCACTGCCGGGGCTGAGCGCTTCGATGCATTCCCAGTCGTGGAGGGTCACATACGGGCCGTCGTCGTCACCGGTGTAGCTGAGCAGCCCGTAGCGCTTGCCCTCCTCGGGGTGGAAATCCTCCGGTTTTTCTAACAATACAAGCGGAGTCTTTGGCGCGTAATGGCTGGCGAGTTGGCCGGGAGCTAACAAAACCTGGCCGGCGATCTCGCGGGCTTTTTCGACCTTGCCAAACTCCTGGAGCTGCTCCTTGGTGATAGGACCGGCGCGATGCAGGCGGAAAACCGGTTTTTTTCCAGCGCGGGGTTCGATGGAGATGATGGTGCTTTCGAGGCCTGCGCTGCAGGCGCCGGCATCGACGACGAGCGGGATGCGTCCGCCAAGTTCCTTGATGACGGCGGACGCAGAGGTGGGGGAAATGCTGCCGAAGCGATTGGCACTGGGCGCGGCAATCGGATGGCCCAGCGCCTTGTTGATGGCCCGAAAAACCGGGTGGGCACTCTGCCTAACCGCCACGGTGGCCAAGCCACTGGTGACGATGTCCGGCACATCGGGATGGCGCGGCAGGATCAAAGTGAGCGGGCCGGGCCAAAACGCTTTTGTTAGTTTCTCCACGGTATCCAGGATATCATCCGGCACGATGGCCACGCTTTTCAAGTCGCCGCGCGCAGCGATGTGGACGATGAGCGGATCGAACGACGGGCGATCCTTGGCGGCAAACACCTTGGCCACGGCCGCCGGATTGAAGGCATCCGCGGCCAGTCCATAGACGGTTTCTGTGGGCAGGGCGACGATTTCCCCCTGCAGCAACAAGGCACAGGCCTCGCGCAAGGCGTCCTTCATGTCATCATCGACGACTTGTATGATTCGGGTCTCAGGCACGCCACGATCCTGGCACGGGTTGCGCCGGATGGCGATTCCTGATTTTGCGGTTTCGCGATGCGGCGGAATCAGGCTATGCTCCAGCCATGCAGCACCCTGCCAGCGTTCCCAACAACATCGTCCTCATCGGCTTCATGGGCTGTGGCAAATCCACGGTGGGCCGTGAACTGCACCGGCTTCTGGGCTATCCGCTAGTGGACATGGATGCAATCCTTGAGGAACGCGCCGACAAGCCCATCACCCGGATTTTCGCGGAGGATGGCGAAAGCGCTTTCCGCGACATGGAAAGCCGATTGCTGGAGGAACTGGCACAATCCCCCGAGTCCGGCCACATCATTGCCACGGGCGGCGGCGTGGTGAGCCGCCCGGAAAACCGCGCGTGGCTACAGCGGTTGGGATATGTGGTGTGGTTGTGCGCGCCGGCAGTCGTGATTCTCAACCGCACCCGCAATAACGCCGAGCGCCCACTCTTGCATTCCGCTGATCCAGCGGACCGCATCAAGAACCTGCTCGCGGAACGCGAACCTTGGTATCGTGAAAGCGCTCATCTCACGGTCGATACCGCCGGCCTCAGCAGTCGCGAAATCGCCGCCGGCATCCTCGAAAGCGCCCGTTACTTTTTCGCCGACCCAGCCTAAGGCGCCATGCAAAACACCGTGAAATCCCTGGCCGCGGAATTCGGCTTTGACGCGTGCCGGATCGCCCGCGCCCACGAGGCCAGCCACGCCGCGATCTTCCGCCAGTGGCTGGACGATGGCTGCCATGGCGACATGGCCTGGATGGCGCGCGACCCGCAACGCCGCTGCGATCCCCGCGAGGTCCTGACCGGTTGCCAGTCGGTGATTTGCCTGGCCATGAACTACTATAATGGTAGTCATCCATTTCCCCAACCCGCTGCGGGCGGTTTCCGCATCGCCCGTTACGCGTGGAATGACGACTATCATGAACTGATTGCGCAACGCCTGGCAGACTTTGATGCCGCGCTGCGGGCATTGGGCGGAGTCCAGCGGTGTTATGTGGACACCGGACCCGTGCTCGAACGCGACTTTGCCAGCGATGCCGGCCTCGGTTGGAACGGAAAATCCAGCCTGCAAATCCACCGCCAGCTCGGCACCTGGTTTCTCCTGGCGGAAGTTCTAACAACACTGGAGCTGCCGCCGGACGCCCCCCAGGGCGACCACTGTGGAAACTGCACCCGCTGCCTGAGCGCCTGCCCGACCCAGGCCATCACCGCTCCCCACCGCGTGGATGCCCGCCGCTGCATTGCCTATCTGACCATCGAATACAAGGGGCCGATTCCCGAGGAATTCCGCGTCGCGCTGGGCGACCGGATTTTCGGTTGTGACGAGTGTCTGGACGCATGCCCGTGGAACCGCTTCGCGGTGGAGTCCCGTGAGCTCGCATTTCACGCACGGCCGGCGATCTTCACACACCGGTTGCGGGATTTCCTCGACCTTGATGACACGGGATTCCGCTTGCTTTTCGCGGGTTCGCCAATCGCGCGGCTCAAACGGCCGCGATTTTTGCGCAACGTCTGCGTGGCCCTCGGCAACACCGGTGGCGCCGCTGATCTAACTAGCCTGCGGCGGGCGGCCAATGATCCGGACCCGCTGATTGCGGAACACGCCGCGTGGGCGCTGGCGCGCTGTAGCGGCGGTCTGTGACCGCCGTCTGCCAATGCTTCTTCGCTCGCGACGGTCAGAGCGACGGTCATAGACCGCCGCTCTACAAAGCCCCATATTCTCACCAGTGAAACTAACAACTCTGACTCGATTTCCTCATCCCACGAAGCTGTAGTCATAGGGCTTGCGCATTTCGCGGGTGACATGGGCATTGGCTTCGGCGGCGTTCTCGCCGGTGAATTCCTCCTTGGCCGGATCCCACTGGAGGGATTTGCCGGTGCGCAGCGAGATGGCACCGAGATGGCACACCGAAGCCGAGCGATGCCCGACTTCCACGTCACAGATCGGATCCTTGCGGGACCGCACACAATCGAAAAAGTTGCCCTTGTGATCATTGCTAACAAACAGGCGCTCGGCGGTTTCCGGCAGCGGCTTGCTGAGCACTTCGCGGTCGATGGCCTTGAGCTGGTCGCGATTGACCCAGATCCAGCCGTCACTGCCTTCAAAGCGGATGCCGTTGCGCTGGCCGGCCGGATTGACGGTGCCACCGAACGGATCGTCATCGCGGGTCGAGCGGACATTGAATACCACGCCGTTAGGGTAAGTGAACTTCACCTCGTAGTCGGCGATGGTGGTGTAGCCACCGGGGATCGGGATGGATAGAGCCTTGCTTTCCACCTGCGTGGGTGCCGGCAGGCCGATCGCCCAATAGCCGATGTCCATGTGATGGGCACCCCAGTCGGTCATGGTGCCACCCGAGTATTCATACCAATAACGGAACCACACGTGGCAGCGCTCGGACACGTAATCCACCTTGGGTGCCTGCCCCTGCCAGAAATCCCAGTTAAGTTGCGGCGGGACCGGTTTGCTGGCGAATGGGCCCTCACGCCGGCCGGCGGGCAGCCACACGGGCACTTCCTTGAGTTTTCCGATGCGGCCGTTGCGGACCAAATCGCAAGCCATGCGAAAACGTTCACTGCTGCGTTGCTGGGTGCCGGTCTGCAGGACCACCTTGTTGTCACGCACCGCCTTGACCACGTGTTTGCCTTCATCGATGGTGAGGGTCAGGGGCTTTTCCGAATAGATGTCCTTTTTTGCCTTGGCCGCGGCGATGTTGACCAAGCTGTGCCAATGGTCCGGCGTGCCGTTGATGATGCAGTGGAGGTCGTCGCGCTCTAGCAATTTGCGGAAATCGCTGAATTTTTCCGGCACCTTGCCATCCTTGGTGAAATCCTTCGCGGCGCGCTCGACATGCCCCTGGTCCACATCGCATACTGCCACGATGTTGCCGAAGCGCATGGCATCCCTCGCGTCGCCACAGCCCTGGCCACCGCAGCCGATCAGCGCAATGGATGGGCGATCATTCGGAGATAAGACCTTGGCAGGTTCCGCGGCCAGCGCCAACTCGCGCTCAACGAACCACATGGGCAGACCCGTCGCCGCGGCGGTGGCGGCACAACGGTGGAGAAACGAGCGGCGCGAAATCTGGAATCGAGGATGCATCGGTTAGGTGGTGGGGGCTTGGGGCTGCAAAACGGCAATGACTGTGCCAATCGGCACTGCCGGATTAAGGTCTGCGGCGCATCGCTGCGCAAGCGCAATCTTCACTGGCAAGCGGTGGTCCAAAACCGATTTTCGAAGAAGCGCGCGGCGCTGAAATGCCCTTCCTGCAATGGTTGGAAGGCCATGCTGGCCAATATGACGTGAGGAGCAACAGCATCGAAAAATCCAATTTCAGCAGGTTGCGCCCGGCGCGAAATTCGTCTTCTCGGTGGCGTGGTGCGGCATGTTCGATGAAGCCAATTGCCGACGCATTGGCAACTTTCTCCAGCAACTGCGAGATCGTACTTGCCGCGGAGCGGCCCGAGCGTAGGAATGTGTCCTGTGCGCGGGCATTCGAAGTTTCAAACTCTTAGCCGCATCATCCGAATGACAACCCATCCCCAGCCCTCCGCGAGCCCGCTGTGGTGCTCCAAGCATGGCTTCGCCTTGGTTGTCACGCTCGCCCTCATGATCCTTCTGACACTGCTGGCGGTCGGGCTATTGTCGCTTGCCAGCATCTCACAGCGCAACTCGGCCCATGGTGAGGCCGACGCCGTTGCCCATGCCAATGCCCGGCTGTCGCTGCTCCTCGCCATCGGCGAACTTCAACGCCAGGCCGGATCCGATACCCGGGTGACCGCCCGTGCCGACGTCCTCGACAAAAAAAACCCGCCGGTGCTCGGAGTATGGACAAGTTGGCAAGGCGATGACCACGAAGTCAAGGGCACTTTTGCCGCTCGTCCGAAAGCTCCAGGCACCAATTACAGCGCCGAGAAAAAGAAGCGTTTCATCGCTTGGCTAACCTCCGGCAACCGCTACGATCCCGCCACCCTGCCGGAGACCGCCCCGAGCTCTAACAAAGTCACCGTGCTCGGTGCGGGTTCCCTTGGCAGCGGCAGCGGGCGCGACGAACTCCAGATCCATTTGGTTCCTACCCCTATCAGCGCGGGTCGCCAGTCAGGCAGCATCGCATGGTGGATTGGCGGCGAAAACCAAAAAGCCCGGCTGCCACGTCCTTACAAGCCGGAACCCGAGAAGTCGGCTGCCCGTTGGGCGGTGCAGACCAAGTCCCACGCTGTCGCCGATCCTCTTCCGTTTCGTCTCAATTCATTGTTAGTCGATGCCGCGCCCGCCGCCAAGTCGATCACCTTGCGCCAAGCCGATCTGATCGCGAGCAGGGGTGTCCTCGCGACCTCGCGGCAATTTTTCCACGACCTGTCGGCGGTTTCAGTCGGACTCTTGACCAACACGGCCACTGGAGCCTGGCGCAAGGACTTTTCACTGCTGTCTGAAAGCTGGGACAGCCAGGCAACGTCGAATCTGCCCCTGTTCCGCCTGACGCCGACGCTGGATGCGCAGTTCACACGTCCCGCACCGGGCAATGCGGTGCCCGCCGGGTCGATGCTTTACCCGTGGGCGACCTACCGCGGCGGGGATACGATTCCAATCTATCAACACGGCCCGGTCTGCAGTTGGGAAAACCTGATGAACTATGCCACCCACTACAAGCGGCTAACCGCCTCGACCTCCGGCAAAATGACCACCCCCACCTATTCGGTGGCCATCTTCGATGCCGCCAACAGCTATAATTTCCTCCACAAGGTGCGCATCCTGCCGGTCATTGCGCGCATGCAGTGGGTGTTTTCCCACAGCGCCGGCGAACTCTCCGACCCTAACAAGCTTGAGCCGCGACTGTTGCTCACCCCGGTGATCACAATGTGGAATCCCTACAACATGGAAATCACCTCACCGAACCTCTCCTTTGGCATTCCGAAGCCGATTCCAGCCGCCCTCCGCTATACCATCAACGGCAGTTCCAATGGCAATTACAACAGCGTGATGGGCGGCAATTCTAACAATTCTCCGGCACTCGGGTCAGGCAGCCTCAGCTACGAGATCAAATCCTCCTTCATCCTCAAGCCGGGTGAGACCCGGCTCTTCAGCCCGGCGGCCACCGCGCCGGTGCCCTCCAATGCCTCGATCGAACTGCAACCCGGATACCGCAATGGCGGGGGGCACTATTTTCCCGTCAAGGATAACACCGGTGCCACACCCGCACTGCCACGCACCGCCACCATCAAGGCCGACGCCAAGTTCGACACGTCCTACAATGACTTCGGTGCCGACGGGGTTGGCATCTATCTGGACATGTCGGTCAATGGCAGTTGGGATCTGGCCTATCGCATGGTATACACACCGGAAATTGCCAATGTGGTCTATAAACCCCTGACCCAACTCGCCGAGGGCACCCTCGGCCAATGTCTGACCAATCCGATCCCGTTCCTCTCAACGATCTTTGGCGCCCGCATGGCCAGCCGCACTCATATCGCCGCCAAAGGCTTTGTCCAATCCAGCCCGTTCGTCAATTACACCGCCATGGGCAGAAAAGACGAGGTGGAAACCACCATCCACCGCCACTACGGCGGCACCGCCCACCCGGTCAATTCCCCCTTCGACTACAGCTTCGTCAAACACGCGCCGGGCGGCGACAGCTTGCTGCCCAACGCCAGCGACAGCACCGGTCGCGGCTACATCGTCACCGGTTTCAACAAGGCTGACGGACTCTCGCGCTGTGTCATTGACGAACTGCCCTCGCGGCCGCTGGCGTCGTTAGGTGAACTGGTCAATTGGGATCTGCGTTATGAGAACCCGATCCCGCCTTATGCCTTCAATCTGATTGGCAACTCCGACGCCACCCCGCTGCTGCCTGCCAATGCGGTTGTCAATGCCGCCGATGCCGGACTCACTGAAAACCTGCAGTATGACGATTCCTACTGTGCCAATCATTTGTTATTCGATGATTGGTTTGTTTCGTCGATTGCGCCGGACCCGACCAACTTCGGCAGTTCGGGCAAGGGCCAGCAGGCGGTATTCACCGAGTTTGTCACCGGCAAGACGCCGTTGGCCAACCGTGCCTATCAACCGCTGCCCGAGGACCGCGTGTTAGGGACCACCAGCGCTGCCAACGCCAGCAAACTTTACAA
>JBAXPF010000218.1:0-7355 GCA_037132955.1 Verrucomicrobiota bacterium | reverse complement strand
CACATTTCTGCACACGGCACTTGGCAAGTGCCTCGTCCTCCTTACCGTTCGGTAAGTCAGCCATGATTGCCACACTCACCAGTAAAGGCCAAATTACCATACCGCTGCCCGTACGCGAGACGCTTGGGCTCAAGCCGGGTCATCAGCTTGATTTCAAGCGATTGCCAAGCGGGCGGATCGAGCTCAACCCGGTCGGCCTAGCGACCCTCGGAGACTTGAAAAACCTGTTGCCCAAAGCAGCCGTGCGTTTGTCGCTTGAGGAGATGGATGAAGCGATTGCCACCGGAATCCGCGCGTGGCCTCGCGTGGCTGCCGCGTCTCGCGGCAAGCCGTGGTGGGCGGCGTCCCGCCGCCAGATCCGCGCCCATTCCAACGCCACAGGACGCGCCACCCTTGCCAGCCGCCACCGGCCTAACCCGCCGCCACCGCAATGGCCTGGCAGGTTTCCCGCCAGCCGGGGAAATTCCACCGGTTGGGAAAGCCGGTGCATTGCTCGGGCTTGACCGGATGAATCCGGCAGGCGTCGCCATCGAGCATGATGCACTCATGGTCGGGCTTCTCGATGAGTGAGAGTCCCTGCCGGTTGCTGCGCAGCCGGGTGTAACGGTCGATGAACTCCTGGACTGTTAGGTCGAGAAACGCGGCGATGTGGATCACTTCATGCGCCTCCAACCTGACATCCCCAGGCCATTTGCAACAGGCCGCGCAGCGCTGGCAGACATAGAACACCCCGGGATCGAGTTGGACACCGGGGTTGGTGGGGCTGCCGTGCTTGTGCGTCATCGGTTCAAGGGGGGGTGGTGATCCGCTGGTAGTGGAAATCGACGCGGTTGAGGAATGCCCGCCATTTAGCACCCGGCCTGCCGTTTTCCAGCAGCAGGTGCGGACAATTTTTGTTAGGCGGATATTTGCCGTGGCGCGGCCAGTGGTAGTGCGGTACGACGTTGCCGAGAGGGATATGGTTGCGCCACATCAGATAGGCGGCGAGCTTGGCGCTGTGGTCCAGGGTCACCTGCCAGTTGTTGCCGCGATTCTCGCACATTTCGATGCCGATGGACAAACGGTTGCCGGGGCCATCAAAGTCGGCGTGCTCGCCTTGCTCGTTGGTGGGCATGTGTTGGATTGCCACGTGGTCGTCCACGCTGAAGTGCCAGATGAGAAAGCCGATGCGGTTGCCGCCAGGGTGTTTGCCGGAGCGGAGGGTGCCGCGCTTGAGGGCCAGCGCATGTTGGGCGGCACCGGCGTCTCGGTTTTCGGTGCTGTGGATGGTGATGTAGCGCGGGTTCATCGGTCTAACAACCTTGCGTCCGTAGGTGCCGCGCGCCACCATGTCGGGTTTCAAGTGCACCTCGCGCAGCAACGCGGCTGGCGTGACCGGGCCGCCTTGCAGCGGGACCGGCGGGGACCAGTCTTGCCAGGTGTCCGGGCCGCCACTGCTGGGGCCGATCGGGTAGCATTGCAGGCTGCATAGACAGAGCACAACCACAGGGAATAGCCAGCAAATGCGCTTCATGCGTCGCAGTATAGGCTCAGATGCATCGCTTGCCAAAAGATAAAGCTCTAACACATCAGGAAATTCCACTCTGCTGCGGTGGTTAAGTCAATCAGCCCGCACCGTTCACAAGCTCGGCCAACGTCACTTCTGACTGGCACGCCGCCCCAGACGCAATCCACGCAAACAGTCATGGAGTTGCTGCTAGATAACCTCAAGGCCGGGACTCCATGAAATTTTCCCATCCACCGGGGCGCAAAATGATCTTGCCATCCGGCTGCGGCTTGTCTTGACTGCCGCGCCCTATGGCCCTGATTGTCCAAAAATACGGCGGCACTTCCGTCGGCACCCTTGATCGCATCCGCAACGTGGCGGCGCGCTTGAAACGCACCCGCGACGCCGGCAATCAGGTTGTGGCGGTGGTTTCAGCGATGTCCGGCGTCACCGACGGGCTCATCAAAATGGCGGGCGATCTGTCGAAAAACCCGCAGGAACGCGAACTCGATGTCTTGCTCTCCACCGGCGAACAACAATCCATCGCCTTGGTCACCATGGCGCTGCACGACCTGGGCGTAGAGGCGGTTTCGGTCACGGGTCGGCAGGCCGGCATCTTCACCACCGGTTCGCACACCCGCGGCCGCATTCTCAACATGGACCCCTCGTTGATGCGGCAGTTCCTCGAGGAGGGCAAAACCCTCGTCGTCGCCGGCTTCCAAGGCGTCACCCCCCAAGGCATGATCCACACCCTGGGCCGCGGCGGGTCGGATTTGACAGCCATTGCCGTGGCCGCTGCCCTCAAGGCGGACGTGTGCCAGATTCTAACCGATGTGGACGGCGTTTACACCTGCGACCCGCGGGTGGTCAAAAACGCCCGCAAGCTGCCGGAAATTTCCTACGACGAAATGTTGGAAATGGCCTCCTCGGGCTCCAAGGTCATGCAATCCCGCTCGGTCGAATTTGCCAAGAAATTCGGCGTGATTTTCGAAGTCCGCTCCTCCCTCAACGACAACCCCGGCACTCTCGTGTTAGAAGAACATCCCAACATGGAAAACGTCGTCATTCGCGGCGTCTCGATCGAACGCTCCCAAGCCCGCGTCACCATCACCGGCATCCCGGACGAACCCGGCATGTCGGGCCGCATCCTCGGTGCCATGGGCGAGGCGGAGATCAATCTGGACATGATCATTTCTAACATCGCTCACGACGGCTATGCGCGGCATTCCTTCACGATGAACTCCAGTGACCTGGGCAAGGCGCAGGCCGCACTCAAGCCGGTCATCGCCGCGCTTGGCCCCAATGCCAGGGTGGAGACCGAGGGCGGCATCGCCAAGCTTTCCGCGGTGGGCATTGGCATGCGTTCGCATTCCGGGGTGGCCGCCACCATGTTCAAGGCTTTGGGTGCCGCCGGCATCAACATCGGCATGATCACCACCTCGGAAATCAAGATTGCGGTCACCGTCGATGAAACGCGCATCGAAGACGCCGCCCGCGCCGTCCACGATGCCTTCGGCTTGGACAAGCGACCGGGCTGAGGTGAGGGTGGGCAGAAGGTAAATCGGCCAGTCCCGCTGTGGCTGTCTTGATGGGGTCATGGGGCATGCGGGCGGTTGGGGAGCCTCTCCGACAGATTGGCGAAAGAAGCAGGCGGTTTGCCACGTTAAGGTGGCTCACCCCCAATCAGGACCCGCCCTATCTGCCCAATGAATTCCCATCTTGATCCCGTCATTCTGCAAAAGCTACGGGCTTTTGCGCGCCGCCGCAGGGGGCTCATTGTGCTGCGCGGGGTGTTGGCCACGGTGACCACTTTGATTGTGGCGATGCTGGTGGTGGCGGCAGTGGATTATTGGATTCCGTTGTTATCGGACACGGTGCGCTGGGTGCTGAGCGGGACGGCCTATGCGGCGGTGTTAGGCGCGGTGTGGTGGCAGGTTTTGCGGCCGTTGCTGCATGCGCCGGACGAACGGCAGATCGCTCGCATCGTGGAACACGCCGAGCCGAAGCTGCGCGAGGATTTGCTTTCCGCGGTCGAACTCGGCCATGCCAAGGGGGCCATTTTTGATTCCGAACAATTCCGCGCGCTGGTGCAATCGGACGTGTCGGCGCGGGTTCAGGATTTGCGGGTGGAGTCGCTGTTGCCTGTGAAATTGCTCAAGCGCTACATCAACGTGGCCGCGATCATCGGCGGGGTGGTGGTGGCATTGATGGTGCTGAGTGGCTTCCGTTTCGGGTCATTGTTTCTGCGGGCGCTGATGCCCGGCGCCAATCTCGACCGGGTGTCCGCCACCCAGATTGTGCTTATCGAGCCGAATCCCGGCAACCAAACCGTGCCGCAAGGCGATGCGGTGCGTTTGGTCATTGAACTGAAAGGTGAGCAGGCCACCACGGCCAAGCTGGAAACTGAAGCCACCGTCGAGGGGCGCCATGTCACGGAGATGATTCCGTTAGGCGGGCACCGCTTCGCCACCACCGTTCAGGTCGGGCGTGAGAACGTCCGCTACCGGGTGCAGGCCGGCGACGCGCTCACCCGCCGCTACGACCTGACTGCCGTCGCCCGTCCACACGAGGTCGCGTTTGAGAAAATCTATCAATTTCCAGGCTATTCCAAGCTGCCGTCCAAGACGGTGACGGAGGATGGGGGCGGGCTTGCCGCGTTGGAAGGCAGCGAGGTTGAGTTGAAAATCACCCCCAGCCAACAGGTGAAGAGTGGTGAGTTGCGCCTCGACAGCGGCAAGGCCACGAGTGTGATCCCGTTGGTGGCATTGCCCGATGGGCGGCTATCCGCAAAGGTTCCGCTCACCGCGTCGGGAAGTTACCGGGTCCATCTCATCGCCGCTGGCACCGGCTTTGCTAACAAATTCAGTCCGGAGTATGAGTTGCGCGCCGACCTCGACTTGGCACCCACCATTGTGATCGAGCAACCGGAAAATGATGTGGTCTCGCCGGCGGATGAACTTGTGAAACTCGTCGCCCATGCCCGTGACGACATCGGTCTGGCACGCATCGTCCAGTCGGTGAAGGTCAACGAGGGTGAGTGGAAGGAGCGTGTGCTGTATGATGTCGGAAGCGGGGTCACGGCTGCGCCCGGCACCGTGATGCGGAGCGGGTCCGATGCGGTTGCCTTGTTTTTGCCACTGCAACGCGACTGGGATCTGACTGAAGAAGGCGTCAAGGCCGGCGACTTGATCACCACCAAGCTCAGTGCCATCGACCTCAAGGGCAGCAAGGCCGAGTCCCGACCGGCTTGCGTCATCGTGGTGGCTGCGGCGCTGGAAATGAAGCACTATGCCGGCCTGGCCAGCCGCCAGGCCCTCGATCAAGCGATGAAAAGCCTCACGGCTGCCGCTGCGGCACTGGAAGATGCCGCCCGCATCGCGCAGCTCAAGTTTGAGCAGACCCAGGATGCGGATCCGGGCCGGCCACAGGTGCTCACGGCCTATGCCGCGGCCTATGCGGACTATCAAGTCAAGCTGTCCCAGGCGTGGCTGGCGTTGGATGTCCCGTTGCGCGACGCTCCGGCCAACCACGAAAGCTCCGATCTGGTTCTGCTAGGGCGCATGCTGAGCCGCAGCTACAACGATGCCGCCCAGCCGGCGGCCAAGTATTTTGCCATCCTCAATGCCAACCCGGCGCTGCCCGCCGCGCGTGAACTCAGCGCCGAGATCCTCCAACGGGCCGCACGGGCGAATTATCTAACGAAAATGGCGCGGCAAATCCAACAGTTCAACCTGTCCGCTGAGCAGATCGATGTGGTGGTCGAGTTGGGCCTGTTGCTCTCCTCCGAGCAGCGCCGGGTTCGCGACCTAACAACCGTGAGTGTGACCCCGGAGACCTGGGGCAAGGTGGCCACCCGCTTGCACGCGGTGCTGGGTGTCAGCAAAAACCTGGACACCGTGTTGGGTTCGCTCAAGGTCACGGGCGGGCCGCTTGCCGAAAACGCGGAGGGACTGCTCAACAGCAACTTTATCGCCTGGACGCGCGACAAGATGGAGCGGGCCTTGTCCGAGGAGCCGGCGGACGATCGCTTGGAAGGGGTGTTTGAGGATTTCGCCCGCAACTTTGGCCAATTCGTTAGTGGAAGCATCCGCACCAAGGAGCTCCTCACCAAACTCGCCCAGGAAACCATTGTCGCCAAAGGCAAAATTCCGGTGGGAGGCACGGCCACGCCGATTGGCCTCGCGGCCAGCATGCATCAGTATGCCATTGAGGAATTGGAACCGACGTGGACCTGTGTGGACACCTTGCGCGCGGAGTTGGCTGCTGTCGCCAAGTTCTCCACACTCACTGCCGAGGACCGCCGCGCCCTCGCCGAGGCGCGGTGGACTGCCATGTGCGACATTTTCAAAGCCCATGCCGACCTTGAGGAAGTGCGTGCCTTGGCCGACGCCGCCTATGTGGGCGACCTGCGCCGCGCCACCGTGGCCACACAGTCCGTGCAGGCATTGTCTCACGGCGACGGCACGGAAATGACCGCCACCCGTCTCGAGGTGATGGACCAAGCCCTGCGGATCCTGGAGTGCGGCCACAACCTGCAGGAATTGCTGGATGGCATCGGCGCGCTGGTCACCTTGGACCGCTGGGAAGTGCGGATGCCGCACGCCCGCACCACGATGCCACGGGATTGGGCATGGCTCTCCACCCGCTTGCAGATGGCTCCGGGTCAAGTCAAACGTCTGGCACTCAAGGATGAGGAGGCCCGCAAGGCAGTGGCGGCCGCGGCTGCTTTGTTAGATGAGATCCCGGACAGCGCCCCCTTCCGCGCGGCGACCTTTGAAATGGGCGAACGCAGGAAATCCCGGCACTCGCCACACGTCGCGCGCGCCGATTTGGAGCAGGTGGCGGGCAAGCTGCGGGCCGCCGTCGCACTGTTGCGCAATCCGATGGAAGCGGCCCGCAAGAATCTAGCGAAACTCACGCCTAACATCAGTGAACTCGCCCTCGCCCTCGCCAAGGAAGAGGCGGCCTTGAAAACCGATTCCAACCAACAGGCGGCCAAAGCCGCCAGCGCCTCGCCTGAGGACAATACCACCCAGGTGCGCCCGCAGCATGTCAGACAGCAGCAGATCAATGGCCGGATAGACATTCTCAAGGATTTGATCCGTGCCGATGCCAACCAGCAGACGCTGATGAAGAAAGAGGAGCGCGAGCGGATGCGCGACGCCGATGATGCGCTGGCGATGCTCAAAGACCCGCCACCCCAGGCGGAGGCGGCTTTGTTGTCCGTGACACAGGGACTGGAGGCCGCACAGCAGCAAGTGGATCTCGATCGCGCCGTCGAGCTGGAACAAAAAGTGGTGGATGCCTTGAAGCTCATCGCCGGCCACTACGACGCTTTGGAACAAGGGAAAAACCCCGAACAGACCCGCGCCGCACTGCGCCAGGCGGAAACCGAGGCGGGGCTCAAGGATCAACTCGACCAAGCCTATGCCAAGGCCGAGATGCTCGCCCAGATGGCCGAAAAATCCGCTGAGGAATTGCTCAAGGAACTGGAGGCGAAATTGCCTGACAATCCGGAGATGCGGACAGAGCTCGACCGTCTCACCAAGGACACCCTGGCGCTTGCCAGCGAAGAACTCGACCGCGCCGCAAAGGCCGAGGCCGCCACGCTCGCCAAAGTGGACGCCCGCATCACCCGCGACAAGGATCCGAAACTCCAACTCAGCGCGCTCGAAGCCGCAAGGCTCGCGGCCACTTCCACCAAGGAGGCGCAGACCGCCGCAGAGGCGGCCCGCCAATTGTTAGAACAAGCCGCCAACCGCCCCGGCATGGAGCGTGCCAAGGCAGCGGGCGAGCATGCGCTGGCTGCGGTGCCGCATGCGGACCAACTGGTGGAGGCGGCTCAACGGTTGGAGGCGAGCCAAAAAGT
>JBAXPF010000217.1:0-7406 GCA_037132955.1 Verrucomicrobiota bacterium | reverse complement strand
TTGAATTTCAGTCAGTCAGGCTATCTCGCTTCGCTCGGTTGTGGTTAATCTAACTAACAAGTGAGATCAAATTTCGGTTTCCGCTTGCGGCCACACCACCCAAATGACGGCAGTGCGTTGGTGGAGGCACGAACGTTTGGAAAAATCCGTCATTGACGCCAGCCCTCAGTTCGTCAGTCTGCAAGAAACCCGTTGGACAGGAGTATAGCCGGGATGCATGTTGCCAAAGACAGATCGTTGACGGAGCACCTGCGGAAAACATTCCTGACAGGGGTGGTGCTGCTGGTGCCGCTGGTCGTGACCATCAAGGTGCTCCAGATTCTGTTTCATTTCACCGACGGCCTGCTGGGTCCCATGCTGTCGCGCATCATCGGCAAGCCGGTGCCCGGTTTGGGGTTGCTGTTGTTTTTGATCGGGATCTATCTGGTGGGCCTGACCTGCCGGACCTTCGTGGGCAGGCTGGTTTTGAAGTGGACTGAAGGTCTCATCGGCCGGATCCCGCTGGCGCGCACGATTTACTCGGGGGTCAAGCAACTGCTCGGGCCGTTTGGCGATGGCTCGGGCGAGACCCTTGGCAAGGCGGTGATGGTGGAGTATCCGGCCCCGGGGATTTACACCTACGGGTTTCTGGTCAAGGAACACCTGCACGGCCCGAATGGTATCGAGCTCGTCAATGTCTTCATTTGCTCCAATCACCTGCATCTCGGGGCGGTCATCGTTGTTGACCGCCGCTTGGTCACCGAGTTGGACATGACTTTTGAAGACATGATCAAGCTCATGGCCTCATGCGGAGCGGCCGCCCCGCACGTCGAACGGCTTCCCGCCAATCATCCCCCGCCGGTTTTCATTCCGCCAGAGGCTCCTTGAACGACGATCATCTATTGGGCATTCGGTAAGAAACACCGCCAAGATCACTGGCAAGGACGGTTCCACGGTGCAACGAATCAAAGCGGCTCTTGTCGGGATTCGGTGCCGTTCGGTCGAATTCGGTGACTTTTCGGTGACAATGCCCGTTAGATTGTTAGGCTTATTTCGTTGTAACCCTTTGAGTTCCAATGGAGCCGCTGGTCGGATTCGAACCGACGACCTGCTCATTACGAATGAGCTGCTCTACCCCTGAGCTACAGCGGCTTTTCGGGTTTCTCCGGTTTTGGTGCAGATTTATCGCACTATGGCTTTGGAAACTCGTGTCGCGGCGTTTGTAGTTGGGCGCAGGTGCCGGCGCAAGCCAATTTTCGGCTGGCTCCCCTGCCTGTTTTGCCCCGGTGCGGGTGAAGAGAAGAACATGCCGCAGGATGCGGCAGGGTGCATGCTGGAAGCGTGCGCCACCCAACTGGAAGCGTGCGCCACCCAACTGGAAGCGTGCGCCACCCAACTGGAAGCGTGCGCCACCCAACTGGCAGGGTCAACCATCCTGAGGCGCAGGCCAAGCGCCTGTTTCAATCATTCAAAGAGATTCACGCGAAGTCCGCGAAGAAAGCCAGAAATCAAAAAATTCTTCGCGGCTTCGCGTGAGCCAACTATCGAATCATTGGCATTTCCCGATCTGATGCCAATTCCCCCATGGAGTTCGCCCCCCGTGCTAGGCAACGGTGAAGCGGGCGGCCAGGGCCTCCAGCACGGGTGGCGGCACGTAACGGCGGACGCTGTCTTGCCAGCCGCGCGGGCCGGTGAGGCCTTTGACCATGTTAGATGACAGCTCGGAGATGTCGCGCGGCGGCATCAAAAACACGGTGTTGATCTCCGGTGCCATGTCCGAGTTGATGTGGCGCATCACCCGCTCGTATTCATAGTCGGAGGTCGAACGGATGCCGCGCAGGATGTAGTCGGCCTCCATGAGCTTGGCGTAGTCGACCAGATAGCGGTTGTCGAAATGGACGATGATGAGGCGCTCGCAGGCCTGGGTGGAGGCGCGCAGCAAGTGCAGCCGCTCCTCGACCGAAAAGGTGTAATGCTTGGACGGGTTTTCGCCGATGGCCACGATCAGGATATCAAACAATTCGAGTCCGCGTTCGATCATCCAGAGGTGCCCGTTGGTGGGTGGATCAAAGGATCCGGCGTAGACAGCGGTGCGCATGGCAGGAATCTAGCATGAATCAGCCCCATGCAAACTCCCAAATTCAACGGTGGTGGAGGCGGGACAGCAGTCTTTCCAAGCGCGCGGTTTTGAGGTGACTGTAGCCGACGAGCCGATGGCGTTGTTCATCCCACAGGCGGAAGGTGAGCGACTTGAGGCTGCCGAACAAGGTGACGGGCTTGACCGTCTGAAACAGCGGCTCGGCCTCGTGGCATTTTTCGAGGTTGTAATTGGGAATGCGCGGGCTGAGGTGATGGATGTGGTGATAGCCGATGTTGCCGGTGAACCATTGCAGCAGCCTGGGCAATTTGTAGAACGAGCTGCCCTGCAACGCGGCCGTGGCGTAGTCCCAGTTGTCGTTGCGCTCCCAATAGACACCCTCGAATTGGTGTTGCACATAGAACAACCACACGCCCGCCGAACCGGCGACCATGAGCACGGTCAATTGAATGACCAGATAGGCTTTCCAACCAAACACCCAGCACAGACCGCCGGCGATCAAGATGACGGCAAGATTGGTCCAATGCACCGACATCCGCTCCCTGAACGGCGCCTTGGAATTGGGCAGCCGGTTGATGACCAAAAACAGGATCAGCGGCGCAAGAATGAACAACACCAACGGATTGCGCGCCAGCCGGTAGGAAAATTTCTTCCAGCGTGATGACTGCAAGTATTCTTCCACGGTGAGTGTCCAAACGTCGCCGGTGCCACGGCGGTCCAGATCGCCGGAACTCGAATGGTGGATCGCATGTTCCCAGCGCCATTGATAATAGGGCGTGAGAGTCAGCACGCCGGTGATGCAACCGGCCCAATGATTGGCTCGCCTGGATTTGAAAAACGAACCATGCCCGCAATCGTGAAAAATGATGAAGGCCCGCACCATGAACCCACCGGCCAAGACCGCCAGCGGGACCACCAGCCAGTAGGAGATACCGAGGCATAAATACATCAAATACCACAGCGCCAGATACGGCCCGAGCGTGTTCACCAACTGCCATATCGCACGCCCGGTCGAGGCCTTTTGATAGCGGGCCACCACCCTCTTCCAGGCCGGGACCTTGGCTTGGTTCAGGTCATCGGGAGGGGTCGATTCAGACGTCATGGCGGGAACTTTCTTTGAGGCTTGGGTGGTCCATTGGAAGAGCGAGGCACTTCTATAAAACCACCGGGTGACACTACGCCTGAATATCTCCCGCAGCAAATCGCAAGAGGCAAAAAACGAAAAAATCAACTCCACTGCTTGAGCCGCATCCTCCAAAGCATTCGGCAGGATGCCGAATGCAGCCACCAAGATGGCGACGCTCCCCAATGGGTGCGCGCTGCCCCAATGTCCCCCAAAACACCCACCCGTCGGATTTTGATCGAAACCCTGCGGCATCTTCGCCAGACTTTGGCCGCCGCCATGTATGTCATCTCCATCCCCGCCCTGCAACGCAACGCCGCGCTTTTGCGCGAGGTGAAGGAAGCCGCAGGCTGTCGTCTGGTGCTGGCGCTCAAAGGGTTTGCGTGTTGGAAGACCTTTCCCTATCTGCGCGACGACCTCGATGGCTGTTGCGCCTCGGGGTTATGGGAAGCCCGCCTTGCCCACGAGCATTTCCAAAAACACGTCGTCACCTACTCGCCCGCCTATGACGCGGCGGAAGTGGCCGCGCTGTGTGAGTTCACCGATCATTTGGATTTCAATTCACTTTCACAATGGTTGCGCTTCCGCGGGCAAGTGCTGGCGCACCCGCGCTTCCAACGCGGCGAGCTGCGCTGCGGCCTGCGCGTCAACCCGGAATGTTCGACCGGACCCACCGCGATGTATGACCCATGCGGCGCCGGATCCCGCCTCGGCATGACCGCCGGACAACTTGCCGGCGCGGATCTAACTGGAATATCGGGCCTGCACTTCCACACGCTGTGCGAGCAAAACTCCGATGCACTCGAAACCACCCTCGCCGCCATCGAGGAGAAATTCGGCCACCTCTTGCGCACGCCGCAATTCACCTATCTGAACATGGGCGGCGGCCATTGGATCACCAAGCCGTTCTATGACCGGGAGCGGCTCACCCGGCTGGTGCGGCTGGCCCGCGAGCGTTATGGCGTGGAAATTTGGTTAGAGCCGGGCGAGGCCGTGGCCATCCACACCGGCGTATTGCGCGCCACCGTCATGGATGTTTTCGAATCCGCCGGCCTGCGCCACGCCATTCTGAACGTATCCGCCACCGCCCACATGCCGGATGTGTTGGAGATGCCGTATCGGCCGGACGTGTTTCTGGTAGATCCCGCGCCGTCCGCAGCCACGCCAGCGGTAACCTTCGAGGGTGAAAGCTATCACCCGGCCGGCGAGTCCGGACCGTGGCTCTATCGACTGGGAGGCCCGACCTGTCTGGCCGGCGACGTCATTGGCGACTTTGCCTTTGCCCGCGCGCTGGTGCCCGGTGACACACTGGTGTTCGACGACATGGCGCATTACACGATGGTGAAAACCACCCTGTTCAATGGGGTGAAACATCCGCCGATCGCGCTTCAACATGCGGACGGCCGTCTGGAAATATTGCGCGAGTTCACCTATCTGGATTTTCAAAGCAGGCTGGCGTGACGGATGGCGCGGGGCCGGCGGATATTGCGGAATCGATCCACTTGTCAGCGGCCATTGAGTTTCCGCATGGTGCTGCAAATGATCTCCACTGCCACCGGAATAGTAATAAATGTGGGCATTGGCATCGACGAGGATCTCGTCGCCCGGTTCCGTGTGGCCACGAATTGCCAACTGCTTGGCCATGGTGCCGGAGGGAGTGAACACGGCAGCTTCTTTGCCGAGGATTTCCGCAACGCGCGCTTCCAGGCGCAGCACGGTGGGATCGTCGCCAAAGATGTCGTCGCCTACTTCGGCCTGCGCCATCCTTTCGCGCATGGCGGGTGTGGGCTGGGTGATGGTGTCGCTGCGCAGGTCGATGGGCATGGCGGGTGGTGGCAGGTGGACTCTTTGGCGTCCTACGTGAACGCGCTGGCATGATACCGCCTTTCAGACGATTGCAAGAAAGCGGCTTCGGCGGAAGTAGTTGTGGCGCGGGACTTTTCCAAGTCCCGTTTCTCCCAAGGCAATTTTCTAGCAAACCACACAATGAAGAACCGATCCCCGCTTTGCATCCTGGCAGTCACGACATTGTTGCTTGCGGGCCTGAGTATGGCGGCCAACTGGCCGCAATTCCGCGGTCCGGCAACGGATGGCAGCGCGGTCGCTGGCGACTTGCCACTGAAATGGAGTGAACAGGAAAACATCCGTTGGAAAACGCCCATTCATGATTCCGGCCACTCCTCGCCGGTCATCTGGGGGGAGCAGGTTTGGGTGACCACGGCCACCGAGGACGGCAGCCGGCTTTTCGCCGTTTGCTGTGACCGCGCCACGGGCCGGATCGTCCACGACGTTGAGGTCTTCAAGGTGGACAAACCGGAAAGCATCAATTCGCTCAACACGTATGCGACGCCCACGCCTGTCATCGAGCAAGATCGCATCTACCTGCATTTCGGCACCTACGGCACCGCCTGTCTCGACACCCGCAGCGGACAGAAGCTGTGGGAGCGCACCGATCTTCATTGCTCGCACATCCATGGGCCTACGTCGTCGCCCATTCTGTTTGGCGATTTGCTCATTCTCGATTTTGCCGGCGGTGACGTTCAATTCATTGCCGCCTTGAATAAGGCGACGGGCAAGACCACCTGGCAGCGGAATCGATCGCTGGACTTGAGTCACCTCAGCACTCCGTTGATACGCAAGGGGCACTGCACCCCGATCCTCATTGACGTGGCGGGTCGTCCCCAGTTGTTCAGTCCCGCATCCCACGCCGCCTACGCCTACGATCCATCCACCGGTGAAGAACTGTGGAAGGTACTGCACGCGGGCGACTCGGTGGTTTCCCGCCCATTGTTAGGTCATGGACTGTTGTTTTTCAGCACCGGCCTCAGTCAGAGCGAGATCTGGGCAGTGCGACCCGACGGCCAGGGCGACGTGACGGCAAGCCACGTGGCATGGAAGGTTACCGAGGGCGTGCCCCGGAAAACCTCGCCGGCTTTGGTGGGCTCCAACCTTTACCTCCTGACCGACGATGGCAACCTGACCTGCGTCGATACCGCCACGGGCAAGATCGAGTGGCAGCAGCGGCTCGGGGGGCAATTTGCCGCCTCGCCGGTGACCACCCCGGAGCGGGTCTATTGTTTCGACCAGCGCGGTAAAACGACCGTGCTGGCTGCCGGCGCGAGCGCCAAACCGCTCGCGGTCAATCAACTCGATGAAGGTTGCTTTGCCTCGCCTGCGGCAGCGGACGGCTCCCTGTATCTCCGCGGCAAGAACCACCTCTATCGCATCGGGAATTAGGATCTTCCTGACACCCCCACGTCACGATGCAATTCCCTAACATCTCCGGATGCCGGAGGGTCGTTTTCACTGCCATGGTCGCCGTGCAGGAGTTGCATGTTGTGAACAACACCTATATCAATGAGCGCGCGTCATCCGCAAGCTTCCTGCGCATCGCCGGCACTCCATCGACGGTTCAGGTCGTCAACAATATCGTCGCCGGCACCAAGACCGTGCTCACCGGACCGGGCGAATCTACTAACAATCTGGTGACCGACACGGCTGGCTTTGTCGATGCCGGGCACTCCGACTACCAGCTCACCCCGCGGTCCCCGGCGCATGGGACCGGCACCGACCCGGGCAGGGCGGGCGACTTCATTCTTGTACCCAGGTTTTTCTATCGGCACCCGGTCGGGGCGGTGCCGCGCCCAGTGGGTGACAAACTCAATATCGGCGCGTGCCCGGCGGGCGCCGGACAATAATGTTAGGAACAGCCGAACCCACCATGCGGTGGGTATCGGGCGCACATAGCAAGTTTCGCGTGGCAAGCCGCCAATAGCCTATTGAATGTCAGATGCAGGCGCCTCCATGGAGTGCGGTGGCAGAGTGAGGCACGAACGCCGACACCGCTTTGGCTCAACCGGGAAAGCGGCGGGGCTCTCAGATACCGAACCCGACCCTATGGAACTTGACCTGCGGAAATGCCCGGCATGTCGCCCGCCCCCTCCGGGTGGGGCGGATTTCCGGGCTTTACCTGAGCCGAGTTGACGGGTATCTCCGTGGCGCGATGCATGGATTTTCATATAAAAACGGGGCACTTTACTGCGAAGATGTCGATCTCAACGAATTGGCCGCGCAGCATGGCACGCCGCTCTATGTTTATTCGGGCGGCACGATCATCGATCACTTCCGACGGCTTGATGCGGCGCTGGACGGCGTCGAACACGAGGTCGCCTATGCGGTGAAGGCCAACTCGAACCTATCGGTGCT